>JAFSKE010000041.1 GCA_017449135.1 Synergistaceae bacterium
ATTGTCGTGGCGTAGGCGAGAACGACTTCATCGAGTTCAGTGATGTCGTAAGTTACTCTTCTACTATCGTCAAAAATGACTGTCAATTCATTGTCCTCAGTGTTCACGGATTCGATGAAACCGATATCCCCATTGAAAACGGACTTTTCATAATTATTTCTTATCTGCATGACCTTATCTTTAACTCGATAGTCAATGCCGGCCCTTTTCAAAGATTTTCCTTCTGGGTTGAAAGCTGCCTGCAGCCGCATATTTAAATTTGCTGAACCAGCCGCACCGCGTCTCATGGGAGTCAATACTTGAATGTCTTCAGGGCGGATATGCAAACTTCTTGGCAAATAATTCGTACACAGATCAACTACCCTGTCTGCCGCATTTTCGCTCCGTTCGGCTGCTGTTTCAGCGTCTTCCGTAGCGGCAAAAAGAAAATCTGAATCATGATCGGTTAAAAACGGCATCTCGCCTTTGTTGATTTTATGCGCGTTAGTTATAATTCTACTCTTTTGCGCTTGTCTGAATATCTTTTCAAGTTTGATGACGGGAACGACTTCTGATTCGATAATGTCGCTCAGGACTTTTCCAGCTCCTACCGACGGAAGCTGGTCAACATCTCCGACTAAAATTAAAGTCATATTATCAGGTACGGCTTTAAGAAGACTGTTCATTAGAATTATATCTATCATCGAGCACTCATCAACAATCAGCACATCGCCGACTAGCGGATTACTTTCATTTCTCTGAAATCCCTGCGGCGGCTTCATTTCAAGAAGGCGATGTATCGTCTTGGCCTCCATCTTAGTTACTTCAGACATTCTTTTCGCGGCTCTTCCTGTAGGCGCGGCAAGTAAAATTCTTGCTCCGGCTTCACGATAGGCATTGATGATTCCAAGAGTCGTTGTTGTCTTCCCTGTGCCGGGCCCGCCAGTTAAGATGAGAACCTTATTTTCAATAGCGGCTTGGATTGCCCTTAATTGCGTCTCGTCATAACGGACTGGGCTGCTTGTGCCTGTTATACCTGCCATGTCCGTAATCTCTGGAGTTGTATCAATAAAGCAAGTTTTACTTGCGTTCAGAAGATTCAATAACCTCTTGGCCGTCCCGACCTCAGAACGATAAAAGACGGGAAGATAAATCATGGTCTTTGCTTCAAATTCTGGCGAGAAGAAATCGATAGGGCCCGTTATGTTTTTAGGCATTTCAACATCTCCGAGTCCCTCAATTAAATCATTGGCCGACAACATTGCCGTAAGCGTCCAATTTATATTTTCTTCAGGGACTTCAAGAAGTTCCATGCCGGCTTTTACAAGCTCCGGCTTATATGCAAAGCAATGTCCGAGCTCAGATAATTTATTCAATGTGTAAAAAAGACCGCTGCGAAGGCGTTCATATCTTTCATGGCCGAAGCCAAGTTTTTTAGCAATCGTATCGGCAGTCTTAAAGCCTATACCCCAGATTTCATCGGCAAGGCGGTAGGGATTTTCAGTTACGATGGATATTGAATCATTCCCGTACTGCTTGAAGATTTTAGAGGCCAGAGCGGTGCTGACATCATGAGATTGCAAAAAGACCATAATATTTTTTATCTCTTTCTGCTCAACCCAGCTCTTCTTAATTTTCTCAAGGCGAAGAGGCCCTATTCCCGGAACTTCCGACAACCGGTCGGGTTCAGTATCAAGAATTTCTAAAGTATCCTCCCCGAACTTATCAACAATACGTCCGGCGTAAACGGGTCCGATGCCCTTGACCAGACCGCTGCCAAGGTATTTCTTTATTCCGTTAGCTGTTGCGGGTAAAGTCTCGTAGCTCTTTACAAATGAAAATTGCCGGCCCCATTTCGGATCAACCTTCCATTCTCCGTAGAGATTAAAGCATGACCCCACGTGCGGTTCCGCCATATTCCCAACCGCTGCTATGATGTCATTAAATCCCCGCGCTGAAACTTTCAGCACACTGTAGCCATTCTCTTCGCTATGAAATGTAATCCGCTCTATGACACACTGAAGTTTTTCCAAGTTTATTCCTCCGCATGATGTTTTGAAAATAATTATAGCATAAAAGCTCGTGTGTTTTTCGCGAGCTGTATAAACTTCTAAAGTTGATTTATAAATATTTTTTGATCAGAAATCTCATGCCATACGATATATTTCTTCCTTGTGAACATTTTTGAACCCCAAGCGGATCAAATTTTACATTATCACTGTCATCAAGGGAATATCCAAACAAAATTCCATTCATCTCATAGCCGAACTCCATTTGGACATTATGCGTCTGATGTGCCATGATTTTTAATCTTTCGTATGCCTTCCCAGAAAAACCAGGAATGCTAGAGCAAAGACCATATGTTTTGCCAAATTCATACTGACCAAATATTACGGTACAGCGTAGTAATAAATACGTGTGCCTCCTATAAACAAGCCTTGAAAATTTTTCAAACATTTCTTCCAAGAGTTGCGTAAAATCAACACCACCATCAGCACGAATTGCGCCAATAACCTGATAATGATCGACCGCGTGATGCATTATATTATGCCGCATCATAACTTCTTCATAAATACCAGCAATTTGACGATCAATAATAGATCTATCCGCTGACGACATGAAAAATTCATGAGCATTTGAAATAGCAACATGAAACAAAACTCCCTGTGAATGACGAAACAAATCCGACTCTTTTATTTTTACGGACTTGTTTATAAGGTTCTCACGTTCTTTGATGAAAACGTCCATGATGTTTTCTGGAATAGGCCTTCCCATGAAACTATACCAGCCGTGTTCCGGAGCTTCATCACCGCTGCCATTAATTCGAGGAAGATTATTTATTATTGACAACGGCAAAAAAGTGTGATTATGCCTACACTCTGGATCAACGAGATTACGAATTCCAACCGAGTCGATTCCGCTCACAAAAATATTTCTAATGTAGTAGCATCGCATTTTTTCGGGTTCTGTCACGGAACGTTTATACTCAACGTGGCAGCTTACGATTTCTTTTTTTCTGTTGAATAAGCCATAATTATAGTAAAAATCAGTCTCCTGCATATCAAGCTTCTCTTTCATTGAACTTTTTTCAAGTTCTTCATCGTATATTGAGAGAATTTCTCCGACTGTTTTTACTCTCGGACCATTTATAATCGTAACAGAGCGCGGAATAGACCAGAAATCATTAATACGCGTCGAGTTAGGCGGATATGAGCCGTGATCAAGCAGGACATAATAATCTTTGCCGTCATGTAGGGTAATATAGTAAAAGGTCATTATATAAAACTTATCCGGGAAAAACTCGAATTCAGCGTCCTGGTCTTGCTCCTTAGTGAGGATATAACGACTCTTGCGTTCATCAGTTATGTATCTTGGCCCTTGAATGCTTTTGCTGGTGCTTCCTGTATCATTCATGTTTGCCAGCAGAATCTTTACCAGCATATTTAAGTAACGATTGGCTTGATTTACTTCTTCCGTAAAATTTTTCCCTGCTTTTTTTGCTTCTATAAGTCCTTTAAAATGTCCAAAAAATTTATTGTACACATCCACAATTGTCAATGCTATATCTGCTTCTGCGCACTCTTCCTTTTTTGCATTTTTTTCATAAAAGAAATACAAATCTTGAACTGACGCATGAAGTCCCTCAAAAATTGACATTTCATCTTTTTCAGTGCGATTATTGGAGTTCAAAAGTTTTCTGTATTTTGCAGTGTAATCATAAGCCACATCTATCAATGCTCTCAATTCATCTTGAGGAGATTTAAACAACGAAGACGAAGACGATTTCACTCCGTGTACAATCATATTTTCGACGTGCTCAATGTTAAATATTTTTTCTGCCTCTTGGTCGCCCATCATTACAGCATCCCTTCTAAGTCCTTTTCATCTTTAGGAATTAATCGGTCTAAATCATCTAAAATCCATATAAATCCAAATAAATCATTATCTAAATACCGGCTAATGATTGTATCAGTCACATTGGTTATTTTTCCTGAGCTCATTGCCCTTTTTACGCCATCTTTACACGCTTGTCTGACTTCCGACATTCGAGGATCTAAATACAGACATTTTTTAAACAAGCCGTAAGCTGTAACTGGGAGGTTAAAACTAAGCGATGACATAGCCATATTCAAAATTAAAATAATGATTGATGTCTCATCTTTTAACTCGCTCAGGACCATGTAAGAACGCATAAAGAACAAATTGTCCAAGTAATACATATTGCGAAGCGAAATTTTATGTCGTTCCGGTGATCTTTGATATTCAATAAGCGATCTGTACTTCAATGGACTTACATCATCGACATTAAAATCAACCCATTCTCTAATTATTTCTGGCTGCAATAGAGGATTATAAGAAAAAGTCATTGAATCATTATTTATGTCATTCAAAAACGCAAAACTAGAAAAGCCACTATTGCAAGCATTGGAGAATAATTCTCTTCCTAAATATCCGCATTTTGACACAAATCCTGCACGAAAATAGCTAATATTTGAGAATGTTTTTAAGTCTTGGAATATTGGAAATAACGACCTTGTTAATCTGCGAATCATGTTATCATCAAGATCATCAGGAATATTAAATTTTTGAGCTTCAGCAAAATCTAAACAGATAAAGAAGCCATCAAGAAAACCTGGATATTCACTATTTTCCCTTGTGCCAAAATTACTTAACTGCATATCTGGATGCAGTATGCCTCTCAGGATGAGAGCAGCAACGTTACTTCCAAATACAAAAGCAGATATCATATTTTTCATCCTTTCACGACTAAAAACTGGACGGTCAAAACGTTTTTGTTTTTATCCAATGCCTTAAAAAAAATTTCACCAGACACAAATCCAATATCAAGCATGTTATTTAACAAACTTGCAGATACCCAATTTTCAGTCGATGTTTTTCCGGAAATTTTAAGACCGTTAATGCTTGCTTTAACCTGTACCAGCCATGCGCCAGCGTTATAAATCTGAGACAACATAGCTACTCCTCTGAATCGATAAAGTTCGCCAATTATAATATTATTTGAATCACATTCACAAAGATCATGACAACGACTTTCGTTGTTTATTATTTCTTCAGCCTCTTCGTCAGTTAATACACTACTTTTATATAAAAATTTACCTTTTTGCGGCTCTGGCGAGTTCGATGGTAAATTACAATTAAAATCCTCAATATACTCAATGTTGTAAATCGTGTTTGCCGTTTGACTACTATTCATCCGCTATTTTCCCCTCCATCAGCCACTTATCAACTTCAGACAGACGAAACCGATATAACCTGCCAGCCTTATAATAAGGCAATTTCCCCTTTTTAATCCATTCACGAATAGAATCTTCTGATACACTTAGATGTTCCGCAACGTCTACAATGCCCACCCACTTTTCGGATAATTCTTCCAACTATTATTTACCTCATTAAAATTTCATTATCTCTTAATACTTCATATAAATCAATTGCTTTCACAGTCCAATGCGAGCGCGAAAGTTCATGAATACCTCTACTGCTGCCCATAATGCCAAGTTCAAAACTTAGTTCGTTAAGCCGCTGTTGATCAACAAAAAATATGGGACGAAAATATATCTCGATTCCATTGGAACGCTTTTTAATGTTAGTAAGATGTCCCACAGCGGCTTCATGTCCGGGATCTGTTCGCCTGCCATGAGTATTTTCATATGCGAAAATACTTGGGAACGTAAGAAGTTCGGCAATCGCAGAATTTGACAGAGATGAATAGCGAGCCTTTAATTCTGCGTCAATGTAATAGTCTTCCATTAACGCACGATCCCTCGTAATCGTAATGTGATTTTGTTTCTTGAACCAAGGCTCGCAGCCATAAACGATTAAATTATAATAGTCATTTGAAGACCCCGAATAATAGCCCGCACCGTGATGAACCAAGTGCTCGACTTTTTCAACGTTAAATATACTTGTTGCACTCTGATTCATTTGATTCATTTTTAGGCGTTCAAGGTACCTAAATTCTCGATATTAAATATCTTCTCAGCGTTTTGATTATAAACGCGCCCGTTCTTATTCAGCGTCTGCTGCGTTGCGCCGCTTTTTTCCTGCCCTGAATCTTTTGTCTGCTTTTTCTCTTCAGCGACTGAATCAGCAACCGGAACAACTGTCTCAGCAACTGTCTCAGCGATTAATGACTCAGCACCTGATTCAACTGTAGCTTTTTTCATCATAAGACCTCCCGGAATTTTATCTGAAACTGTAATTTTCTTGGCCCTTTCAACGCCGATTTCAGTAACGATATCACGCGGACTGTTATATCCAGCTTCTTTCGTCCACTCCATGTACGTATCATATCCCTCGCTTGCATCCGTGTGATTCATTAAAATTTCATTCCAAACACTAAGCAAGAACGGCTGAAGCGTAAAATTTTTTACGTCTTTCAATTCTTTTTTATCAACATGCTTGTCGCCCACATTAAATGTTCCCTGGAAGGTTTGATCTTGCAGAATAGCATCAACAAGACCAGCCACAAGCTGACAACGATCGACCTTAGATTTTCGCAAATAT
This sequence comes from Synergistaceae bacterium, assembly GCA_017449135.1. Taxonomy (GTDB): domain Bacteria; phylum Synergistota; class Synergistia; order Synergistales; family Aminobacteriaceae; genus JAFUXM01. The sequence continues at coordinate 6,505 of JAFSKE010000041.1, forward strand.
TTATGATAAAAATTGTCCATTTCAGCGAGAACGGTCTGATAGTCATTATTGATTCGAGTTGATAATCCGTGCTTAAAGCCTGACTTCTCGAAATCAAAATATGACGGACTACGAGGCATTTCACCACTCAAGTATTTGGAAAAGTAAGACTGCAACGTTTTAATTTTAGGCGGATTATATTCGGGCTGCGTCATTCTTAATAAATCAGCAAACATATTAGCCCGAGTAATGCCATTATTCTTCTCGCCCCACTCAGGACGTTCGCTCAATTCCTGCACTCCTGCGCGAAGTAAAAGGATTAAAAATGTATTTCCTCTAAGCCTTGTTGACAATCTTTTCTTCTCCTTTCAAAAATCTTTTCCTCAAAAATTCCTCTTTCAAAAACCTCAAAACTTCAAAACCTAAAAAATAAACTCATTCAGCTAATTCAACACCGTGTAATAAACCTATTAAACATTTTCATATGCTCCAGAAGTTGAAAAACTTTCGGGGCTAATCGGAATACTTCCGAATGAACCCCATTTTATCAGAGCCTCTAGCAAAAAGCAAGAGGAAATATGAAATGGAGGATATTTAATATGAAAAAAGCAGTAGTAGTAGTTGAGAAACAGGGCAGTCATCAGAAGAAGGAACTTAATCCTTCAAGAAATGAAAAAGTAGGCGCGGTAAAAGTAGCAGAAACAACAACAACGGCAGCAGTCACAGCAACGGCAGCAGCCGCATCAGAAGGCAGCAAAGAAACGTCAACGAGGATTCATATGCCCACGTGGATGAAAAAAGCCATGAACGAAGACGGGCGTATTGCCTTCAAAGGCAGTAATGTCGGGATTAAAATCGGTACGCTTTATAATAATTCTCTCAGCCTTGACGAAATGCTTGAAATCGTCAAGAGGTATCAGAAGAAATTGACTCGCGAGCAGATTGAATTCAGCAAGAGTCCTACTCCGGCAATGCTGAGAAAAAATTTTGAATGTATTGCGCTCAAGAAGAGTAAAGATGGCGTTACGGTTGACAGTGATTTTGCAATCATTCTTTACAATAATGGCTGGGTTGAATATCGTAGCACTGATCGCTATGCGACATTGAAGCTTACAGATTGTTCGACTTTTACATATCAGTACAATCTTGTTATAGACGACATTGATAAAACCGTCTTGGACAAGACAATGCTGGGAAAAGAGAACTGGGCCGTATGCGCCTGCTTGGCCGGAGAAGAAAAAATCACTAATAATCTTATTCGGCACAGTGATGCGGTTGGAAGTGAAACATCTGGAGATACTGAAGACACTAACAATACCGATGGCGAATTTGAATCAAGTAAGCGAAAATTTAAAGATCCCGTCACTGTTGCCAGAATCCCGAACCCTGAAGAGCGATTTCTTGCTCAAGAAAGACGGGCTGAAATTCAAAAAATAATTTCAAGGAGCTGTTCAACGCTGACTAACCGACAAGCTGAGCTGTATAAGCTTCATTTTGAGTACGACATTCCGCTTTTACGTGTCGCTGAAATGCTTAAAATAGCTCCCAGTTCATGCACTAACAGAGTGAAGGGAATACAGAAGAGATTTAGCGAGCAAATCGAGGCTATAACTGGCGAAGACGTTGAGAAATATCTGAATCTTGATTTCAACAGAATCAACGCAGAAGAAGGTGCAGAAGAGGCAACAGAGGCAGAAAACTCTAAGAATATTTCTGTTGATGACCTTGATGATTCTGATGATTCTGACGGCATTGATGAGGAATATTAATTCTGTAGAGAACGGTAGAGACCAGTGAAGCGATAAAGCCCGTGAAATAAAAGTAGCGGGCATTCAGGCGGCGTTAAGTTTTTTTTCATAATAATTGTGAAAGTTATTATCCTGGCAGGAATTTGGGAAGCCCCCAGAATTTCTGTTTACAGGATAATTTTTTTTGTCGAATTATTTCTTCATTACATTATTGCATTAGATTTACGATAAGAGGCGCCACAAACTGCGACAGAAAAAATATTTTTTCGTGCAAAATTTCATCAAAATTGATGCTCTGCTAATGTCGCGCAAAAATATCTTTAATGTTTATAAAGCCTTAATATAAGTGAATTTTTAGCAGTTTTATGCTCTAAGTATAACTACTGATTTTTTATAAAAACTCGAAATTTTCCATTTCCCGCAGGTATAAGTAGGAGCACATGAATAATTTTTCGGAGAGCGATTCACTCCGAAGAATAAATTTTTAGGAGGCTCTTTAAAATTCTAAAGGAAGGAGCAAGTAATTTCATGCAGCAACTTAATGAAAGTAGGCTTGATGGGCTTGAATGGAACGCTCACAAGGTACTGATTGACGCTCATAAGTTAAGCCGAGGGCTGAAAAAAACATTTGAGGGTATTTCAATTATTTTCGACAGCTTAGGAATTAACGATGAGGAGTTACTAGTGTCTACGTCCTTAGCTCCATCAGCCTCATCAATGGGAACAGCGGACACAGCAAATGCGGCGACTTCTGACGACAATGCTCAGACAACTGCCGAAATAAATGCTGAAAAGAAGCGTAATGAAGGGCGTAATGAAGCTGGGCAATCAGAAAACTCTGGAACGTCAGAAGCGGTTGAAAAAGTTGAACAGTCCGTACAAGTCGCTCAATCGGAAGAAGCGGAAGAAGCTAATTCTTCAATAACTTATGATGACATTACGAAAATCGTAGTCGAGAAGATTAGGCAAGATACCGCAAACAACAAAAAGATTGAAGCGATCGTGAATAATTACGGCGTGTCAGTGATCAGTCAGCTTCCGAAATCAAAATATGAAGCTTTCATGGCCGAACTTGCCAGCTTGTAAGAGTACTAAGAGTACGGCGTTAGCGGACATTATTTGAAAGGAGTGATGCCCTTGAATAATAAAACGCAATCTGAAGAAATATCTGAAGAAAAATCTGAACAGCAGGTACAGCAGGTACAGCAGCCGCAGATTGCAGAACAAATTATCACAGAGCAGCTCGACCACGCGAATAGAGGTCACGCACTTTTATCGGCTTCGTCATCAAAACAATGGCTAAATTGCCCGCCGAGTGCCAGACTGCAGGAAAAATTTCCGAATGAATCGAGCCCGTATGCACGGGAAGGAACGTTCATGCATGAAGTCTGCGAATATAAACTTCGGCATAATTATTTTCACGAGACCATTCCTAAGCCAGAATCTGAAGAATGGTACAGCGACGAGGTTGAGCAGGTAACTGACGTTTATTATGAATTTGTGGTCGGAGTAATTGAAGAATTAAAGAAGTCCGGCCAAGAACCCCTGACTTTCATTGAGGCCAAACTTAATTATTCTCACATAGCTCCAAGCGGTTTCGGAACCGGAGATATGGTTATAGTCGGAAAAACTCCCGACGGTCAAGGAATAATTCATGTCATAGACTTCAAGGGAGGACGGGGTGTTTTTGTTGAAGCCGCTCACAACACTCAAATGATGCTGTACGCTATCGGGGCACTTGCTGCTTACGGTTATATCTGGGACATTAAGATTATCCGAATGACAATCGTTCAGCCCCGTCTCGATAATATCAGTACGTTTGAATGTTCCCGAGAGGAACTTGAAGCTTGGGGCGAAAGTATTAAGCCAATCGCTCAAATGGCTTACGAAGGCAAAGGTGAACAAAAAGCCGGCGACTGGTGCAGGTTCTGCAGAGCTAAACATTTATGCAAAGCCCGCGTTCAGGAAGCCTTAGCTCTCTGCCGTGAAGAATTTATTGATTTGGACGCAACCGATGCAGCGAATAATGTTGACGTAAATTACAAGAATTACGAACACTCAGAGCAAGGTACAGAAAACGCGACTGCTCCTCCCGTATTTAAGAAGCCGGAATTAATTTCGCTCGATAAATTAACTGCGATTCTTCCGACCCTAAGTCAAATAGGTTCTTGGATTGAAGCTGTATTTGCTTACGTTTCATCGGAAGCAATAAATCACGGCGTACCGATTCGGGGCTATAAAGTTGTCGAGGGAAGGTCGGTGCGGATATTCACAGATATTAATTCTGTAATTAAGACTGCAACTGAAAACGGCTATACAGATATTTATAAGCAGCAATTAATCACATTAACGGATTTCGAGAAGCTGATGGGCAAGAAAAAATTTGCGGAACTTCTCGGTAAATTCGTCAAAAAACCGCAAGGTAAATTGTCGCTGGTTCCTGAAAGCGATCCCAGAGAGGCGGTTAAGATTGAAGCAAAAAATGCTCCCGATCAGGAGTTTGATGTCCTGCCTGATTAGGAGCATATTTTTTTCACTAAACGCTATAAACACGAGAGTAAATTATAAACCTTTCAAAGCGTCAAAAGAGGACTCGTAAGAAAGTTAATTTCAAGTATTGCGGACAAGAAAATTTAACGTCTTGGCCTAATTCATGGCCGAAGAATGACGTTTTTTCTGTCCGCATTTCAATTTCTATATTTTTATTTTTATTTCGGAGGTATTATTTATGTCAGAACTTAATGGCAACAAAACACAGTCAACACAGTCAGCAACAAAGGTCAAGATTCCCTGCCGCATCAGCTATGCGAACATCTGGGAACCGAAATCAATCAACGGCTCGGAAGCGAAGTATTCCGTTTCCTGCATTTTCCCGAAGTCAAATCAGGAACTCGTCAACAAAGTCAATGCGGCAATTGAAGCGGCAAAAGAATTAGGTCGCGACAAAAAGTGGGGCGGCAAAATTCCTACTGGTCCTAACTTCAAAACCCCGCTCCGCGATGGCGATATTGAAAGACCGGACGATGAGAACTACAAGGGCTGCTTCTTTATCAACACAAACTCAAAGGAAGCTCCGCAAATTGTTGACCGCAGAGTTCAGCCCATCACGGATTCAATGGAATGCGGCTCCGGCGATTATTGCAACGTCACGGTTAATTTCTACCCGTTCAACGCTAACGGCAATCGCGGCATCGCGGCAGGCTTAGGCAATATTCAGAAGATCAAGGACGGCGAACGTTTAGCTGGCAGAACTTCAGCGGCTTCTGATTTTGATGATCTTGGCGATGAAAATTATGAGGATCTTTTCGGCGGAGAAAAACCCGCGTATTTATAAATAACGCAGAGGAGTCAGTAAGAATAATCTGACTGATTACACTGATTACTCTGACTCCTCGTAATTGTCTTTTTACATTTTACATTAAATTTCCCCTTACATTTATTTTTTGTTATTTATTATTTAGAGGGAGCTTCGGCTCTCTCATTTATTTTTTATTTTTCAAAATCTTAAATAAAAATAATATAAGAGAACGTGGCAAAAGGGGGCAAAAGAAACATAGGAAAAGGAGTTGACTGTTATAAATCAGATTCAGAAAAATAATCATAATCATAATCATAAAATTTTAAGTGCTGATATTGAGACCTTTTCCGACATCGACTTAGGAAAATGCGGCGTGTATCGTTACGTTGAAGGAGATTTTCACATTTTATTATTCGCTTACGCTTTCGATGACGAGCCAGTAAAGATTATAGACTTGGCCTGCGGTGAGACTCTTCCTCAAGAAGTTGTTGACGCAATATTTGATCCGACCATAATCAAGGCGGCTTGGAACGCGGCGTTTGAACGCACATGTCTTTCAAAATATTTCGGCGTTCAGTTATCTCCTGATTCGTGGCGTTGCTCAATGGTTCACTCGGCATCTTTATCATTACCGCTGAAATTAAAAACCGCTGCGGAAGTATTGAAAGTTTCTGAGCAAAAAGATTCCGCCGGCGAACGCCTAATTAAATATTTTTCGGTCCCGTGTAAGCCGACAAAGAAAAACGGCGGCAGAACGAGAAACTTACCGGAGCACGAAGCTAATCCTGGCGACTGGCAGAAATTTAAGGACTATTGTGTTCAGGACGTAAGGACTGAAAGAGCAATTCGTAAATGGCTTGAAAAATTTCCTATTCCCGAGCATGAATGGGATTTTTATCACATGGACCAGAGAATTAATGACCGTGGAGTCATGATTGACACAGAACTTGTAACTCAGGCTATCAAATGCGATCAAATTCAGGCGGAGTCCATGAAGCATAGGGCTTGCGAGCTGACGGGATTAGAAAATCCAAATTCAGTAGTTCAATTAAAAGCATGGCTGACAGAACGCGGAATACCCGTTGAAAGTTTAGGAAAGGCTAATGTTGCGGCTATGATTACAGACCTCGATAATAAGAATTGTTTGGAGGCGGCTCCAAAGTCAGGTCAGAATCAGGAAGTCTTAGAAATGTTAAAACTTCGTCTGCAGATGGCAAAGAGTTCAATTAAAAAATATCAGGCAGCAGAAAGATGCGTCTGTCAGGACGGCAGAGCAAGAGGTCTTTTTCAATTCTCGGGTGCTAATCGCACTGCTCGCTGGGCCGGAAGATTCATACAATTACAAAACTTAGTCAGGAACGAGCTTTCTACATTAAACGAGGCACGAGAATTAATTAAAATGGGCTGTTTTGAAATGGCGGCATCAATTTACGGCAATGTCCCTGATGTTCTCTCGCAGCTAATCCGCACCATGTTAATCCCGAAGCCCGGCCATGAATTTATTGTTGCTGACTTCTCAGCTATTGAGGCGAGAGTATTGGCGTGGCTGGCCGGAGAACAATGGCGGCTTGATGCGTTCACTCGCGGTGAAGATATTTACTGTGCGTCAGCTTCAGCTATGTTCGGCGTGCCCGTTGTTAAGCATGGGATTAACGGGGAATTACGTCAGAAAGGCAAGATTGCCGAGCTTGCGTGTGGCTATCAAGGCGGTTCTGGAGCTTTGACGGCTATGGGCGCACTTGACATGGGTCTAAAAGAAGATGACCTGCCTAAATTAATTGAGGACTGGCGCAAAGCAAATCCTGAAATAGTTCAGTTCTGGTGGGATTTAGAAGCGGCAGCAAGAGAAACTATAAAGAATCATCAGGACAGAAAAGTCGGCAAAATTGAATTTCAATTTTATGAAAACACACTCTGGCTCGTACTTCCGTCCGGACGTAAACTTGCATACATAAATCCTAAACTCAAACCTAATAAATTTGGCCGTATGTCTTTAACTTATGATGGCCTAAATGCGGCTAACAAGTGGGATAACACCGAGTCTTATGGTGGAAAGTTGGCGGAAAACTGTACCCAAGGAACAGCCCGAGACTTATTGGCAGAAGCTATGTGGCGGATGGAGCAGGCGGGACTTGATATCGTTGCTCATGTCCATGATGAAGTCGTGCTTGAAGTTCCTAAAGGAATCGTAACTGTCAATGATGTTTGCAAAATAATGAATCAAAATCCCGCGTGGGCTGAGGGGTTGCCTTTAGCTTCGGATGGATATAGCGGAAGTTATTATAGAAAATCATAAAGGAGAATCAGACACATGAAACAAGGAAAATCATTGCCTGAAGTTCTTGCTGAGCTTCAGCGTCAAAACGGATTAAAGCGGGATTATATTGCTCCCGCAACAGCATTCAAACTTGAAAATGACGGCGAAACATTTGTTCTCTCTCACAATGACGGAAAATGCGAGAACTTCGACATGACCGATTTATTTCACAGACAAATCGGTTCAACGCTAGAAATTCCGGCCAAGTATTATGACGCTATGCGTAAGCAGAAACCTGAGCTTTTAGCTCAAAACGTCAATGCCTGGTTCGGAGACCGAGAGCAGAGCTACATGGTCAGGTCTATGAGTTATGAAGTTAATCCCGAGCATGAACAGCATGAAAATGCAGAGGGTACGACAGGCACAGCTAATATAAGAAAAACCGCCGGCGTTGCTCGCGCATTATTATCTGACCGTTATCGCCGAATTGATAATACGGAAATTGCGGCGGCAGTTCTCCCGCTTTTTGCAGGCCAAGACGGCATGGAAGTTGCTTCTTCTGCCGTAACTCCGACCCGAATGTATTTGAAAATTCTGAACCACCGGCTTGAGCAGGAAGTCGTTCCCGGCGATATCGTTCAAGCCGGTGTTGTAATTAGCAATTCTGAAGTCGGGCTCGGTGCTGTGTCAGTTCAGCCGCTCGTATACAGGCTCGTTTGTTCTAATGGCTTAATCGTAAATGACTTCGGCGAGCGTAAAACTCACATAGGGCGTACTGTAGAGACCGTTGAAGATACTTTTCATATTTATTCTTCGGAAACTTTAGAGGCAGAAAATAAAGCCTTCATGCTCAAAATTAGAGATGCAACTTTAGCCGCTATTGAAGAAACCCGCTTCGCAATGATTGTTGACAAACTTCGAGACAGCACCGAAGCAAAAATTACCGGCCATGTTTCAGATGTCGTTGAGCTGACCAGTAAGGCTTATGGACTTAATCAGGGTGAACAGGAATCAATCTTAGACTATCTGATTGCCGGCGGCGATCTTTCGCTCTATGGACTTTCAAATGCCGTTACGAGGGCGAGTCAAGATGTTGAATCATACGACAGGGCAACCACGCTAGAGAGCATCGGCTGGCAGGTCGTAACAATGTCTCCGTCTCAGTGGCGGGAAATGAATCGCTGAGAAAATCGTAGCCGCTTATCTCTTTTTAGTCTTAATCTTCTTAAATTATAGAGAGCTTGTGATTTTAAGTTTTTAATCACAGGCTCTTCATAATTTTTTCACAGCGAAAAAAGACAGCAAAAAAAATAAAACTCGAAAGGAATTGAGAAAAATGTCAAAACATAATCACAAACATGTTAATGAATTGCGTCCGCAGTTTGGCCTGACACATAAGCCTAAAACGCCTAAAACTAAGTTTATTGAATTTACTGAGTTTGAAGCTGAGTTTGAGAATGATGAAAACGAAGCTGATTCTGGCTATGGACCTTTAGCAAGAGCGTCGAGAGCCGCAATAGCGCATCATTTTTCAGTCGGAGCATGTTATCAGGTTGTAACGAGCAAAAGAATAATAGACGGCTTGAGGCGCGGCGAAAAATACGTTCTGCAGCCTCTTAAACAAGGCAGCGATCCAGAAGACGGCTACGTTTTCAGATATTTGGGAAAGCAGGGCATTCATCACACGTTCGTAGAAATTTGCGGCGGCTGGAGCAGAACATATACAGACGCTCAGCTCGTAGGCAAAGAATTAGTTGAAGTTGTTGAAGATGACGTTAGAGCTTTAAGAAAAGCTTATGGACATGCAAGCGTGAAGTTTTAGGGGCTCCTGAAATTCTTGAATTTCTTGGAGCTCTTAACCACATGAATTAGGCGCAAAAAAAAATACGTGAAAAAATTTCAAAGGCTAGAAATAGCAGAAAGAAATCAATAAAAGGTCAAAAAAAATATACACAGGAGGATTTTTAATTATGATCAGCAGAACAAACAGAACAAGCAAACAAGTTGAAACAACAATCAGCACAGGCAAAAAGACAGCAATCAAAAAAGCATCAACGAACGTTTTACATGAATTTTCTTTGGGCGACATTTCTCTCCGTGTCATAATCAAGGACGGCACTGCATGGCTCTCCGCTGTTGACGTTGCGAATATTCTTAGCTTGGGTAATATTATTAATCTCAGTCGACATCTTGACCAAGAAAAGGTCGAGGACATCAAACAAGTTTTTGAGGTTGTCGATCCCAGAATACGCAAAAGAAGAACTATGGTCATGCTCAGACAGGACGGCGCACTTGACATCATGGGAAAAATTTCTCCTCTCTATGCAGACACACTCAAGCGTGATCTTGAAAAACGCATACTTCCGACACTTAATGCACTTGACGTTAAGACTGATGTTGATGTCGAAGCTGATGTTCAGGCTGCTAAGGCCGCTAAGGCCGCAAAAAACAAAGACAAAAACAAAGACGTGTCCGACTTGGCCGAAGTCAATAATTTCAACAATCTCTCTGAAATTATACACTCCTCAGCGGAATCGGCAGAAGCAGAGTTCAATTTCAACGGCAAAATTGTCCGGATAATTGTAAAGGACAGCAAGCCGTGGTTCGTTGCAAAAGATGTCTGCAATATTCTCGGGTATACGAATGTAACTAAGGCATTGAATGATCATGTCGACAAAGACGAACGGTCTAACGTTTCGTTAGGTCGTCAGGGCAGGACGAATTTAGTCAACGAGTCAGGATTATATGCATTAATCCTTCGCTCTCGAAAACCTGAAGCACAGCCGTTCCGCAGATGGATAGCAAGCACGGTTCTGGCATCAATTCGCAAGTACGGAACTTACGCCAGCCCTGATACGGTGAAAAAACTTCTCAAAAATCCGGAGTTGATTGTGTCCCTGATTAAAGCTTTTCGGGCTGAACGCGTAAAAGTTACCGAGCTTGAATCTCAGATTGAGAATGATCAGCATAAAGTCGCTTTTGCCGATGCCGTAGGCATGTCAGACGATTGTATTTTAGTCGGAACACTGGCCAAGTTTTTGTCTCAGAACGGAGCTAAATTATCTGACGGAACGGCGGGCGGCCGCTTAAGAAAAATTGGAACTCTCAATCTGTTCAAATGGATGAGAGACAATTTTTACCTGATGAAAGCAAAAGGCGAACGCTGGAATTTACCGACACAGCGCAGTATTGACCGCGGCCTTTTCAAAATCAGGGAGTCAACAATAATGCGCTATGAAGGTTCTGAAGAAGACAGAAGGCCTCTTGTATTCAGGACTCCTGTCATAACAGGCAAAGGCCAGCGATATTTTATCAAGCTCTTCTTCGGTGAAATGGCCAGTGACTTTGACATGGACGCAACATTGCAGGAGCTGAAAGAAATTGAAAGCGATAACGGCAATAACGGCAATAACTACGATGATCATGAAGAACAGCAATGAGGGGGGCAGGATATTGAGTTGAGACATAACAAATCAAAATTATCTCTCAGTGAGCGCGAACTTCAAATTCTTATATTAGTAGCTCGCGGTTTTTCGGATAAAGAGATTGCAAAAAAATTATTTGTAAGCAAGAGTACTGTGAATAATCATCTTTTGAATATTCTCAAGAAATTGAACACAAAAAACAGAGTGCAGGCTGTGATTGAAGCAATTAAACATGACCTGCTAACGCTGGCTGAAATTTAATAATCATAACGCAATGCAGCGTTTTCATTTTTTATTCTTTTAATTCTTTTTTCATGTTTTTCATGTTTTTCATTTAAGTACTTTTTTATGGAGGCTATTTTATTATTATGTTGAAAACAACAAACGAAACAAATGCGGCAAAAGTCGCACAAGATGTGCACGGTGCAAGAACTGCGAGAACCGGGAAACTCACGGAAATAACGCAGGGTTCTTGGGAAGCGGAAGGAAAAGTCATTGTGGTCAGGCCCGAGAATAAATCAGGCGAGCCGAACCGCACAATGATTCTGTATGAAGGCAGCATCATAAATTGCGGCGAGCCGAAAAACTCGGGATTAAATTCCCAGAAGGACAAGAAGGCCAAGTTAGAGTCAGAACTTGAAGTCAACGCAAGAGCAATAGCGGCTGTGCCGGATATGCTTTCGCTGCTGAAAGACCTTCTGATAATCACGACCACTAGCGGCAATATGCCTAGGAACTATGACCTAAAGATTGTGGAGCTCCTCTTGAATATTTACGATGCTGATTCCGTGATCATTGATAAAGATCGCATCATAGTTACTCGTGAAGCTCGTGGAGACGGTAATCACAACGATTACAATGAGCGTGATAATCACAGCGATAGCAACTGCCGCGATGACCATGAGAGTCATTATGAAAAGCAGGCCAAGTCGGCCAAGCAGCCTGAGCAGCCCGAGCAACCCGAGAAGTCTGATAATTTTGTTTTTCACGGTGAATGCAGGAACTGCAAATATCGCGAAGAATGCGAATGTGCCGATTACGATTACGAGGACGATGAGGACAATGACAATGACGAAGACGAAGACGAAGACATAGACACGGATAGTGTCGAAGATGACGATAATCACGGCAAGTACAGACTCAAGCATTACATTTTTCAGCTTTGAGTTTCTGACAGCAAATTAACTGAAACACACACAAGATTATGCGCGAATACATTATTGAAAACGAATTTATTAAGGCAGTCCGCAAGGCCGGAGGCGTAGCTTATAAGTTTACGTCTCAGACTACGAACGGGCTGCCCGATCGTTTAGTTCTATTTTTTCCAGGCAAATGTTGCTTCGTTGAGCTCAAGTCGCCTGGAAAAATGATGCGAGCATTACAGAAGAAAAGAAGAATTCAGTTAATGAAGCTGGGTTTTCCCGTAATCTGCATTGACAGAAAGTCACAGATTCGGCCATGTATTAAAGCCATCAAGGCTTGGACTCCTGGAGAACCGTTCCCTGAAAATATCGGTGTTAAAGTTCCTGATTTACAGCTTGAAACTTTGCCGGAATATTTGCAAGAGCAGCTCTCTGACATGACCGACTACGGGGAAAAATTTGAAGAACCGCCGGAGAATCACACGGAGAAGCGCACGGAGAATCACAGTGGGCGGCAAAAGAGGTAAAAGAAGCAAATGAAGCAAATGAAGGGAGATACGTGAATTGAAAAACTTAATAACTGTCGATCATTTTTATAATCACGGTCATCGTGCTTGGCAGGCAAAAGAAATCATCAATATGGGCTCTAATTTTGTCTATTTTATTGATGCGAAAACCGAAGATACGCTGTTTATAACGGGCGGCTATATTATTGTCAACATTCAAAATCGTTAAGTTCTACGAGTAGAAAACACGTAAAAAGCACGTGAAAAAATCGAAGAGGAAATTAGGAAGGAGGTGATGCTTAACTTGAAGTTCATGCCGCATGATTATCAGACGTATTGTATTAGTTATATCAAGACGCATCCTGTGTCGGCTCTATTTCTTGATATGGGACTTGGAAAGACCGTAATCACATTAACGGCTTTGAATGATTTAATTCTGGACGAGCTGAAAGTTTCAAAAGTTCTCATCATAGGCCCACTTAGAGTAGCGAGGGATACTTGGGCTTCAGAAATAAAGAAATGGGATCATCTGAAGCACTTAGACGCATCGGTGATGCTGGGGACAGAAAAACAGCGAATTGCGGCATTAGACACAAAGGCGTTCATTTATGTCATTAACCGCGAAAATATCAAATGGCTCATTGAGTATTATGAGATGAAAAAATTACGCTGGGATTTTGACTGCGTTGTTATTGATGAGCTGAGTTCGTTCAAGAATCATAAGTCGCAGAGATTCCGATGGCTCAGAAAAATTAGGCCGTTTGTTAAACGCTGGATAGGTTTAACCGGAACGCCTACTTCTAATGGACTTATGGACCTCTGGGCTGAAATCGGAATACTTGACGGCGGTCAGCGTCTTGGCCGTTACATCGGAAGGTTCAGGGACGCTTATTTTAAGGCCAGCTCAATGAACCCTCAGACCGGAATTGTTTATAAATACGTTCCGCGTCCGGGAGCTGATAAACAGATTTATAATAAAATTTCTGACATTACGATTTCCATGAAAGCTGTCGACCATCTCAATATGCCGGACTGCATTTTCGTTAATCATGAAGTTGAAATGAACACGCCTGAACGTAGGTTCTATGACCTGCTCAAGACAGAATTAATAATTCCTTTAGAGGGTGGAGACATCGATGCCTCTAATGCCGGAAGCCTGTCAAACAAATTACTTCAAATGTCAAACGGAGCCGTGTATGACGAGATTAAAAATGTCCGTCAAGTTCATCAGCGGAAACTTGAAAAATTAGAAGACTTAATTGAAGCCGCAAACGGACAGCCCGTGTTAGTCGCCTATTGGTTCAAGCACGACAGAGACAGAATTATTTCATACCTGACTGCGGCAGGCTATAGGATGAACGGAATGAGCGGAATGAACGGAGCGGAAGATGAACCTGACATACGAGACTTAAAAACGTCTGAAGATATTGAAGCTTGGAATGCCGGCAAAGTTCCTATTGCCTTAATTCACCCGATGTCTGCTGGGCACGGACTGAACATTCAAGCGGGAGGTCATATTCTGATTTGGTTCGGGCTTACTTGGAGTCTTGAACTTTATCAGCAAACGAATGCAAGACTTTGGCGGCAAGGTCAGCGCGAGGTCGTTACGATCCACCATATTATCACAAAAAATACCGTGGATGCTGACGTACTTGCGGCCTTAGCAAGTAAGGACGTAACGCAGGAAAAATTAATTGCTGCTGTTAAGGCTCAAATTTGGAGCTAATAGGTAGTATTCACAGTGTTCTCAATTAATGCGGTGCACACACGCACACGCACACGCATACGCAATGAAGTACATAAGTACATAGCCGATAATGACATTTTTGCTGAAATTATTCAATGCGGCTATGTACTTCATGACTTTTTATGATTTTTTATGTTTTTATTAAATTATAAATATCAGGAGGTAAAGAAAATAAGCAGGCTAAAAATATCAAAAATACTAAAATCGAGTTCGGCATCGGCATCAGCAGGACGGAAAAATAATAATAAAAGTCACAGAAAAAATGAATTAATCAAAATATTGCAGGCAGCGAAAAAGAAACAAGCAGTGTCTCAGGCACAAGCTCAAGCACAATCTCAGGCCAAGTGCGATAATAATGAATGCCTTAACCAGCTCGAACGATCTCTCGAACAATCTGCCGAAATTGTCGACACGGTTTGCGAGAAGAAATCTGAAGCGGCTAAAGCGGCTATAACTGATAACGTGGATAACGTGGATAACGTGATTAATAATTCTGTCATCAATGCCGATAAAGATGTTGCTAAAAAAGATAATACGTCTACGGGCGAAAGTATAGGCGGAAGTTCTAAAACGTATCAAGTAAACGTACTTCAGGCTCACAGGCTAGAAATCTGGTTCGCTAATCTCGGGTTCAATCAGGGAAAATATAATGAGACGGGAGTTCGGCCCGTATTAATTTTGAGTAATGACATCGCCAATACAGTCTCTCCGATTGTTACCGTTGCTCCTATGACCTCAAGACTTCATAAATTATATCTGCCGACACATGTCCTGATTTACCCGTGGGAAGTGAGCGACGTAAATGCGGCAAATAATGTCGAGCAACATTCTACTAAAGGGCATTATCACAAGCGGCATTATCATAGGCACAGTTATAAGCGCAATCAGGAATATCAGCGCAGGCAAAGTAGGCAAAGTAGACAATTATATTCTCGCTTAGGCTGTGTGCTGCTGGAACAAATTACGCTCTTAGATAAGCGGCAACTCAGGAACTGCATAGGAAAAGTTACATCGCCTGAAAGAATTAAAATTCTGAACGATGCGATTAAAGATTTCTTGGTGCTTGTCTAAAGAGAAAGAAAAGGGAGAAAGAAAGGGAGGGAGGTGGCGGTGGAGATGGAGGATGGGCGATGCGTAATTATACGTAATTATAAAAGAGCGGCTGATCTCAATGCGTGCGTATGAGCAAAAATATAATAATGTCATCATATGCGCCATTATACCGAATTTGGCCTCATAGACGCGACAGGGCGCTTTTTCGTGCCCGAGATGATAATTTATATTAGTCAGAGGTATATGATGCGACAAAAGTACCTCTATTCAGGTTATTCGGCTATTTGAAGTAATAACAACAATCGCAACAATAAAAGCAATAAAAACAATAAAAGCAAAGAATTTAAACATTATGAAAGGGGAAATTTAATGTCTAACGAAAAAGACACTCAGTCAAATGTATTGCAATCGCAGTCGACACAGCAATCGCAACAATCTCAACAATCGAAAAGGTCAAAGCAGTCAAAGCCGTCAATAACCCGCGTAAATTTCGTGAATATACCGCAAATACTCAAGAGTACCTGCTCGTTCTGTCTATGGCGAAAAGAAAAACGCAACGGAAAACCGACAAAAGTGCCATATGATCCCAAGACTGGACAAATGGCAAAAACCGATGACCCGTCAACTTTTTCGGACTTCGCAACGGCCATGAAGATGTATGCATTAGGAATTAGCACACGACACTGGGATGGCATCGGCTTCAGAGTCTCGGAAGGTATCGGAGCGATTGACATTGACCACTGCTTCAGAGAAGATGGCAGTCTTAATGATGTGGCCGTTAATATTCTCTCATTGCTCACGAACACATATTTTGAACGCAGCCCGAGCGGCAGGGGACTTCGCGGCTTTTTTAGGCTTGACGCGGATTTCACGTATGACAAGTCAGCATATTACATCAATAACCGCAAATTCGGCCTTGAAATTTACTTACCTGGTGTAACAAACCGCTTCGTTACGGTGACGGGAGATGTTTACCGCACAGGTGAAGCAGGAGCAGTGGGAGCTGAAGTGAGAGCAGAATCAGGCCAGCATGCGGCTCCGATTACTCTAAAAAATTCTGAGACTATTCAAAACCTGCAGGCCGTGCTTGATAAATTCATGAGAAGACGGTCACGGCTGACTAATAAGGCTGTCCCCAATCCCGTGTCTTATTTTACGGATGAGCAGGTAATAAATAGCACACGCAAGTAACACGAACAATGAGGACTCTAATGAGAAATTTAAAGACCTCATGGCCGGACACTGGGAAGAGCGATATGACTCTCAGTCTGACGCTGATATGGCTCTGGTTTCAATCTTGGCCTTCTGGTGCGGATGTGTGGAGGAACAGATTGACAGAATTTTTCGCTCCTCCGGATTAATGCGCGACAAATGGGACAGAATTACGGGAGACGGAACTTACGGAACTATCACAATCCGAAACGCCGTTTTGTCCTGCGCTGACGTTTACAGGCCGACTGGTATGGCGAGAACTTCTGCCGCAGAGGATTTTACTCCCATTAGTGCAGAAGCTGTAGATGTTGTGGGAGCTGTGGGAGCTGGAAAAGCTGGGAAAGCTGGAGAACTCGGAGAAGCCTCAGAGGGCCAAGTTACTAATTTTGACCTCGCTGCATTATCAAACCTCGACAGCGATGCTATTCAGAAAGAACGTGATCGCAGAGAACGGGAAGGTTATACATTCACTCCGGATTATCGCTGTCTCACAACCACTATTGGAGCTCTTGCGCCACATCTTAATCCTGACTATCAATCATTACAAATCGGCAACAGCAGAATATTCGTAGATTATTATCACAATATTATCTTAATGAATGATACTCGAGGCTGCTGGTATATTTACGATGGCAGAGTCTGGAGACCGGATGTACACAGCATTAGCGTCGGTGAAATGGCCAAGAACCTTCATGACATTTTATTATCATTTGGTGCAACCATAACATCTGAAGATACCCGAGAGCGATTTTTGAAGCGAGTTGAAAAACTTGATCAGAAAAAGTTCAGAGATATCATGATTAAGGACGCAGGCATGAATCCGAGAATCACTGTTAAATTTGACGCTTTTGACCGTGATAAATACACATTTAATTGTCATAATGGAACAATAAATCTCTTGACCGGTGAGTTCAAGAAGCATTCGCCGTCAGATTTCTTGACAAAAATGACAGAAGTTGATTATGTTCCTGGCGCAGTCTGTGAACGCTGGCTGACATTCATGGACGAAGTTATGAGCGGAGATAAAGAACGAATCAAGTTTCTTCAAAAATCAATCGGCTATGCGATGTCAGGGGACACGAGATTAGAATGCATGTTCATTCTTTACGGGGCTACGAGCCGTAATGGTAAAGGCACAACCATGGAAACTGTGCTCAGGATTATGGGCGAATATGGGCGTACGGCCAAGCCGGACATGTTGAGCGCGAAAGGAATTATTAACTCCTCAGGTCCGTCCGAAGACGTGGCAAGGCTTAATGGTGCTCGTATGGTCAACATCTCTGAGCCGGGCAAACACATGCAGATTAATGCCTCTCTCGCCAAGCAGATGACAGGGAACAATATCTTGACTGCCCGTTTCTTGCGTGAGAATAGTTTTGAGTTCAAGCCGCAGTTCAAGCTATTTATTGACACAAACTATTTGCCGCAGATTTCTGACATGACAATGTTTGAGTCGGACAGACTTAGAATCATTCCGTTCCTTCGTCATTTTAGTGCTAAAGAACGTGATTTAGATTTGAAGTCTTATTTTGCAAGGCCTGAGAATTTATCAGGCATTCTGAATTGGTGCTTGGAAGGATTCAGGCTGTATCAGGCAGAAGGTCTTGAAATGCCCAAGTCCGTTATTCAAGCCACAGAGGAATACAGAATAGTTTCTGATCGAATCTTAATGTTTTGCGGTCAATGCTTGAAAAAAGAAACCGGCAAAGAGTTAAGAGCACAGGCTGTTTACAGACGCTATCAGGACTGGTGCGGCGAGAATGGTTTTAAGCCTGAGAATGCCTCTAACTTTCGTAAGAAGATGGAACAGCATTTCGTTTATCAGAGACGAAGGCCGTGGATTGAAAACGGCAATACTACGACAATGGTTAATAATGTTACGTGGGCTAATAGCGAAGCTGTTGAAGAAGGGCTTGTTCCCGAGTTTGAGGTAATAAAAGATGAATCAGATGCCTAAATAATTAAAATTTATCGAGCTGCTCGATAAATTGTTGATTCAAAAGTGTGAAAAAGTCAGCTCCAAAACCCGCTCTTTTCCAGCTCCATTTTCGCTCCAAAATTGAATAAAAAAACAGTATTCATCATATATATATTATATTTGGAGCTGGAGGAGCAGATATTTATATATATTCCATTATATAAATATATAAATACAAAAATATAAAAATATAAACATATATATAAGGTGTTCCATAAAAAACTGCTCCTCCAGCTCCGGACAAAAAGAAATTATGTATTTCACTACATTTATACTTGATTTTGACACTAAATTTGACGCTAAAAATGGGCATTTTGGGAGCTGATATAACGTTCTGATAGTTCAACACCTCTCATAGATTTTATAAAAATTTGTGAAAGAATTTGTGAAAAAAAAAAAACAGCAACTCAAATTAATCGAACAATGAAACAGAAATGAAACAGAAAGGAACAGTGATTTTGACTCATCATGAGTGTGAATAGTAATAAAAACAGCAATAATGGCGGTCTCAATGGCAATCACAATGACAGCACTAGCGGCCGCAATGCTCCCAGTGGTCATAGCAACATTATTACGTGTGAGCAGGTGTCTTCCGGACATCCTGACAAAATCTGTGATCAGATTGCAGACGCAATTGTCACGGACTGCCTGAAGCGAGACAAAGATAGCCGCGTGGCTATTGAGGTGCTTATAAAAGATTATAACATCGTTATTGCCGGCGAGCTTAGTATGTCGCATACGGTCAAGTCTCCGGATTATCAGAAACTTGTTGCTGATGTTTTTAAGCGAATCGGCAAAGACAGGCTCGGCTATAATTACAAGAAATTTAATGTCCGTGTGCTTGTCAGCCGTCAGTCGCCGGACATTGCGCTTGGAGTCGATAAAGGCGGAGCAGGTGATCAGGGAATGATGTACGGCTATGCTACGAACGAAACGCCGGAACTTCTTCCAATGCCGTTCGTCTTGGCCACCTGTATGCTTGAAAAACTTGAGGATTATATGAAAGAGACGAAAAACGAATTAATCAAGGCTGATGCAAAAGCTCAGGTTACATTTGACTATAACAACTGGAGAATTTTGACGTTTCTCTGCAGCGTTCAGACCGCAAGAGAAATTGACCAGAAAGGGATTAAATCCGTGAAAAAAATCATCACAGGCCTGATGAAAGACGTTGCGGCAGAACGCGCATTAAACACAGACTTTCAGGTTCTCATTAACCCTACGGGTAAATTTGAAATCGGAGGACCTTTTGCAGATTGCGGAGTAACGGGCAGAAAACTGGCTTGTGATAGCTATGGCGGTGTCGGTCACCTTGGTGGAGGGGCATTAAGTAGCAAGGACCCTACCAAAGTTGACAGAAGCGGGGCTTATATGGCCAGAAAAATCGCCAGAGATATTGTCCGAGCCGGTTATGCGGATAAATGTGAAGTTCAGATCGCTTACGCCATCGGCGTTGCAAAGCCTGTGAGTATTCACGTAGAATGCTTCGGAACTGAACATCAGGAGCTCGGGTTCATCGAGGAATACGTAGCAAATAATTATGACTTAACTCCGAGAGGAATTATCAAAGCCCTGAAGTTGTTCGATGTCAATTACAACAAGGTAAGCGCATATGGCCATTTCGGGAAGAAGGGATTGCCGTGGGAGAAATAATGAAAGAAGAAGCCATAGCGGCTTGGAACAAGAGAGCTAAGAGAGCCAAGGGGTTTCATAATGCCCAGAAAACCTAAAACGCCTTGTATGCATCCCGGCTGTCCTGAACTGGTCGAGCCGGGAACAAAGTATTGTGAGAAGCATAAAAAGTTACATCCAGCTGAGCCCCTTCGAGAGCGGGGAGCGAATGAGCGAGGTTATGGCTATGCTTGGCAGAAGGCCCGAAAAGCATTTTTAACCGCTCATCCTCTCTGCGTCATGTGTCAGAAAGAAGGGAAATATGTGAAAGCGACAGTGGTTGATCACATTATTCCGCATCGCGGAGATAAAAAACTTTTCTGGGACAGCTTGAATTGGCAGAGCCTCTGTGAGCATCATCACAACCTTAAAACGGGTAATGAAGACAGGTACGTGCGGTATGAATATTAATGTTTTTGTTAAATTGAAACTTGCAATGGAAAATTTTCGCTTATTTATTCAGTATTCATCTATACAGTACCTTTTGAAAGTTGAAACTTGTAATGAAGAGAAATGAAATTTTCTCCCTTATACTATATTTAATTGAAACTTGCAATGGAAATATGCGGTAGCGTAACAAAAGCATTATTAGTCTAAAAATTATCATTATATTGACTGAAATGATAGGAAACTAACAAATCCTTAAACTACAACCTAATATGCATAGTCCACTACGCAAAATAGGTAGTGGACTACAAACATTAATGATATTTTCAAAATTACTGTACTTGCTCTTTTGAAAATGGCGTTTGTCTTACAGAAGAGTTTAACCAATACTTACAGCTTACAACATTTTCCATTGAGAATTTAAATTAATAAAAAATCACTCTCGGTAATTTTCATTAAGAGTTTAAATTTTATATCATAGGTTTAAGATGAATATTTCATTAAGAGTTTAAAATTAAAAGCGGAAAAATAGGAAATAAATTTCATTTTTCTTCATTATGAGTTTGAATTTTTTCAAAGTTGCTCTCTGATGAACACTGAGAAAATCCGCAAAAATTCTCCACTATGAGTTTAAAATTAACATTTTCCGTCTTCCGTGCGTTCCGTGCGTGCTTTTTTATTCATTCTTCATTAAGTTTTTTTTATTCATTACGGAAGCATGTCTCATTAAAAATCGTGCAAAAAATTCGGCCTTTTTTTAACGAAATTGCGGAATCGAAGAAAAAATAGCGCGTAAACGCTGACAGCGACTGAATTGAAAAAATAGGTATTTATACCTATGAAAATTTTTGATTTCCCGCGGGTATAAGTAGGAGGCTTTATATTTTTTCACAGTTGCATTAAAGAGCGTATTAAAAATCGTGCAAAAAATTCGGCCTTTTTTTAACGAAATTGCGGAATCGAAGAAAAAATAGCGCGTAAACGCTGACAGTGACTGAATTGAAAAAATAGGTATTTATACCTATGAAAATTTTTGATTTCCCGCGGGTATAAGTAGGAGGCTTTATATTTTTTTCACGAATCGATTTTCCGGTCGCCCCGATCATGCGGCACAATACCGCGATAATAAAAGAATAATAAAAGGAACAGCTTTAACGCTGTATTAGAGTAAGGAATCGAGAGGCGAGGGAGCGATTTTGCGAAAAGTACATTAGCGCATTGAAGAATGCGTAAGAGCCTCCGTCATTTTTAATTGTTTCTCTAACTTACGGTTTATTTTTAGCCATATTTCAATTGTGATTAGCCGTAAAACAAGAAAAAACAGAAAAACAAGAAAAACAAATTTCAGGAGGGCATCAAGTATTTATGTCTTTAAGTAGTTTAAGTAATTCAAGTACTAATTCAAACATTTTAGGTAGCTGGAATCTTGACGAAATTAAAAGCGTAAATCTTCCGCAGAAGGTTGCTTCTGCATTCACAGCAATTACAGGCGGACTTACCGGAGCTGATTACGTTCCTGTTCTTTATGTGGGCAAGCAAGTTGTCAACGGAACAAATTACTGCATTCTTGCAGTTCAAAGAGTCATTTCGGCAGTTCCCGAAGTACGGCTTGTTAAGATGGTAATTAACGTAGCAAGCGATGGTTCGACATCACTTGT
The DNA here is from genome assembly GCA_017449135.1 of Synergistaceae bacterium. Taxonomy (GTDB): domain Bacteria; phylum Synergistota; class Synergistia; order Synergistales; family Aminobacteriaceae; genus JAFUXM01. The sequence goes on from JAFSKE010000041.1 coordinate 28,566, forward strand.
GTCTGTCAGCGGTATCGCGCTGTAATCATAATCACTCTCTTTTTGCGGGTTAAGCTCATAGCGAGCTAGCCCGCTATTAATTGATGGAAATTTGTATAAAGCTAAGTGGAAAATACAAAAGCTTCGATGTTTGAAAAATCTTTAGTGCGAATTGACGGAGAGGAGATGAAGCATGAGCAGTCTAGAGGTTTTTATGATAATCGCTTTCGTTTTTTGGTGCTGCATAGTTCCTTTTTCTATAATAATTGGCTTTGCATCAGGGTTAAAAGAATTGCTAAAGGATATTATTTTTGAAAGAAGAGAATGCAGAGAATGCAGAGAACAGCAGAGAACAGTAGATTAAATTAATAAGGATGTGATTTTATGCAGTCAGTAAAAGACATAGCACACGATATGCTGCTGGGATTTGCAGATTTGCATGAAAAATGTTGGGACATTGATTATGGCGACAACGAGGAGGCTTGCCTTGATTTTGTTGATGTCGTCAATGATCTTGGTAAGGTTTATCGGGAAGCAAGAAAAAAAATTTATGAGGTAGCGCGTGAAGAATATGGGTATCAATTTTAAGAAAGATGAAAATAAAGTAAGCGAAGTAAGCGAAGTAAGCAAAATAGGCAAAATAGGCAAAATAAAATCTAACCAAGGATTTGCTATTGTTGATCCTTGCCGCGTTCTCAGCGATGATGTCTATCATAATTTCTGGGGCAAAAAGAAAAAATTTGCCGACGGCATCTTTGAAGTTAATGGTTTCAGTTTCGCTGTAGGTTCAACGGCTCACGGCGATGGCGTTTATTACGATACCGATTGTCGTAAGTATCCTGTTGACGCTGGAGTTATCGCTTTAATTCCGCTTGAATTAGTCGAAGACAAAAGCGGCTTGAGATATGGGAATGTGTTTAAGATGTCAGGTGAAGCTGAGTTTAAATGTGAAGACGGTATTTTTGATATTTCCCTTCCAGGTAGTCATCAAGTTCATATCAACACACAATATGATGAAGATGATGAATCGGATGAGTATGACGACAGCGATGAGTATGACGAGGACAACGAGGACAACGAGGACGATGAATACAATAATGTTTATAAAGCCTATGATGACGAAGATGCATATGACGATGATTACGATGAAGACGAGGACGAGGACGATAAGGACGACTACGACTACGACTACGATCGTGCCTATGATGTAAATCGTAAGTATTCGGGCTACGATGACGACTTCGAGGAGTAACAAAATGACTCTTAACGAACAATATGAGCGTGAAGCGGCTGCTCAAGATGCAGCGTTAGAAGCTATAGGCGAAGCGTACGAAAAGCACATCTGGGAAGGCTGGTGCGTTTGTGATTTTATTGATGCGTTAAAGCCAGAACTTGATTTGATAATGACTGGCCGTAGTACTTACAAACCGTTTACGAGCAAAAAAGACCTACGCAAATGGTGCGCCGACCATCAACCATATTATGGGAAACCTATCCCAGAAGTTGTTAAATACTTTGAGGTCTATTATAAGAAGCTTCTTAGAAGGCGGTCAAAAAGATAATGAAAAAATCTAAAGGTCTCGGCTTCATCGGTGCTTTATTAATTGCATTCATTGTTTTGAAGCTGGTCGGAGTAATTGCATGGAGCTGGATTTGGGTATTAAGTCCCTTGTGGCTGGCTCCCATGCTGATTTCCAGTATTGTTTTTCTTGTGATAGTTTGTGTTTGTGTCGTTGAATACTATGATTCTAAAGAGAAGCAGTAAGATTAAACAACAAGATTAAACAACAAGAGAAACTATAAACAAAACTATGTGCCCAGTGGGTTAATAGTGAAGGGGGTGAGTTCATATGCGGGAAAAGGCTTCTGGCATCAGCGGTCTCGGCTTCATTGAAGCACTGACTATTCTGTTTATCGCCTATAAGTTAGCTGGCTTGATTACTTGGTCTTGGCTCTGGGTATTGAGTCCGCTCTGGATTACGTTATCAGTGTGTGCGGTCATTGCGATTATCGCTTTAGCTATAGATGAGATTCACTTTGATCGTGAGGGAACTGATGAATAAGGTTTGCCCTGTGTATGCAGGGCGTTTTTATTTAGGTGGCAGCGTTTATGAAGAAGATAGAAATGCAGTATCTCAGAGATTACAGTAAACCTCTCGTTCCAATCTTTGAGGGTGAAGCTGGACACAGAGCGTATCTTCAGATGATGAACTCTCCGAAGAGAGCGTATGATTATAAAGAAGCAGCACGTAAAGCAGCGAAGAAGTTACGGGCACAAGGGTATGAAGTGTAAACAATGCCCCCGCCCCATAATAGGGAAAAACACAAATGCGTTTTCGGAAAATGCCTTTTGAAAATGTGAGCTTTTTCCGCCGCGTCCATGTATTAATTATATATGAGTAATATATCATTAATGATATATTATATCACCTGTTTATGATCTATCGAGGGGGCCGGCGGGGGCGGGTCAAAATCTCTAAAGCCTTGAAATCACTAGACCGATCCTGGCCCGATCCGCGAAAAAACGCAAAATCAAGGGGGGCGGGGGTAAAGTATTGTGATAACTGGGTTTATGGAGCTGAGCCATGAGGGCGAAAAGTTGTGTAATTGCTAAATTTTGCATAAAACCGCATGACAACCGGATTTTCGGAAAAGCCTATGAAAACATATGAGTATTTGCAAGGTTTTTCGGAGTTGCCCGATGTCAAATTTTTTATTTCGACGCGATATGAGAAAATTCAAAGATGACGTAATCAGGCCTGATGAATATGTTGACATTTGTCCTACCTGCGGTGGGCTGTTCAATCCTAATCCCACAGGCCGACGAAAAAGATTTTGCTCTGATGCGTGTCGATTGGCTTGGAATCACAAGCACCCGCATACAGAGCGTTGGAAGGACACGAGCAGGACTGTTATTTGTCCTGTGTGTCAGAAAGAATTTATTGCAACGAGGGAATACGGAAGGCTAAGGCGTTTCTGTAGTCATAGTTGTGCAAATAAAGGGAGGAGAAGACAATAATGAAAGTATTTTTGTTTCTTTTTGGGATTTGGTGGCTTTGTATTATTCCAGGTGCTTTTCTCTGTGCATCGTTTGAACCCATAAGCGATTGGATTGAAGCTAAGGTAAGAGAGTTTATAAAGAAATGATAATAAAATTTGTTATTTTAATGTTTTTCTTTGTGTTGTGTATTTTTTATGTAATTCTGCTAAGTCAGATAATCGCATGGAGACTATGGAGAAAGCAGCATGGAAAAGGTTTTTGCAGAGATGCATGAGATGTACGAGCTGATGGACTTAACGGCATCATACATTAAAAGCGTAAGTAAAATTTATATTGAAGCTAAGGTAAGAGAGCTAATGTAAATGATGTTTTTAATTGCAACGTTTTTATTGGGTGGTTGTATGCTTCTTGTGCTTCAGTTATTGGATATATTGATGAGAAAACTATGGAGGAAGCTGCATGGAAAAGGCTTTTACAGAAATGTACGAGCTGATGGACTTAACGGCATCATACATTGAAAGCGTAAGTAAAATTTATGCGGTTTTTCCTGCAGAGCTTGTAACTTATGCTGAACGAATACGGGAGCTTCAGAAACGTATCGGGAGGGGAGCTTATGATAATCAAAAATCAAGTTAAGTGTAATCACTGCGGCGACATAATCGAAAGTAAACATCGCCATGATTTTGTTACCTGTAAATGCGGACGTGTATCAGTTGATGGCGGTCATGCTTATTTAAGGCGTTGTTTCAAAGAAGACAACGATTACACAGAAATGTCAGTATGTGATTCAGTATGTGATGAGGAGGAAGATTAGTGTTTAGGACAGAAGAAAAAACAGAATTTGAAGACAGTTTCTTTGATGACATGATAAAGAACATCGAGAAATTAGCAATCACAAAACCGGAAGGTAATTATGACGGCGGCTGGAACTCAGCGTTAAAGAACTGTGTTTATAAATTGTATTCGTTCTTTGGCAAAGGAACGCCTTCGACTACGGCAATGAATATTTTTTCAGCACCAGAGAAGGAACCTACGCTGTTTGACGACTTAGTATCCGAGATATTAAAAGTACGAATCCCGCATCCTGTGTATGATGATCACAAGGCTTGGAACTCAGCAGTCCATGTCTGCTTAAATAGGCTGTACACGTATTTTGGCAAGGGTGAGCTTCCACAAAAAATTACAGATTTGTTTATGGAGAAAACAAAGATCACCCACGACAATATCGCCCACGACAACATCACGCATCCTTCTTGGTATACACAGGGCGGCATTGAGACGCTTGATTTTATAGCCGCTAAAGAATTAAACTTCATGCGCGGAAACACAGTTAAGTACATAACTCGCGCTGGAAAGAAAGACCCTGCACGGGAAATTGAAGACCTTGAAAAAGCACGATTTTACTTGGATTGGGAAATAAATCGTCTGAAAGGAAAAGCTTAATGAACGTTTATATTTGTTCTCCGCTCAGCCCCGAAGGTTCTACAGGAACAGAGATATGGCTTAGTCTCGAAGAAAACATCAACAGAGCAAAGAAGGCCTGTAGGTTTGCAATAGCGAAAGGCTGCGTTCCCTATGCGCCTCACTTATATTTTACGCAGTTTCTTTCAGAGGCTAAAGAACGTGAGCTGGGACTTTCTCTGGGATTGAAATGGCTAGCCCAGTGTAATGAAGTTTGGATTATTGGAAATAAAATCACTACAGGAATGCAGGCAGAAATTCATAAAGCGAGGAAACTAGGCATTCCAATAAAACAAATTCAGGAGGATCAAATGTTGAGTTTAGTCGATCGTTTTATGCGGGAGAATATTTCTTTATACCCGCAGGCAGAAATTCACTATGGCAGCGATGAAGCCTATGTCACTCATCCGTGTCACATTGCTACGGTGGGCTTGGAAATCTGTGCCGGATATGCACTTCAATTAATAGTTGACCGCATGAGAAAGGATGCGGGCTTCAAACCGCTTGAGCCGATTGATGGCGAGGACTACGACAAGGATTGTGATCAAGAGGGCGAGTATTATTTTTATGTCGGCTTGAATGATTACACCGACAGCAAAGTTGACAGCACTATTTCAGTTATGTTTGATAACAGCACTTCGCCAGACAGCGGAGGGGTTTATGAAATCGATTTGTCGGAGGAAGAGCAGATAGCTCTTTACAATAGGCTTGATGAAGAGGCTCAGATTGTGTACGGCATGTCATGTGAGGAGCTTCTGGAAGAGGCTAGAAGACAGATGTCTCTACGGGGCTAAAAAAAACTGTAGAGCTAAAGATTAAAGAGCTAAAAATTAAAAGGGGGAGGAAATTTATTTGCGGGTAATTAAACGGGACGGACGAGAAGTTCAGTTTAATGTTGAAAAAATACGGCACGCTCTCGAAGCTGCAAATGCGGGAGTAACCGATAAACTTACTTCAAATGATATTGAGCATATTATTTCAGAAGTAGTAAATAACTGTAACAATTTAGGGCGCACAGTCGGCGTAGAGGAAATTCAGGACATCATAATTTCCGAGCTTGCGAAGGCCGGGCACATTAAATTTATGCTACATTACAGTGAGTATCGTTACAGGCATGAAATGCTCCGAAAGCAAAATAGTACTGATGCAAAAATCTTATCATTACTCAGGCATGAAAACGAATTAGCAAAACAGGAAAACGCAAACAAAGATCCGATTGTTAATTCAACTATGCGTGATTACTTAGCTTCAGAAGTCAGCGAAGATATTTGTAGACGGTATATTTTCCCAGAGGACGTTATTCGTGCTCATGATGAAGGGATTATTCATATACACGATCTTGGATATGTCAGCGGCCCAATCAGCAACTGTGAATTGGTGAATATCGAGGATATGCTTCAGAACGGAACGGTTATTACAAACACACTAATCGAGAAACCGCATTCGTTCAGAACGGCATGTAATATCGCAACACAAATCATTGCTCAAGTTGCGAGTAACACCTACGGCGGTCAGACAATTTCGCTTGCACATCTTGCTCCGTTTGTTGACATCTCACGTCAGCATTACAGGGAAGAAGTCAGGAGCGAATTTAAAGCAATAGGAAAAACGATTAGTGAAGATGAAGTTAATCGCATTGCAGAAATGCGCGTAACTAAGGAAATCAAGGACGGAGTTCAGACTATTCAATATCAAATTCTGACGCTCCTTACAACAAATGGACAAACGCCATTTGTTTCTGTGTTCATGTATCTTGATGAAGTTCCGCCAGGTCAGACAAGAGACGATCTTGGTTTAATCATCGCTGAGACTTTGAAACAAAGATATGAGGGCATCAAGAATGAAGTCGGAGAATGGATTAGTCCTGCATTCCCTAAACTTTTGTATGTCCTTGATGAAGATAATATCACTGAAGACAGTCCTTACTGGCATTTAACTGTCTTAGCCGCGAAATGCACAGCCAAAAGAATGGTGCCGGATTATATCAGCGCAAAAGTTATGAAGCGATTAAAAGGTGATGTGTATACCTGCATGGGCTGCCGGGCTTTCTTAACGCCTGACACAGTTGGATTAAATCCAGACGGGTCTCACAAATACTATGGACGCTATAATCAGGGAGCAGTAACTCTTAATCTTGTTGATGTAGCCTGTTCAGCGGAAGGGAATGAAGAACAGTTCTGGAAACTTATGGAAGAGCGAACGGAACTTTGTCATAAGGCATTAAGAATTAGGCATGAAACGTTATTAGGAACACCCAGTGATGTTGCTCCGATCTTATGGCAGAACGGCGCGATTTCAAGATTGGCAAAAGGCGAAAAGATTGATAAGCTCCTGTATAATAATTACAGCACAATCAGTCTTGGCTATGCCGGACTTTACGAATGTGTTTATCGCATGAAAGGAGTTTCACATACTGAACCGGCAGGGCATGACTTTGCGGTTAAAGTTATGAAATTCTTGAACAAGAAAACGGCTCAGTGGCGGGAAGCTGAGAATATCAGTTATAGTCTTTATGGGACTCCTATGGAGGCCAGTACCTACAAATTTGCTAAATGTTTACAGCGCAGATTTGGAAAAATTCCGGAAGTTACAGATCACAACTACATCACTAATTCTTATCATGTTGTAGTTCGTGAAAATATTGATGCGTTTTCAAAACTCGCCTTTGAGTCTGAATTGCAAGAGCTAAGTCCAGGCGGAGCAATAAGTTATGTCGAAGTACCAAATATGCAAAATAATATTCCTGCGGTGTTATCAGTAATGAAGTTCATCTACGATAATATCATGTATGCTGAATTGAACACGAAGAGTGATTACTGCCAAGTTTGTGGTTTTGATGGCGAGATACAAATTGTCGAAGATGACGGCAAGCTGATATGGGAATGTCCTAAGTGCGGTAATCGCGATGAACGCAAGATGAATGTCTGTAGGCGTGTTTGCGGCTATTTGGGAGTCAACTACTTTAATCAAGGTCGTACGGCTGAAATTAAAGAAAGAGTTTTGCATTTGTAAAATATAAAAATTTGTAAAATTGTAACTCAAAATGGAACAAGACCAAGAGTTACAGACAAAGTAGTAAAGGAGACAATCATGCATTACGGTGCAATCAAAAAGACTGATATTGCTAACGGCTCAGGTGTGAGAGTTTCTTTGTTTGTATCCGGATGTAGAAATCATTGTAAGGGCTGCTTTCAGCCCCAGACTTGGGATTTTGAGTATGGGCAGCCATTTACGAAAGATACGGAAGATGAAATTATAAAGGCTCTGTGTCCATCATGGATACAGGGCTTTTCAATTCTCGGCGGTGAACCAATGGAACCCGAGAATCAAAAAACTCTTTTGCCGTTCATAAAGCGTATCAGACAGAAATACTCGGACAAAGATATATGGCTTTATAGCGGGTATGTTTATGAAGAAATAAAAGATTTTGAATTACTACAATATGTAGATGTACTTGTAGACGGGCCTTTTATGGAAGAAATGAAAGATCCGTCTTTAGCGTTTAGAGGTAGTCGCAATCAACGAATCTTAAATGTACCTGAAAGTTTGAAAGCTGGTAAGGCAGTTCTTGAAGACAAATGGTATCTTTAGAGTTTATTGAAGTTGATGAAAAACGAGCTGAAGAAATTCGTCAAACGCTATTTAATTCTTTTTAGGTGGTTGCAATGTATGATGCAAACATCATAGCAGATTATGTCATCGTTTACAGCGATGAGCATAATTATTTTTTATCAAATCTCAAGTTACAAAAGTTATTATATCTGATACAGGCGTATTTTTTAATCAGCAAAAATAAGCCTTGCTTCTTCAATACCATTGAGGCTTGGGACTTCGGTCCTGTTGTTCCTGATGTGTATTCTCGTTATAAGGTGTTTGGTGCGACGACTATTCCGGCTCCGCGATTTAGGAATTTCAATATAACAGATTGCGACCAGAAGCTGGTCAATGAAGTCATAGAGAAGTTCAGGCGGTACACAGCAACAGATCTTATGAAGCTCACGCAATGTCAAGCACCGTGGCAGGAAGCATTTGAGTATAAGACACTAATAAGTATAGATAGCTTGAGAAGATATTTTTGTGAGGAGGAATTTTTATGTTGAAATTGGAAGCCCCTTGGTACAGCTTTGCAAATAAGCTGAAGGTTTTATTTGAGCGTGATTCTGACATCAGCGTTGGCGATGTCGTTAAGTTGGACGGAGGAGAGGCACAGTATTGTCTCAATATCGAAGTCCGTAATCATGAAAAGTTTTTAGCTTTGAGGGCATTGCCAAGTATCAAGCAGTTTGGTAATGTCAAGCTGGCCATTGTTCTTTACGATGAACAGAACGCCAATGCTGGTTCTGATGCCGCCCTGTATGAAACGATCTTCAAAGGTAATCCTATTTTGAATGACATCAAGGACGTTGTTGACTTCACCGGAGCTAGACATGTGTATGTCGAATTTGTACCAGAAGTTTTGCAGTTCTTCGATGATAATCTTCAGGATTACAACGGTAATTGGTCTGGCATCGCAGAGGACATCGCAAGAGATGTCTTTGATAATGAAGTCAGAGGCGTTCATTTCTGTACTGCTGATGTCAAGCAAGCTGCAAAGCCTGCTGAAAAGGCATTAGGATAAAAAGGTTGAGGGCTTAACAGCTCTCGGCTTTTTATTGATGTTTTGATTAATGAAAGGACTAAAAAGAAATGAAACAATTTACAGACGGTGAATGGTCAATTTATGATGATACTGATGTTATTTGCGGACCTCATCTTATCGCAATGACATCATCGGGAGTAGGTTTTTCTGAACGCTATGCGAACGTAAGACTTATTCAGGCTGCTCCTGAAATGTATGAACTTTTGAATAAATTTAGTTTGTGTATTTTGGGAGTCAATAAAGACACTTCCAAGTTGCAGGAATTAGCTGAACAAGCTGATGAGCTCTTGCAGCGGGTTGACGGTCTGATATGTGATTAAGGAGTCTTTTAATGAGTAAACTTTGTGAGTTGAAGATGCTTCCGGTATCAGAACTCAAGCCGGCGGCATACAATCCCCGCAAGAAACTTAAAAAAGGGGATAAAGATTATGAAAAAATAAAAAAATCTATTGAAGAGTTTGGTTTTGCCGATCCTCTCGTTGTAAACTCAGATATGACAATCATCGGGGGACATCAGCGGCTGACTGTTGCAATAGATTTAGGCTATACGGAAGTCCCTTGCTCTGTTGTAGATGTTGATAAAACAAGAGAGAAAGCTTTGAATGTTGCCCTCAATAAAATCACAGGGGCTTGGGATGAGGCATTATTAGCTGACTTATTAACTGACCTCAAAGAAGCAGATTACGATTTAGATTATACAGGTTTTGACGCTCCAGAGGTTGACGCATTGTTTTCAACTGCCTATGATAAAAACATCAAAGAAGATGAATTTGATGTTGAATCTGAATTAAAACAGCCAGCCTTTTCAAAGACTGGTGATATTTGGCATTTAGGCAGGCACACAGTCATCTGCGGCGATTCAACTGACCCCGCTGTGTTTAAGGCTTTACTCAATGATACAAAAGTTAATTTGGTCTGCACTGATGCTCCTTATTTTGTCAAATTAGAGAATGCTTCCGGAACGATTAAGAACGACGACTTAAACGATAAAGAAGCGTATGAGTTTTTAATGAAAGTTTTTGCTAATTTCAAAAACTCAATGGCCATCGATGCCTCAATTTATGAATTTTATGCAACCATGAAAGCACGCATATTTTACGACGCATTTGAAGATGCGGGATTCAGGGTTGGAGCTGGCCTTATTTGGAAAAAGCCGAGAGCACCTTTTATGCGGACAGATTGGAAGTTTAACTCAGAACCCATAATCTGGGGGTGGCGTAAAGACGGCAAGCACATTTGGTACGGGGATCAGAAACAGACTAATGTTTTTGAATTTGATGGTATTAAAAATTCCAAAGAAGATGGCTTTGGACATCCTTCGAGCAAACCGGTACAGTTAATTGCTTATTTAATCAAGCAATGCACTATGAGCAATGGTATTGTTCTTGATGGTTTTCTCGGTTCGGCATCAACGTTAATTGCTTGTGAGCAGATAGACCGCACGTGTTTTGGTGTAGAAATCGAAGAAAAGTTTGTAGATGTGGCCGTTAAGCGTTTTATCAGTATTAAGAACGGCAGATATGATGATGTCTACGTTATCCGCGATGGACAAAAATTGAAATTTGATGAAGTTGCTACGTTTGAGCCTGAAGAGCTTAAAGAGTAGCAATAAAGAAATAAAAGAATAGGGGTGAAGATACAATGCAATATGGTGATATAGTTGAACTCGGCCAGCACAGATTGATGTGCGGGGACTCAACAAATCGTGCTGATGTAATGAAGCTTATTGCTGGCGAAAATATTGACTTGGTATTAACAGACCCTCCGTATGGGATACAAGTTCAATCGCCGCACAGTCAAGGAAAAATCGGAGGAAGAGGACGTTTGTATCCGCGAGTAATCGGAGATATGAACTCAGATATGTTTAAAGAGCACTGGGCCATCCTCCGAACGTTATATATAAATAATAGGTACATAATATGGGGTGGAAATAATTTTACCAATATACTGCCTCCTGCCAGCGGCTGGATTTTCTGGGATAAAGCTAAGAACAGCGATAAGCTGACATTCGGAGATGGAGAGCTTGCATGGTCAAATATCTCTAAGCGTATAAAGAAGTACACATACAAGCTGAACGGCTTCATTCAAGAAGGCGACAAAGAGCTGAACAAACGTTTTCATCCTACACAGAAGCCCGTTGAGCTTCATATGCAGCTTCTTGAGGATTTCAGCAAGCCCGGAGATACAATTTTTGATGGCTTTGCCGGAAGTGGGACAACGCTTATTGCGTGTGAGATGACAGGCCGCAGATGCTTGACTATGGAAATAAGTTCTGATTACTGCGATGCTATTGTTGAGCGGTATGAGAGCCTTAAAAAGCGGGGTGAGAATCCTGGTTAAATGTGAGCTTTATCATGATAATTTTCAGAACTTCAAACAGTACAATATTCCGAAGGCGCAGTTAGTCCTTGTTGATATTCCGTATAATGTTGGACGTAATTTTTATGCTTCGCGGCCTGATTGGTATGTTGACGGCGATAATGATAACGGCAGAAGCGACAAGGCCGGCAAAGCAGCATTTAACACGGACTTTAATTTTAATATTGCAGAATTCTTTCATTTCTGCAGCCGGCTTCTGAAGAAAGAACCGGACAAGGGAGAAAAAGATGCTCCATGCATGATAGTTTTCTGTGCCTTTCAGCAGATGCCCGAGATTATAAAGCAAGCGGAGAAGTATGGTTTCAAGCGATATATCCCGCTTGTTTTTTGTAAAAATTATAGTCCTCAGGTTTTGAAATCAAATATGAAGATTGTAGGCGCAACGGAATACGCACTTGTTCTTTATCGTAATAAACTTCCAAAGTTTAGAAATCGCGATGAGAACGGCAAGGGGCATATGATCTTTGATTGGTTTGAATGGAAAAAGGACGGTAAAGAAATTCCTAAAATTCATCCGTCACAGAAGCCTGTAGCTTTATTGAAACGGTTAATTGAAATTTTTACCGATCCAGGAGATACAGTAATTGACCCATGCGCGGGTTCTTGCTCGAGTTTGCTCGCGAGCAGGGAACTTGGCAGAAACAGTTACGGCTTTGAAATCTGTGCGGATTTTTACAATAAAGCTAAAGAACAGATGTTAAAGGAGACAAAAATTGAAAGTTGAATTAATTTCACATACGGCTAATGCGGCACTTCTCTGCGGAGAGGCTGCCGCTATTTGTACAAATTCGGATAAGCCCGAGAGTGCTTTTTGTCATGCTGTTGATTCAGGGCACACGAGCATTCTTGAACACGCCGTTTTTACATTTTGGATCGAGGGTATAAGCCGAGCGGCATTAGCACAGCTTACGAGACATAGGCTGGCTTCATTTGACGTTCAGAGTCAGCGGTATGTCGAAATTCCGGAACTCACTGATGAAAATTTTGATGAGATTCTTATTTTCCCAGAGAGCATTAAGAATTCGGAGTTTCGCCATGAAGCAAGAGGCATTATCGGATACGTAATGAATTTGTATCGCAGAATGCTGGATGCAGGAATCCCCGCTGAAGATGCGCGTTACATCACGCCACAGGCTGTGTCAACAAATCTTATTTTGACAATGAACGCTCGAGAACTATTGCATTTCTTTGCACTTCGCACGTGTAACCGCGCTCAATGGGAAATAAGGGAACTTGCAGAGCGTATGCTTGCAATATGCAAGGAAGCTGAACCGAAAATTTTCAGCTTGGCAGGTCCGCCATGTGTGACAGGAACGTGCAGAGAAAAAAAGCCGTGCGGCCATCCGAAAAAAAGGAGTTGAAGCTAATTGATAGAGAAGATAAAACAATTTAAGAATTTGATTTTGCTTGTAATCGGCATATCGCTTTTCTGCTTGATTCTGACTCTTGACCCGCTGGGATATTTCGCAGTGCGCAGACAGTACAGAGCTGTGATTTTGAATCAGATAGCGATAGTGCAAGCAGAGACGGATAAGCGAATCGCAATTATTCAAGCTGAGACTGAAGCTGAATTATTGAAAATAAAAAAAGAAAACTGAAGGGAGCTGAACTGCTTGAAATTAACACTCGGGAGTTTATTTGACGGCTCCGGAGGTTTTCCTCTTGCAGGAATTTTAGCGGGAGTAGAACCCGTATGGTCTTCGGAAGTGTCGCCATTTCCGATATTGGTAACGCATAAGCGATTACCGCGGGTTAAGCATTACGGCGATGTTTCCAAATTGAATGGAGGCAATCTTGAGGCTGTCGATATTATTACATTCGGCAGCCCTTGCCAAGATATGTCTGTAGCCGGAAAACGAGCCGGTCTCGATGGTGCGAGATCAGGTTTGTTTCATCAGGCAATTCGTATTATAAAAGAAATGAGGGAGGCAACTAATGGAAGATGTCCGAGATACGCCATTTTTGAAAACGTCACAGGAGCATTCAGCTCCAACAAAGGCAACGATTTCAAGGCAGTCCTCGAAGCCTTCATCAGCGTTAAAGAAGAAGGAGTTGAGGTGCCTGCGCCTGAAAAAGGCAGATGGGCAAAAGCCGACGTATTATTGGGAGACGGATGGAGCGTGGCTTACAGAACTTTCGACAGCCAGTACTGGGGCGTTCCCCAAATAAGAAGTCGTATCTACCTTGTCGCAGATTTTGCAGGTGAAAGTGCCGGCGAAATATTATTTAAGTCCGAAGGCTTGTCTGGGTATTCTTCGGAGGGCTTCCGTGCGTGGCAAAAAGCTGCCAATAGTTTTGAAACGGGCATTGGAACGTCAGGCGAGACAATCTGTGTAAATCCACAGAGCAGCAGCAGTCTTACAATAACAAAAGAGCAGACAGGAACACTGGTTGCACAAGATCACGGTAATCATCCGGCGGTATTGCAGCCTTGTGATGAAATTTCTTTTGCCCTCAGTGACAGAGGAGATTCCAGTGCAAATGTAACCGGTACTCTACGTACAGGTGTAAATAAGACACTATGCCTTGCGCCGACTTTATCAGTTGAACATAATCCGACGGATTCCCGCATCAAAATATCCGAAGACGGAAAAGTGCAAACGCTCTGTAACCGCATGTCGACAGGCGGAGGAAATGTACCCTTGGTAGCTGAACCAATAACGGCCTTTGGTATTTGCGCTAAGGGTTCAAATGCTATGCAGTCAGATAATCCGAATAGCGGTTTTTACGAGGCAACGACATCTCGTACGCTAGACGCAAACGGCGGAAATTCTTTGTGTAGTAATCAGGGCGGTATTGCAGTTGTTGAGGCTTATAAGCTGTGTCATAATCAGGCGCAGAAGATTGATGTAAGTACAACTTTGGATTGCAGTATTGGACATTTATCAAGTCAGCAAGGCGGCACGGCTGTTGTAAATACCGATGAGATATATGATGTCCGATTTACATCGGAAGGTACGAAGAATGCTCGCGGCCATTGTTATAAGACAGACACATCAAGATGTCTTGATACCGGAAGCGAAGACCCTTCGGGCAATCACGGTGGCCTTGCGATTTTGGCTATTCAAGGTTCAATGATTGGTAGAGACGATGATAATGGACCTAATGGTAGCGGAATAAATGAAGATGTCAGCTTTACATTAAATACGACTGACCGTCATGCTGTTGCAATGCCAGATGAAGTTAGTACCTATGCATCTACAGTTGGCAGTTTCATGCATGCAGAGAAAGAAAAAGCTAACACACTGATGGCGAGAGATTATAAAGACCCGCAAATTGTTAATGATAACAAAAGCAATGATCCCGCCTATATAGTGCGCAGACTTACACCAACAGAATGTGCAAGACTTCAGGGCTTCCCTGATTGGTGGTGCAAAGGATTGGAAATACCTAATCCCAGCGATGAAGAAATAGCTTTTTGGATGAACGTATGGGCTGAATGGAATGCTATGAATGGTAAGAAGCCCAAAACTGAAAATCAGGTGCGTAAATGGTTGCTATCACCGTATTCTGACGTGGCAGAGTATGCTATCTGGGGAAATGGCATTTCTTTGCCGGTCGGTTTTTTCGTCTTATCCGGAATAGAATGGGCTTATAGCAAAGGTTTATAAGAAAAAATAAGCCGATAATAGTGTGTAACTGCCTACAGTTTTTTGAATCGTTTAGGCAGTTGACTTTTTCGGCAGTCAGAGTGATATATAGCGTGTTGAAAACTTTACGACAAAGGAGAGGAAAAATAATGTCGCATTTTTCAGTTTTAGTCTTCACGGAAGACGATGGATTAAGTGTTGATGAACTTTTAGAACCGTACTATGAAGGGAACACTCGCGCTCCCTATATTGAGTACACCAAACAGGAAGCCATTGATTATGTCAGAAAGCGTTATCCTGACTTCAAGAACAAGAGCGATGAAGAGTGCTGGAAGTTTATGGCAGAAGGTTATATAACCGACAAAAAAGGCAATATCTACAGCACAGCGAATCCAGATGCCAAGTGGGATTGGTATGAAGTAGGCGGACGCTGGGAAAATTTCCTCAAGCTCAAAGACGGAACAAGGTCAAATTCAGCAAAACTAGGGGATGTGGACTTCACTCCTGACCCTGATGCATATGAGAAAGCTCTTCGTCACTGGGATTTACTCGTAGAACATAAGCCGCTTGAACCAGGCGAAGAAATGCCCTTCAGTATGTACAACGAGAAATACTACAAAGATTTTTACGGTGATCGTGAAACTTACGCCAGAAGGCAGGCGGGTTTTTATACGTTTGCTGTTGTAACTTCCGATGGGCTCTGGGAAGAATTATACGCACCCTTGTATTATACGAAATATAATTAAATAATTTAGGTAATTATATTTTATATATTAAAAATTTAATTAAAATAGTTCGTATAATAATATTGACACTTTTCTCATTATGATGTATAATATTAATATATTAATTAAGAAAAGAGGTGTCAAAGTTATATGGAAAAGTATCAGGATAATGTTCTAATAGTTATCGAAACTTTAAAAAAATTCTGTTATTCGATTGTCGAGCTTCGGAAGCATGAAACTTGTTTAGAAAAATTACGGATAGTATTAATGCAAGAAAATGTTACTAACTATTCTCCGCAATTTGCATTAAAATGGTGCGAGTATAGAGTTCCTAAGTATTTACGGTCATCTTATACTCGTGTGGTCTATCGTCTAAACGATGTATATGAACTCGGTCATATTCATGCTACGCATCTACATATCAATAGGCATCTTTCAATTCAAAATAAAAGGACGGTAGAAAATTATATTAATTTCTTAAAAACACAAAAAAAATATACGCCTATAGTGATAGTAAATATAAAACAAATATGTGAACGTTTCTGTTGTTTTGCTCAATATTATGGTGCAAAAACAGTTGATGATACTACGTACGCTATATTAGAACGTTATTACCTTTTTATCAGAGAATCGACCACGAAGTATAGCTATACGCAGTCTTTGGGAAATTTACGTGTT
The DNA here is from genome assembly GCA_017449135.1 of Synergistaceae bacterium. GTDB lineage: Bacteria > Synergistota > Synergistia > Synergistales > Aminobacteriaceae > JAFUXM01. Next base: position 45,018 of record JAFSKE010000041.1, read on the forward strand.
TTTTTTGATTATTTAGCTAAACAAGGCTACACAAAGGGATACGGCTATTCTTTATTTCTTCATTACAGAAGATGGAATGTGTGCACTACATTAGATGATCTAACTGAAAATGCTAAGTCTGTAATAAGAAAGTATAAAGAAGAAAGCCTTTCGTTTCCTCCTGATGAATTTTATCATACCATTCAATATTTTAGTGAGAAATTGGAAGAAAGCGGTTATAGTGAATCAATTCTTAATTTCTCTAGATTATGCTTGTCATACTTATACTTATTTCTTGATAGAGAAAATATCGGCTATCATAGAAGTATTGTTGAAGCTTGGTACGAGGATGTAGGTGCTTCTATATTTAAAACTGACGCAATAAGAGCAAGACGTATTCTTGAGATGTATGATGACTATACCAAAGAAGGAGACGTATTACCTGACAAAAGATGGCATAATCCGGACAGTTTGTATAACCATATCCCTTCATACTATAAAAAAATTTTGGATATATTTTTAGATACGAAGAAAAAAGAGGGGCTTGGGAAAAGAACTATAGATGATTACAAGTTAAACTGTTCGAAATTTTTTCTTTTTCTTACTTCGCATGGTATAAAATCATTAGATATGCTTAACCAAGAAGCCATTAAGAAATTCCTTTTTTCTGATAGCAAGTTATTGGCTAAATCTAAGAGAAATTGTAGTATAGTTCTTCGTAAATTTATAGTCTATCTTGAAATACACAATGTAGTTTCACGTAATCTACACCTTGCTATCCCACATGGAAGAGCAGTGCGAGAAAAAATTGTTGAAGTTTTTGATGAACACGATAAAGAATTAATTAGAGAATACTGTAAAAATGCATCTACTCCAACTGCTTTACGTGATGCCGCTATATTACAATTAGGAATGACAACAGGATTGCGAGCTTCTGATATAGCTTTTTTAAGAAAAATGGATATAGACTGGAAAAATCAATTTATTAGTATTGTACAGAGAAAAACGAAAAAATTTCACCGTCATCCATTGGAAACAGCTACATTAAATGCTATCTTCAGATACATAAAGTATGGTCGTCCCAAAAAAGCTCATAACGATTATATATTTGTGATATCTACTGCTCCTTATAGGCATATTTCAGGTGGAGCGTGTAATAGCGCACTTAAGAGAGCAGGAGTCTCTATTACAAAATTTCATCAGCTTAGAAGAACTTTCGGGACTGATTCCCTAAAAAGTGGTATAACATATGCAGAAACAGCGGAATTATTAGGTCAATCTTCGAATGAAACTGTACATAAATATGTTGTATTGGATGAAGAAAAGATGCGTCTATGCCCTCTTTCACTTTCAGAAACCGGATTGACAATGAAAGGGAGATATGGACATGCATAATAATTATACCTATACAAGTTCGTTATCCAACCATATATCTAATTTTATTGCAGAAAAGCAATCGCTCGGATACAAATATCAAAATGAAGCTTATTGGATGAAAAATTTTGATGATTATTGGCGTAATTTTGGTTATAATGAAGTTGGATTAACTCCTGAAAATATTTCTGAGTGGTTAATTCAGAGAGAGAATGAAAGTTCAAAAACACTTTCAACAAGACTTTGCGTTATTCGAGAGTTTTCAAAGTACTTAAATGGCTTAGGAATACAAAGCTATATACCTAACTACTCTGTAAAATTAAAACAACCATTTAAACATAAGTTTACTCAATCTGAAATATCAGACTTATTTGCTCAAATCGATAATTTCTATGTTGATAGTGTTAGTACATATACTAAACGAATGGCGGATGAGTATCCTATTATATTCAGACTTATTTACTTACATGGGCTGAGAATTTCTGAAGCTTGTTATTTAAGAGCTCACAATGTAGATTTAAAAACCGGTATTATTACCATTCAAGATGGTAAAGGGCATATTGATCGCTTAGTATATATGGCTGAAGATATGCACAAGCTCTGTTGTTCTTATTTTGCGTATGTTTCAAAACTAATTGGAGATAGACCTTTTTATTTTTTTCCTGGAAAAAATATCAAAAAATCTATTTCTAGAAATAGTGTAAACAGAACATTTAATATTTGTTGGCGTAGAACTTCATACGCTGATAAATGTGACATTAAGCCCACAGTGCATGATTTACGTCATGCATTTATTATGAACAGAATTAACATCTGGTTAAAGCGAGGCTTAAATTTTGCGCAGATGCTTCCCTATTTAAGCAAATTTTTAGGTCATAAAAGTTTTGTAGGAACATACTATTATTGTCATTATGCTGAAGAAGCTGCACGCATTATTCAAGAAAGAGATAGTGTTATACATCGAGTAATTCCGAAAGTAAAGCGAAGATGAAAAAAATAGATATTAATTCACTTTTTTTTGCTAGAGTCAGTGATTTTATCAAAATATATATTCCGCATCAAAGAAACGGCTCTAGCCATACTGTCAGAACATATCGATATGCACTCTTAGAATTTCGTACATACGTAGAGTCAGTTACTAAAATTTCTCGAAAGAAATTCAGATATGAAGACTGCACATACGATTTTATTTTAGATTATAGAAATTATCTCTATGATGTAAAAAAACAAAAAGAAAGAACTGTAAATACGAAACTTTGCGCTATAAAAAGCTACTTATCATACGTTGCCGCTAAAGATATTACGGTTCAACAAGTTGAATTTGCTGTACATCAAGTTCCTTTATATAATGAACCCCAAAATTTACAACCTATTATTGAGGATATTGATGCATTAAAAGCTCTATTAACTGCACCTTCAAATACTAGACAAGGACTGAGAGATAAAGTTATTTTGTCTGTATTATATGATGCTGCTTTACGTGTTGATGAATTAGCATCATTAACTATGAATTGTGTAAAGCAAGACAATAACAATTTATTTAAACTTCATGTCAGTGGTAAAAATAAGAAGAATAGAAATCTATTGCTAAGTGCGGAAACCTCTGCATTAATAATGCAGTATATAAACGAATATCATTTTGATACTAATTCAGAAGATGCCTTCATTTATAGTAATTGTGATAGAAAAAAACATCTTACAACGAGAGCTATCGAAAAGCTAGTAAAGAAGTATGCAGATCGCATTCGGGACAAATATACGCTCCCCGTATCTGTATCACCGCATACATTGAGACGGACACGCGGTACATTGCTTTATAGAGATGGAGTGCCCATGGAAGAAATAGCACTATTTATGGGACATGCAAACACCCAAACGACTAGAGAGCATTATGCATCACCTTCAAATGACCAAATTAGAAAAATAGCGCAAAGGAAAATAGAGTTTATACCTAATGTAGAACAATTATGGCCAGATGATCAGGATGAAATAGATAGGCTACTTGACTTTTAAGATTGAACACAGATGATTTTGCCTGTGAAACAATAAAAATTTTTTTGCTTCACAGGTTAATTTATTCGACATATGTGGTTGAACGAATCATTGTTTCTCGAAATTTTCGAATTAATAAGAGCCGCTGCACCGAATTTTTCAAATTCAGTCGCACAGTTCGAATTTATTTATACGAACCTTTTAACTCATTTTATGCTTATATTTTTCATATTTATAAAAGTAAGTGCGTATAATACAAGGGTACGTATAACTCTAATTATACGAATATTCGTATAAATAGAAGCTGCAAATATGGGCTGGTTTGCGTGGACTGATGCTACTCCGGAAAGTGCCGCTGACTGGGAAAACAACTTCATCAAAAATTTCATTGACGGCGAAGATCCGGAAACAAGAATCACAGTAGTAGATTGCCACATTTAGTCAACACGTGAAACAGCGGGATTTTTTAGGAGCGAGTTTTTCTTGCTCCTTGATTTTTCCGCGATCTAGCGGGCGTTGATTTTTTCGGCAAGTAGAGTGATTATACGACAAGAAAAAAGGCAAAAAGCTGTAAGCCGGAAAGGAGATAAAAATGAATCGATTAAGGGTTATAGGCACGGATATAGGAGCTAATGAGTGCATACCGTATGTCGAGATTGTCAACGAAAATGATGAAGTCATCGGTACTGCATGGGGAGAGAAAAATGCCTATTTATTTGCGGAGGCCGAAGAAGCGTATGAACTTTTGAAGAGGTTTGTAGCTGGTGAAAATGTCAACGGGAACGCTCAAGAATTAATTGACCGTGTAGAGAATAGTCCCGAGCTGACATGCGATGGCTTGACAATGCAGGATATTTTGATTAATATTGTTCAGAGAGGTCACTGTGATGATCACAAATGAAATAAGAAAGCAGATTGAGGTTGTAAGGCTTTCGGGGAAGTCGAACATGTTGGATTGGATAAGCGTTCAGAGAACTGCGTTTGAGATGGAGCTTTATGAGTTAGTTATGCTGATTGAGGAACATAAGACTGAATACATTCAGTATATTTTTTACGGAGGAAAACAAAATGACTAAAACAATACGCGTTTTACTTGTTGAGCCGATGAAGAAGCCGAGATTGGTTACCGTTGAGCACACGCTTGAAGAGCTTCAAAAATTGGTTGGAGGCAATATCGAGGTCACGTATCCGTGGGAGGATGAAGTTGGATTAATATCCTGTGATGACGCAAAATTTAATGGATCTAGTCCTAACAGATGTTTAGAGGACTATGACATCATATATGGAACGTTTTTCTTGGCAGGATTAACGGAAGACAACTTTGGTGACATCAGCGATGAGCTTGCAGAGAAATTTGCAAAAAAATTTGCACATCCCGAAGCATTTCTCCGCACGCCAGAGAACAAAGTGATTTGTGTCAAAATGGGAAGGCCATAGTATTCGTTACAATGCCTGAAAAAATTGCAAAAGAGATGCAGGAAATAATAAAGTATTAAACAAAATATTTGGAAAAATCGTGGACACATTCTATTGACTTTTATGGTATAGTGATACCATCGAAAGGTACACAAAAATGCAAAGTTTGAAGAAAGCTCACGCGGAAATAACGCAAAAATGGGAAAAACTTCACGATGTGATTAACGAATTAAGCGGAATTGCGAATAATAGCGTCAGAACGTTAGCATATGTTGATGGAGTTTACGATGAAACTACTGATGAATATAGGATGTACAACGAGATATGTGAAATAGCAGGATACATCGAAAATTTTAGTAGATATTTCGCAAACGCTTGAAAATTAGTAAAGTATAGGAATAAATAATAAAAAACAATAACGAACTGAGGATAAAAACTCAGTTCTTTTTATATTAGGAGATGATTAATTATGAAGGCATGTCCGTTTTGCGATGGCGAAGCTAAAGTAAGGAAGCACGGAATATTTTGGTTTGTAGTTTGCACTAAATGTAAAGCGCATACAACTTATGCGTCAAGCGAAGAGAAAGCCATTGAAAAATGGGAGCAGCGTACTCCGCTGAGTGATCATTCATGGGAGACATTAAAATCCTGTCCGTTTTGCGGAAATATCGGAATTGCACACGATGCCGTGTGGAAGAAACACGTAACATATTGCAATAAATGTTATGCGGCAACAAATAATTATAAAAACAGAAGTAAAGCTGATGAGGCTTGGAATATGAGAAGTATTATTTAATGATTTTGGAGGTGTTTTCATGCGAGCCGGACGTAAACCTAAACCGACCGCTATTAAAATTTTAGAGGGAAATCCAGGTAAACGAAAACTTAATGAAAACGAACCTAAGCCGTTAAAGAAAGCTCCGCCATGTCCTAAATGGCTTGAACCGGAAGCGAAAAAAGAATGGCGGCGGTTAGCAAAAGCATTAGAGGCAATGGGCGTTTTGACTGAAGCTGATATGGCGGCCTTTGCAGGTTATTGTCAATCCTATGCCCGTTGGAAAGAAGCTGAAGAAAGAATTACGGACAGAGGGCTTGTGATTAGAACTCCGTCTGGATATCCGCAGCAAGTTCCGTATATTTCTATTGCACAGCAATATCTGAAGTTGATGCAGCAATTTGCAGAGCAGTTTGGATTAACTCCTGCTGCGAGAAGCAGAATTATTGCGGGCAACGGAGAAGGTAAAGCTGTAGATGATATGGACGCATTGTTAGGAGATGATTAAATTTGAAGGAACGTCCAGCAAATTATCCCAAACTGACAGACTATAAGCCGTCTCAATTTATGCTGCCGACTTCACATTATGACAAAGCGAAAGCAGACAGAGCCGTAAAATTTATAGAAATGCTATGTCATACAAAGGGCGAATGGGAAGGCGAAAGATTTTTCTTGCTACCATGGCAAGCTCGAATTATTAGGGACGTGTTCGGAATTGTTAAAGAAGACGGAATGCGTCAATTTAGAACTGTGTACATAGAAATACCCAAGAAGCAGGGTAAAAGTGAGTTAGCGGCTGCGATTACACTTTATTTGCTTTTTGCAGATAATGAGCCGGCGGCTGAAGTTTTCTCGGCTGCTGCTGACAGACAGCAAGCGGGCATTGTATATGATGTTGCTAAGAGAATGGTAGAAATGACACCAGCACTGTTAAAGCGATCAAAAATAATGGCTGCTACAAAGCGAATTGTAAATTATTCAAACGCCGGATATTATCAAGTTGTTTCAGCAGATGTAGCTAACAAGCACGGTTATAGTATATCAGGGCTTTGTTTTGATGAAATACATAATCAGCCTAATCGGAAATTATGGGATGTTTTAACGAAAGGTTCAGGCGACGCGAGGCGACAAGCACTTCATGTGGCTATCACAACTACGGGAACTGACAGAAACTCAATATGCTATGAATTACATTGTAAGGCACAAGACATTTTAGCCGGAAGAAAGATTGATCCGACTTTTTATCCTGTAGTTTACAGCCTTCCTGATAATGCCGATTGGTCTGACGAAAAAAATTGGTATAAAGTTAATCCATCGCTTGGATATACAGTACCTATTGAAAGAATGCGTGAAGCCTTTTTGCAAGCACAAGAAAATCCTGCAGAGGAGAATGTTTTTCGTCAACTTAGGCTTTGCCAATGGGTTGGCAGCTCGGTAGCATGGATTCCCGAACATGTTTACAGTAAGGGAAACATACCGATTAATGCTAATAGCCTCATAGGTCGTGATTGTTACTGTGGGCTTGATTTATCGAGCACTTCAGACATAACAGCTTTTTGTATGGTGTTTCCGCCGAAGTATGACGGGGATAATTATATTGTCATTCCTCATTTCTGGTTACCCCGAGAAACTCTTGAGCTGAGAGTGCGGCGAGACAGAGTTCCTTATGATGTCTGGGAAAGACAGAAATTATTTCATGTAACTGAAGGAAACGTCGTTGATTATAACTTTGTCCGCAAAACTATAAACGAATTAAATACCAAATATCACATTGTTGAAATTGGCGTGGACAGATGGAATGCTACACAGCTCATTATAGATCTTGAGGGTGATGGCTTCACAATGGTTCCCATAGGAATGGGATTTAAAGATATGAGTCCCGGCATGAAAGAACTGTATAAACTTTTGCTTGAAGGCAAGATGATTCACGGAGGTAATCCGGTATTACAGTGGATGTCGCAAAACGTTGTGGCTGAAACTGATGCAGCAGACAATATTAAGCCAAGCAAAAAGAAGAGCACAGAAAAAATTGACGGAATCGTAGCATGGATAATGGGATTGGACAGGGCTATTCGTCATGAAGTACACGGCAGTGTTTATGATGAACGAGGACTTTTGAGCATTTAATGGAGAGGATGCAATGGCTAGAATCGATTATAGTAATATGATTGGTAAGAGATTTGGAAACCTTTTAATCATTGAAAAAAGTAGTGTTGATCCAAAATATGGGCCACTTTTTTTATGTCAATGTGATTGTGGCAACACAAAAATTATTCTTGGGCGCAGCTTAGTTCGTGGCTTGACTAAAAGCTGTGGATGTATGAAAGGTATAGTAAGCCATATGGACTATAATGACATAATCGGGAAAAGATATGGCAAATTAGAAGTTGTTTCTTACGAAGGATTAATAAATACTAATAACGGTGTACGAATATCTATGTATAAATGTCGATGCGATTGTGGAAATGAAGTTTTAATACCACGTGAGCAATTGGTAGTGAAAAACAGTAAAAGAAAAAGTTGTGGTAGATGCTATAGCATAAGCATAGAAGAGGAAAACGATTACTATAGGTATAAGTGCGCAAACGGGAAATCTTTTATATTTTCCAAAGAAGATTATGACTTGGTCTCTCAAAAACGTTGGACAGTAGATCGGAATAACTATGTTGTAGGTAAAGGTGATGGGAAGGCTATTCGTTTACCCAAATTGCTACTAAATCCCGCAAAAGGTTTTTTTGTTGATCACATAAATGGAAATCGATTGGACAATCGCAGATGCAATTTGAGAATAGCTAGCAATGCTGATAACAACAGGAACAGTAGAATCCAAAGAAATAATACGACAGGCTACAAAGGCGTTCGTTTACACGGAGGAAAATATGAAAGTACGATTTATATAAACAGTAAGGGGCATTATCTCGGCCGGTATGATACGCCTGAAGAAGCTGCGCAAGCCTATGATGAAGCTGCGCGTAAATATTTTGGTGAATTTGCCTGTGTTAATTTTCCTAAGCAGGGTGAACAAGGATGTCATAGAAGGACTCACATCGCACCAAATGTAAACTCCGTATAGAAATGGGGGAAATGATGTATATGCCAAGTAAATGCTTTGACTACACAATCGAACAAATAAAAGCTATGGGTAAAGATAAGACAAAGGCTAATTTCTCGAAGCTCTTGAATTTATTCTTTGTGCCTGTCTTCCCCGTAGAGATAAAGAGGGAAATTGTTTCGTCTATAGGACGCTATGATTACAATGACGAAATTTATGACTTCATATCACTTGAAGCCTTCAACAACAATAATCCTATGGAACTTATTTATCAGATGTTCAGGACTTGTTTGTATAAGGCCAGAGATGATAAGCGTTTTGAAGACTTAAGGAAAAGAATAAAGAATTACTACGATAACGAAGTAATCAATAAAGCTGACGATTTCTATAATTTCAAGGAGAAGCAGACAGTAAACAAAATTTCAAAGCCGATGTTACTTGTCGGCGATGCAGAAAAAGTACTGAACATCTTGCCGGATAACTCAGTCCAGCTTATTTTTACATCTCCGCCGTATTATAATGCGAGAGAATATGCTGATTACAGTTCTTATCACGGCTATCTTTCTAAGATGAAATCTATCCTGCTGGTTCTTCACCGTGTTCTTGAAGATGGACGCTTTATTGTGATTAATGTTTCGCCTGTAATCACAAAGCGCATAGGGCGGGAATTTGAGAGCATAAGATATCCAATTCATTATGACTTTCACAAAATTTTAACTGAAGCAGGTTTTTACTTTATTGATGAAATTCAATGGATAAAACCCGAGCCGTCAGTTCCTGACAGAATCGGCGGCTACAGACAGACAAGAAAGCCTTTGTCCTACAAGCCTAACTGCATTACAGAAAGCATCATGGTTTATCGTAAGAATGCGGATTTCTTGTTAGATAAAAATATGAAGAACAAGGAATATGACAGACACGAGGACGAAGAAATCGACACATCGAACTGTTGGTATATAGCTCCGGCCCGAGATAAAAATCATCCGGCTGTATTTCCTGACGAGCTTGCCAGAAGGGTTTTGAAGTATTACTCATTTGAAGGAGATACAATTTTAGACCCGTTTGCAGGATCAGGAACAACAGGAAGGGTTGCAAGGGCTATGAACAGAGTGCCAATCATGTGTGAAATAAATAAGGAATATGCAGATTTAATCAATAAAGCTATGCCAGAATATTACAATCAGTATTACAATCAGGAGGAAGCAAAAAGCAAATGCGAAGAGATAAACACGGATATTATTTGAACATAGCCGAGGCAGCTTTAGAACGCTCAACCTGTCTTCGGCGTAAATATGGCGCAGTTATCGTAAAAGATGATGAAATCATAAGCACAGGTTATAACGGAGCACCTCGAGGCTGGCCTAATTGCTGTGATATTGGTTTTTGTTACAGAGAGCATGAACAAATTCCGCACGGCGAAAGGTATGAATCATGCCGCAGCGTTCATGCCGAAGCGAATGCCATTATATCAGCATCAAGAAAGGATATGCTCGGAGCAACTTTATATCTTGCTGGTAAAGAAGCAGACGGAAGCCCTATTTATTATGCTGAACCCTGTGCAATGTGTCGAAGGTTAATCATTAACGCAGGAATTGATAAAGTCATTTCAAGAGCTCCGCAAGGGGGCTTAATAATTCTTGATGTTAAAGATTTGAAGGAGTGATATTAATTTGGGATTTATGCAATGGTTAGGATTTAATCCGAGAGATAATCCTGACTTTAGAAATAACGTTAGAGACTCTGGAACGACATTCTTTTTTGGACGCTCAAATAGTGGTGAAAAAGTTGATGAAAAAACGGCAATGCAGATAGCGACTGTATATGCTTGTGTTAGGCTTCTTGCAGATTCGGTAGCACAAATTCCTTTGCATTTGTATAAATGGGATGGTGAAGATCGTAGTGTCAAGGCAACAGAGCATCCACTCTATAAGATTTTATATCGGCAGGCTAACCCCGAAATGACCAGTTTTTCTTTTATGGAAATGATAATGGTCCAGTTATTGCTTTGGGGTAATGCTTACGCTCAAATTGTGAGGGACGGGAAAAATGGAATTTTAGGTCTATATCCATTACCTCCAGAGAATGTAGAAGTTGACAGAGATGAAAGCGGAAAATTATATTACATTTATCATGCTTACACAAACGATGTTCCTGGAGAAACAAATAGAGACATCTACTTCCGAAGGGAAGAAATACTACACATACCGGGACTTAGTTTTAACGGGTTAGTTGGTTTTAGTCCGATTGCAATGATGAAAAATCCTTTAGGTGCAACAATCTCTGTAGAAAAATACGGAGCTGCATTCTTCCGCAACAACGGTCAACCTATCGGCGTGTTAATGCATCCTGAGTCGGTAAAAAATCCAGATAGACTCAGAGAGGACTGGAAAAGAATTTATAGTGGCGTTGATAATGCTCACAATGTTGCAATCTTAGAAGAGGGCATGAGCTATAAACCAATCAGTCTGCCTCCGGAAGATTCACAGTTTTTAAGTACGCGTGAGTTTGACGTTGAAACAATCTGCAGTATTTTCCGTGTTCCTCCTCACATGGTTCAGTTCTTGAAGCGCAGTACTTTCAATAATATTGAGCATCAGTCGATTGATTTCGTAGTACATACGCTTGACCCGTGGCTGATACGTATTGAAAAAGCTATTGTAAAAGACCTGCTGCTGGAGGAAGAAAAGGATATTTATTATCCTAAATTTAATGTGGACGGCTTACTCAGGGGAGCAGTTGAGGATCGCATGAGGGCTTATTCAGCGGCTATTTCAAGCGGAATTATTTCTATAAATGAAGCTCGACAAAAAGAAAATTTGCCGCCTCTTCCTCCTGAACAGGGTGGTGACTATCACATCGTGAATGGCAGTAATGTTCAACTTAAGGATGTTGGCATCGTCTATTTACAAAAAGCATCACAGGAATCACAAGAAGAACCTAAGAAGGATCAGCCAAAACCTGAGCAGCCCGAGAAAGAAGAGAAAGAAGCGAAAGAAGAAGAACCCAAAGAAAGTAAACGACATGCCGAGCGCAAAAGACAGCGTAAGGCGGAGAGAAAGGGAGAATAATTTTTATGACTAAATTTTGGAATTTTCTTAGGAATGATGCTGGCGAGAGGGTTTTAAGATTAGAAGGCCCGATTGACAGCGATAACCTTTGGGGCGATGAAATAACCCCAAAAGCGTTCAGAGCAGAATTAGAAGCAGACGAGGGGGACATCACAGTTTGGATCAATAGCCCAGGCGGTTCTGTGTTTTCTGCTGCTGAGATATACACAATGCTTTGTGATTACAAAGGCAAAGTAACAGTGAAGATTGATGCAATAGCGGCTTCCGCTGCGTCAGTTGTTGCTATGGCTGGCGAGCGAGTTCTTATGTCGCCGGTTTCGATGTTGATGATTCACGATCCTATGACAATGGCAGTCGGAAACGCTCATGACATGGAGAAAGTAATCACAACGTTGAATGAAATCAAGGAATCCATCATTAACGCTTATGTTAAGAAAACCGGATTAAGCCGCAATAAGGTCAGCAAGTTAATGTCAGATGAAACCTGGCTCAATGCTAAGAAAGCTGTAGAACTTGGATTTGCTGATGAGATTTTATTTACAGATACTTCGAGTTCAGAACCAAATAAGCCAAATGAACCTGATGAGTCTAATAATTCATCAGACGAAGAAGGAATAACCCTTGAGGGAGGTGATGAATCAAGTGGAGCAAACGCAAAAGCAGTCTGGACAGCCTCATGGCAGCCGTTTTCAACGAGAGCTATGGGCGAGGCGATTATTAACAGACTTATCCCTCATGCCGTCACAGATGAAGCACATACTGAACCCGCCGATGATGAGACGGTTTTGGAATCAGGGCTGACTGCGACAGCCGAGACGGCAGCACAGGAGACACAGACGCAGGAAGAAGAAACCTCTTCGGAGCTCACCAATTCTGAACAAGCAACAAATTCTGTAGAGGAATCGGTAAAGAATGATGTAGTTCCTGAGCAGACGGAAACCCCTGAAGCAACAAAACCTACGGAAGAACCAATTCTTGAGACAACAAATTCCGAACCCGCGATCAAGAATGACGCAGTTCCGGAGCAGAAAGAACCAATTTCTGAGCAGAAAGCCGCTGAATCTGCTGCACCTACAAAACCTACAGCACCTACAGCTCCCACAGAGGCGGTAAAGAATAATCCTGAGCAGCAGACCGAAGAAAAAGCTCCTCAGGAAAAACCAATTGATGTTGTTAGAGATGAGCCGGACGATTTACGAATCGGTTTGGACGGCAAAGCAAAGGACGGCTCAATGCCGTATGTTTTATTAGAGAAGCAGTTACAGCTTTTACAATAACGCGCCCAGCACGCTAATGCTGGAGAAAGAGGATATATATGTCTAGTATTATGGACCTTCGTAACAAGAGGGCAGCACTTTGGCAGGAGACCAAATCCTTCCTTGAAACACACCGTAATGAAAACGGCATGGTTGATGCCGCTTCAGTTGCGCAGTATGACAGAATGACTGCTGATGTCAAAGCACTCGGAGACGAAATCAAACGTCTTGAGGACCAAATGGAGCTTGATGCACAGCTTGCAGCTCCGACTTCAACTCCTGTTCAGACGAAGCCTATGGCTCGTAAGGAGAAAGTAAAAGTTACGGCCACAGAGGAATACAATACGGCTTTCTGGGACGCTATGAGAAGCGAGATGCATACGATTGAAATTCGTAATGCACTCTCCATCGGTAAAGACGATGAAGGCGGATTCACTGTGCCAGATGAGTTTGAACGCAAGTTAATTCAGGGATTGGAAGAAAACGACATCTTCCGTAAGATGGCGCACGTTATTCACACCAGTTCAGGTACTCGTAAAATCCCGATCGCCAATGACACTCTTGAAGCCGCATGGATTGATGAAGGTGAAGAAATTCCTGAAACCACAACGAAATTCGCGCAGGCAACGCTCAATGCCTATAAGATGGGTACGTTAATCAGAGTCAGCAACGAACTTCTCAATGACTCCGCGTTCGATATTGCATCTTATATCGCAGACCGTTTCGGCAAAACGATGGGCCGTACTGAAGAGAAGGCTTTCATCGTAGGTACTGGAGACAAGCAGCCTACAGGACTTCTTAATGATACTGTTGGTGCTCAGTTAGGTGCTACCTCCGCTTCGGAGACTTCAATTACCTTTGACGAGATTTTCAAGCTCTATTACAGCTTAAAGTCTCCGTACCGCTCCAAGTCTGTGTTCCTCTGCAACGAGGAATTATTGCTTCAGCTCATGATGCTCAAAGACGGTCAGTCCAATTATATCTGGAGACCCGGATTAGATATTGGAAAGCCTGACACAATTCTCGGCCGCCCGATTTACACTTCAGGCTATATGCCCAGAGTTGCCGCAGGTCAGAAGGTTATGTTGTTCGGTGATATGAGCTATTACTGGATCGCCGACCGTGCAAGCCGTACGTTCAGAAGATTGAACGAGTTATATGCGACCACTGACCAGGTCGGTTTCATGACAACTCAGCGTGTAGACGGCAAACTCATTCTTCCGGAAGCTATCAAGTACGTCAAATTAGCAGGTACTCCTGCTGAAGAACCTAACGGATAGTTTAAGTTTTTGTTAAGGATTGTGCTTAAGCTCTGCGCTTAGGCACAGTCCTATTTTTCTTTTGGAGGTTAATATGTCTAATCTTTATGTCGGAAAAAACTATTCAACCGATGAAGGCGACAGAATGGTCATCGGCGGTATTTTGGAATTAAAAGAAGGCGGCAAACTGAAGGGATTTCCTAAGGCAGAAAATCTCTCAAGCTCGGCTACTGTCGGTGAGCTGATAAGTGCTCTTAAAAAAGCAAAGCTAATGACGGGTGATGCCTTCACAATCGGTATTGCTTCATGCACTCCGCCTATTGCAAATACGGCTACAAATTCTGCTGCGGCTACAGTCACCTACGCGGACAATGTAATCACTGTGTCTGTTCCCAGCGTTGCTGATCTTCTTGATTGTGATCACGGCGAATACTATGGGACACACAAATGGCTGGGTTTCGGAGTCTCAACAGGTCTTTCAAGTGTCGCGGGGCTTGTATTTGATGACGGAACAGCAAAAGTTACGCTCGGCGAGAGTGATATTACTGAAGCGCAGAGTGTAGGACTTACAACTGCTGGCCAATTTGTTCTTTACATCAAGGCTGAAAAAGTTCTTGCTGAAAAAGGCCAGAGCTTTACTCTTTCATATCCTGGCTATGAGGACATTGAAATCAGTATGCAGATTGTAGAGACAGGGGAGTAGTCCTACTCCCTGATTTTTTCCCTGAGGCTCACAAATGATTACACTGGACGAAGCAAAATTATATTTGCGTGTTGATTCCTATTTTGAAGATGATTTAATTCTTTCTTTGGTCGCTTCAGCTGAGGCTCTTTGCTCGGATATTGCTAGGCTTTCAGCAGATGAATGGAACGCCGTTAGTAATTATTCAGGCACAGGGGGATTAATCATTCGTTCAGAAGAAAAAACTCATGCCGAGATATTGCAAATTAAAGATTTGCTGCACGTGGCTATTCTGTACGCTCTGGGTTATCTCTATGAACACAGAGAAGAAGCCGATCATCATGATTTATCAATAACGCTTCGTAATCTTTTGGCTTCTGTCAGAGAGGGCGTTTTGTGATGAAAAGTACAGCAAGAATTGCAAGAAAGAACTCGCGCATTACGTTTCAGAAAAATGCGGTAATCATTGATAAATACAAAAATCACATCAATACTTGGTATGATTATTTCACTTGCTCTGCCTACGCCAACACTTACATGGTGCAGGAGACCGGCAATGAGGTTACATATGAAGAACGCAGTATAATTTTTGAAACGAGATATTGTCCTGAGCTGGCACTGGTAACTTCGACAAATTATAGGGTTCTCTTTAACGGCGAGGTCTATAATATTCTTGCTGTTGACCCCGTTAATTATCAAAACAAAATTATCAAATTCACGTGTCGTAAGGAGAAGCATAAAAGGGCATGATCAGTATTGATGAAATGGCAAAGGCTGTTGTTGAAAATCTTGATAAATACAAGAACTTAGCCGCTGATGAGCTGAAAAAAGCCGTTAAGAGCGCGGCTAAAACAGTTATTAGCGAAATTAAGGAACACGCTCCCGTCAAAACGGGCACATATGCTAAATCTTGGAAAAGTAAGACGACATCAGAAAATGCCTCGAGTATTTCAATAACTGTGCATAGTCCCAAACGTTACATGCTGGCACATCTCTTAGAAAAAGGTCATGCCAAGCGGGGCGGAGGGCGGGTTAAGGCATTTCCTCATATTGCGCCGGCAGAAGAGAAGGGGGCAGAGCAGCTGGAGAGAGACATTAAGGCGGCATTAAAAGCATGACGTATGAAGACATAACCGCTATGCTTGAGGAGGTCGGGCTTCCTCTTGCGTATGATCATTTTCAAGAAGGTGAAGCTCCAGCTCCGCCGTTCTTGATTTTTTTGTTCCCGAGATCAGATAATCTTTCCGCTGACGGTAATGTTTATCAGAAGATTGACGAGCTTAATGTTGAGCTTTACACGGATTTGAAACAGCCTGATGTGGAAAGAAAGGTTGAGGCCGTGCTTGATGAGCACGATATTTTTTATAATAAAACTGAAGTATGGATTCCCGAAGAGAAGCTGTACGAGGTAGTTTACACAACGGAGGTGTTAATTAATGCCGACAACGACGGCTGATAATAAGATTAAGTTTAATCTGAAGAATGTGCACGTAGCTATTTTAACGAAGAGCGATCAAGGTGAATATACATATGCTACGCCGGTTGCTCTTCCAGGCGCAGTGAATATGTCGATGGAGGCACAGGGTGAATCAACACCGTTTTACGCGGATGGCATAGTTTATCAAGCAGGTAAGCGTATAGGGAAACTTGTATGTTGTAAACAGCATGAATTGCTGGAATACCCCAAAGCCGTATAAACGCAGAGCGTTGCAAAAGCAGAAAAAATTATACGGATGGCATAAGGTTAAATCCTAAGTGCTGAATAAAAACGGGTAATCAGCAGCCAAGCCTCTCGCAATGCGGAGGAAGGTTCAACGACTATCCCTCACGAGGGGAGTACAGCCAAGCGGCTGGAAGTGTGCTGGCCTAAGTCGCAATGTGCGATATGGAAAAGATATAGTCTGTGCTTACGTGAAAGCGTAAGAAGTTCATAAGAGAACTGCATTAGGAGTAGCGGCCTAATGTGAACATTCAGTATAGGTCCGTGTCAAACTTAGGTTACAGCGGTGATCTTGAAATTGCCCTTGTAACTGATTGGTTCAGAGAGCATATTCTTAAAGAAACAAAAGATGCTAACGGCGTATTCATCGAAACAAATTTAGATCCGACACCCGTATATTTCGCTCTATTATTTGAGTTTGACGGAGATCAGTATTCAATCAGGCATATTTTATATAACTGCTCTGTCAGCACTCGTCCTAATTTGGAAAGTTCAACAAAAGAGGACACAATAGAGCCAGGCACGGAGACATTATCAATCAGTGCTGATGCACGTGATGACGGATTAATCAAAGCGAAAAGCGGCAAGGATACTAATAGCACTGTTTATCAGAATTGGTATCAGAGCGTTTATATTCCTACAGATGCGGAACCAGAAGGTTAGAGAAACAGCGGGGCCTTTTTAGCCCTGCTATTTTTTAGGAGGTTAATATGTTAGAGAAGACAGTTAAAGTTGGCGATAAGGAAGTAACGTTCAGAAGTTCAGCAGCAATCCCGCGTTTGTACAGAATAAAGTTCAAGAGGGACATTTTCAGGGATTTGACGAAGCTGGAGCAGTCATACAAGGACAAGGGGTCGAAAGACTTTGAAATTGCCGACCTTGAAATTTTCGAGAATGTGGCGTACATCATGGCACTTCATGCTGATCCAAATATCCCGAAGACAATAGATGAATGGCTGGATCAGTTTGAGATGTTCAGCATTTACCAGATACTGCCTGAGATATTAGAGTTGTGGGGAGCTAATTTATTCACAGATATTGAAGCAAAAAAAGCCGAAGCACCACAAGAGAATTAACAACTCCGCTTTTTCTCTTGCGGTGCTTGGAGGTAGGTTTGGGCATTCAGGATTTGGATTATTTGACAATCGGCCTAATCATCGACCTTTGGAATGAAAAGGGCAATGACAGCAAAAAATATCCGATACAAGCGACTCAAGCAGATTTTGATAATTTTTAGCCAGTTATCAAGCTATTTCAGCATAAGGAGGTGAGATATTGGCCACTACGATTTTAGAAAAAATAAACAAAACTGAGGTTAAAATAAGAAATGGTTAATATAAAAGGCATAACAGTTGAGATTAATGGGGACGTAACAGGGCTCGATAAGGCACTTTCTTCCGTCAACAAAACTATCGTTGATACCCAAAAACAACTCAAGGACGTTCAGCGATTATTAAAACTCGATCCGAGCAGTACAGTACTTCTTTCTCAGAAGCAAGACCTATTGAAGGAAAAGATTACAGCGACTAAAGATAAGCTGGATACGCTAAAAACTGCTCAAGAGCAGGCAAAACGTCAATTTGAGTCCGGTGATTTGGGCAAGGATAAATATGATGCTCTCCG
The DNA here is from genome assembly GCA_017449135.1 of Synergistaceae bacterium. Classification (GTDB taxonomy): domain Bacteria; phylum Synergistota; class Synergistia; order Synergistales; family Aminobacteriaceae; genus JAFUXM01. Next base: position 63,214 of record JAFSKE010000041.1, read on the forward strand.
GCGTGAGATTATCTCAACTGAAGAAGAACTAAAGAAGCTCGCTAAAGAATCTGCAAATGCAAATACGGCTCTTAACAAAATGAGTACCGTAGGCAGCACAATGCAGAACATCGGAAAGTCATTAACCTCTACAGGCCGAACTCTCACAATGAGAGTTACAGCTCCGATTGTTGCACTCGGAACTGCCGCTGTAAAAACGGCTGCGGATTTTGACTCTGAAATGAGCAAAGTCAGTGCAATATCAGGAGCTACGGGGGACGAATTTCAATCTCTGAGAGATAAAGCCCGTGAGATGGGCGCAAAGACTAAATTTTCAGCAACTGAAGCGGCGCAGGCTTTTTCGTATATGAGTATGGCTCAATCGGGCCTTCCGCATAGAAATATGCGGTTAAAATCGGGGAAAATCGGTAAAAGCTAAACTGACAAGCACGCCAATACCGAGAGGGGCGTAAATCTGACGCTCTTTGTAACGCATAGAGGATGAGCGATAAAGAAAGCAAAAATTCCTCCAAGAGTCTCCGACACAGATAATTTATCTCGGTGTAACTATTAACCCACTGGGCACATAGTTACACTGCCAAACGTAGTCAGACTAAAACGTGGGTGAAAATATATGCTGACCTTATGGGAAACCATAAGAAGTAAGGGATAAAAAGCCTTTACGATAACATAGTGGGATGGAAGACCGGAGATATGCTCGACGGCATTGAGGGCATTATGAACCTTGCCGCAGCTTCCGGTGAAGATTTAGCCTTAACATCAGATATCGTAACAGATGCCTTAACAGCTTTCGGCTTAACCGCTAAAGACTCGGGACACTTTGCGGACATTTTAGCAGCGGCCTCGTCTAATGCAAACACAAACGTTTCAATGATGGGTACGACCTTCAGATACGCAGCTCCCATTGCAGGCGCATTAGGCTACGCCGCTGAAGACGTGGCTGTTGCAATAGGCCTCATGGCTAATTCGGGCATCAAAGCAGATATGGCAGGAACTTCTCTCCGAAAAATGATGACAGAGCTGACAGGCGAAATTAAAATCAGCGGAAAATCGCTCGGAGATGTTACGGTTCAGACAACAAATGCAGACGGCTCAATGAGAAACCTCTCCGACATTCTCACGGAATGCAGAGCGGCATTTGCAAAGCTCACAGATTCAGAAAAAGCACAGACCGCTGAAGCATTAGTCGGAAAAACTGCAATGTCAGGATTCCTTGCAATTATGAATGCAAGCGAAGCCGATGTTAATAAATTAACCTCAGCGGTCGATAATTGTGACGGCTCATCAAAGAAAATGGCTGAGACGATGCAGGATAATTTGAACGGGCAGATTACAATTTTGAAGTCTGCGCTTCAGGAACTCGCAATTCAAATCGGCGATGCCCTGATGCCTTCAATTCGTAATATCGTCTCAAAAATTCAAGAATGGGTCATAAGCCTTCAGCAAATGGATCCGGAGACAAGGAACACAATTCTGAAAATCGCTGCTCTTGCTGCCGCTATAGGACCGCTGTTAATTGTCATAGGTTTATTGACAAATGCCATAGGAAGCGGAATTTCGGCTTTTGCTAGTTTAGGAAAAGGAATATTAACTTTTATAAAGCAGGCAGAGCTAGGAGTCGGGGCCGGCGGGAAATTCAAATCTGCCATCATGATGTTGAACGGGCCCATCGGAATTATTGTGGCTGCTATAGGTGTGCTCGTAGCTGCATTTATGCATCTCTGGGACGCAAACGAAGAGTTCAGAAAGGCCGTAACCAAGATATGGGACTCAGTAAAACTTAGGTTCGAGGCTCTGGTAGACAGAATTGGTGTACTTCTTGACGGATTAAAAGCCGCGTTTGATGTTGTGCTGAAGGCAATAGGAGTTGTATGGGACGGATTTTGTCAGTTACTTGCTCCTGTGATTGAAGGTGCTCTGAAATATGTCGCAACAGTTATAAATACAGTACTTGATGTTATTATTGATGTGTTTGATATATTCTGTGATTTATTCACTGGGAACTGGAGCGGCTTATGGCTTGATGTTCAGATGTTATTTCACGATATTTGGAACGGAGTAACAAGTCTTTTCAAAAATATATTGGATACATTGAAAGGACTTGCAGACGTTTTCTTAGGCTGGTTCGGAACAAACTGGCAGAATGTCTGGACGGGAATAGCCAATACATTTCAGGCTATTTGGAATGGGATAACGGCATTTTTCACGGGTGTTTGGAATGTACTGAAAACCGTTGTAACTACAGTTTTAAGTGCTATAAGCACTGCAATAACCGCAGGCTTTAACGCGATAAAAACTATTTTCACAACTATCTGGACCGCAATTAAAGATAACTTATCATCCGTCTGGGAAGCCATTAAAAACATTGTGCAGGTCGGCATTATGTTTATTAAGGAATTATTCTCGGCAGCAGGACAGTTGTTGTTAGTGCCTTTCCAGTTTATCTGGGAAAATTGCAGAGGTATTGTTGAATCTGTATGGAACGCTATCAAGACAATAATTTCAACAGCTCTTACAGCAATACAGACGGTAATCACAACGGTCTGGAACGCAATTACCGCCGTAATCAGCACCGTTCTTACTGCCATAAGCTCAACGGTAACTACGATATGGAACGGGATAAAATCGTTCTTAGGCACTGTGATGACTGCCATTGCTACCGCTATTTCAGATAAATGGAACGCAATTAAGAAAAATCTCGACAGTCTCATCAATGCAATAAAGACTGGAATACTAACGGCGTGGGACGCGATAAAGACTTCAATCCTAGCTGGTCTTGATGCTGTAAGCACTAAAATCACTGAGATTTGGACGGCTATTAAGGATTTTTTCGGCACAATCCTTAATGAGATAGAGAATGTTATAACATCAGCGTGGGACTCCATAAAAAGCTCTGTTATCAGCGTAACTACCGCCATACAGCAAGCTCTCACAACGGCTTGGAATGCAATAAAGAAACTTCTTGGCACAATAACTGAAAGCATCAAGACTGTAATATCCGAAGCCTGGCAGGGAATAAGGGACGTAATACTTTCTGTTACTGACGCGATAAAGCAGAAACTTCAAACTGTCTGGACCGCAATAAAAACGCAGTTAGAAACAGTATCAACCGCGATTAAAGAAAGCATGAATACGGCTTGGACTGCCATAAAAGATACGATAGCCAATCTGCTCGGAGGCATTCAAGATAAAGTCAGAACGGTATGGAGCAATATAACTTCGGCTATAGCAACGGCAGTATCAAAGGTTAAAGAAAAAATCGCATCCGGCTTTACGGCAGCTAAGGATACTGTGTACAATATTTTCGCGAGTATCGGTTCCAAAATCAACTCCGTAATGGAAGCAGCTAAGAATAAAGTTCAGACTGCTATTGAGAAGATTAAGAGCTTTTTTAAGTTCTCTTGGTCACTGCCGAAATTAAAGTTACCTCACGTGAAGATAACCGGTAGATTCTCGCTCAGTCCGCCGTCTGTACCTCATTTCTCAATTCAATGGTACAAGAAAGCCATGGAGAACGGTATGATTCTCGATAGCCCGACAATTTTCGGAATGAAGGGAAATCAGCTGCTGGCTGGCGGAGAAGCTGGAAGTGAAGCTGTTGTAGGAACTCAGTCTTTAATGGAGATGATAAGGAATGCCGTGAATGCTGCCGGAGGAACTACAATTAACTATGGCGGAGTAAACATAAACGTCTATCAGAAAGAAAATCAGGACATCAGGGCATTAGCTGATGAAATTGAATACCGAATAAACAATAACGTCATGAGAAGGAGGGCGGCCTACGGTACATGATACACGAATTTATCTATAACGGAATGAATAGCCGTGATTACGGTTTAAGAATTTCGGGCGAGGACACCTGGAGCCGTCCTCAGCCTGATGTAAGAAGGATACAGGTGCCAGGAAGGAACGGAGATTTAATTCAGCTCGGAAACAGGTATCAGAATTTGGATATAACATATCACTGCGGAATCATAAAAGATCTCCGCACAAATTTTGATGCTTTTAATGCGGCTCTGCTCTCTGATCCAGGCTATCACAGACTGGAAGATAGTTATCATCCCGAGTATTTCAGAATGGCCGTATTTGAGTCGGCATTAGAACCTGACGTAAAGCAGAAGGGCATTGTCGGAGAGGTTGATATAAAGTTTAATTGCAAACCGCAGTTGTTCTTGAAGTCGGGTGAGGTTGCGATACCAGTTGTAAATAACGGGACAATTTATAATCCTACTCCGTTTAACTCTCTGCCTAAGCTGATCTTTAATTTTCAGGCTTCACATCATGGCGGGAGCATTACGATTAATGGGGTAACGATTTCAGTGCAGGATCCCGACACTGTTGATGAAATTGTCATTGACTGTGAAAAGCAGGATATTTACAAGAGAAATAACAGAATGAATATGAATAATTTATTCACTCTTAGTAGCGGGGAATTTTTTGAGCTGAAGCCTGGCAGAAATCTGATCGAATTTACGGGGCTTTATTTGGGCATTCTGAATATAATCCCTAACTGGTGGATAGTATGAAGCCTATATTATTTTCTGAAGGTCAGACAAATTTTAGTACTAACGGTCTTGGTCGCTTATCTGATGCAATATCCTGCACGGTAACTGAAGAAAGAAACGGTCAGTATGAGCTGCACATGGAATACCCCATTGACGGTCAGTTAATGGAGCAGGTCAAATACAGCCGGATTATTTTAGCCACGCCTGCGGATAATAAAGCTCCTCAGCCTTTTAAGATTTATAGGATTACAAAGCCGCTGTCCGGAGTTGTTGAAATTGACGCGGAGCATATAAGTTATCAGCTGGCGCATATTCCTATAATGCCGTTTACATCGGGAGGTTTAACGCCGACGTTTAATGCATTTACAACTTATTGTGCTGAAACAAACCCGTTTACTTTTACACGTGAAGGCTCATTCGGAGAAGCTCTGGCACGCTCATTTGAAGTTAAAGAACCAAATAATTTGAGATCCCTGCTCTTCGGTCAAGAGGGTTCAATCATCGACATCTACGGCGGTGAATGGGAATTTGACGGCTTTAATGTGATTTTACATCAAGCGCGAGGAGCGGATAATGGAGTAACCATCAGGTACGGAAAGAACCTGACAGACCTAAAGCAGGAAGAAAATATAGAAAATATCTATACTGGCATTTGCCCTTACTGGAAAGGGCAGGACAGCAACGGCGATGAAGTAGTTGTGACTCTTCCTGAAATGGTCCTTCATTCAACATCTGCTCAGAATTATCCGTATCAGAGGACTAAAGTTGTAGACCTCTCATCTAATTTTCAAGAACAGCCGACAGTCGCAGAGCTTAGAGCGGCGGGGCAGAACTACATTGAAAATAATGATGTTGGAACGCCTGCCGTAAGTCTTGATGTTGCTTTTATCGCTCTTCATCAAACGCAGGAATATGCAGACCTGACAAAGATTGAACACATAAATTTATGCGATACCGTTACGGTTACTTTTCCTAAGCTGAATGTCAGCACAAAAGCTAAAGTCGTAAAGACTGTATGGGATGTGCTTCTTGACAGATATGAGTCAATAACTATTGGCGTAATCGGAGGCCGTCTTTCGGCTACTTTGCAATCTCAGCAAGAACAGGCTATTGAAAGAGCTGTGTCTCAATCTGCAACAGCAGCAAGCACTGAATATGCGACAAAAGCCACTGTGACGGGGCTCTCAAATGTTCTGGGAAACATAAGCCGCGATTTGGACAATATTAAGTTTATAGTAAAAGCTCTAAACGGTCAAAACGGCGGTTATATTTTTATCACCTTAGATAATAACAGACAAAGTGATGAAATGATTGTGTTGCTCGATAGCCCTGTCTTCAGCTCTGCTCAAAAAATAATCCGCGTCAATGAAAACGGAGTTTATTACACAAGCGGCGGCTATGAGAACGGCACTTGGATTCCGATTATTGACAGTAACGGGCAAGTTAATGCCGCGAGGTTAAATGGCATCATTTCAGATGAGGCAGGCAAGGGGAGCTGGAATTTAACTACAGGGGCTATGAGCTTAAGCTCTGATGCTACCTTCGGCGGAAAGACAATAGCAACTCTTGTCGGGGAGTTAATGCCCGATGTGTCTACAGCTTTGAGCACAGCGATTAATGCTTATGATGCGTCGCTAAATCAAGCCGCAGTGCTAAATAAATTACAAGGCGCATCAGATGTGGGGCTTTACTTGGGCACTGACGGACTGCTTCATATGCTTCCCGAGAGGGTAATAACTGACGGCGCAAATATCCCGTCTGCATTTTTGCCCACTACGATTGTGGGCGGCTCGGTTACAAGCTACGCGCAGGTTCGTGTTTCTAATGGCATTATCTATCCAATTAGGTACACGGTAACCTATTATAGCGGGGAAACAATATTAGGAACGGAAAGCGTAATAGCCGGTGAGGATTGTGAAGATGTTCCCGTCATTGAGAGAAGCGATTTTCTTGGCTGGTCAGACACAGACGGCGGAACGGTTGATAATTCTTTGTTATTGAATATTTTAGCAGACACAGATTTGTATGCTGTGTTTAGTAACAGTTAATAGGCAGTTAATAGGCAGTCAAGAAGTGTTAAAAGGGGGGAGATTTGAATAGCAGCTAGCAGTATGCTTTACATCGGCGTTAATCTTGAACCGCAGCCTGGAGGCGTAATGCCCGAAATTCATTTGAAGAAAGGAAGCTCTTCAGTTCTGTTAAGGTTCTTCATTGATGCCAAGAATGTTCTTGAAGATATTTACTGGAAGACTTATGTGATTACAGCTTCTTTACCTAACGGGAACGAACTTTTTTCAAGCGGACGAATACAAAAAGATGACAGCGGCAGATACACAGCTGTGCTTTCATCTGTGTTTGTAGGGAGGGCGACAAGAAAGGTAGGATCTTTCAAAGGAGCGGTAACAATTCTTGATTTTGAGGATTCGGTTACGAGAGATAATTATTTGAATCATAAGATTCAGACGGTTTTGCCGTTTAAGGTTATTGTTCATGATTCGGCTGGAGGTGATTAAAGAATGCTAAATAGGACTTATGAGCTGGATATGGTTCCAGGCGGGATTCCTTTGTCGATTCATTTATCGCAATACGACTCTGATGTTACGCTAAAGTTTCAGCTGTATGCAAGTCAGGGTGTGCTGGACATTCCCACTAGCGGCGTAACTGCCATAATACGAGGGACTAAGCTGGACGGGAATGGTATTTCTGCTGCCGCAGCTTTTGCTTTTGAAGATTCAATACCAACTGTTACTGTCCAGATGACAAAGCAGATGACGGCGATAGCAGGAAGAAATAAATTTGAAATTGTGTTGACTGCTGATTTAAGCGGCGTTAGTTTTGACCTTCCCAGTGCTAATTTTTATCTGGATGTTGAGAGAGCGGCTTTAGATTATGATACGCTGGAATCAAAGTCGGAGATTATGGAAATACAAGAGATACTCTCTAACGCAGACAACATAATCCGAGCCCTGCAGGTCTCTGAAGAAACACAAGCCAATATGGCGGCTTTAACAACAAGAGCAGAAACGGCGGCAACAAATGCTGAGACTGATGCAAATACGGCAAGCACAGCTGCAACGACAGCAACTACAGCAGCAGATGCAGCTACAACGGCAGTCAATGGCTTTAATAATACTGTTAATAGCGCAACCTCCGCGGCGGTTCAAACTGTGCAAGATGAGGGAACTTCTCAGGTTGCAAGGGTTGAGGCTGCCGGCGACGGTATGGAGACATACGCGCAAGGCGTTGTGAGCGATGCTAAAGATGATATCGATGCGTTGAAGGCAACGGCACTCAGCGACATAACCAGTGCTAAGACTGTGGCCATAACTGCGGTAAATGATACTAAAGACTCGGCAATGACTACAATAAACTCAAAAGCGCAGGAAGTTTCAGACATCGCAACAAGTGCCGACGCAATAGCTGCTCAGGCATTACAGCAGGCTGGAAGTGCTATGAATGAAGTAGCTGGCGTTGAAGAGACCGTATCTGCGGTTCAACAAAGTTATACACAAATGGAGCTGTTACTTTCCGGAAAAGTTGATGGCGGTTATGTTGAGAATGATTCGCTTTATCTCACCTCCGGCGGTGAAGTTGTTGCCGGTCCTTTTACTGGATTTGGCGGCGGAGGCGGCGGTGGCGGCGGCTCTACAAATACCGCTGTAATTACAATGGAGAACACTTCCGGATTTGTGAGTAAAACTATAGCGGCCGGCGGAGATTGTGAGCTTTCATTCTACTGGACATCTATAGAAGACCAGCTTCCTACAGGCAATGGCTCTTTGACAATTAGAAATAATAATATTGTTCAGGCTGTGCTTGAAGTAGTGCAGGGGAATGTAACCGTGAACGTGGGAAGCTATCTTTCATCAGGTATGAACACAGTCCAGCTCCAAGTTTCGGATTCTTATGGCAACAGCCGAGTTAAAAACTTTACAATTACAGTTGTTGAGTTATCCCTGACCAGTTCTTTTGATGACAGCACTATTCAGACCGGTGTGCTTGTATTCCCTTACACGCCTTACGGAGCTGTTTCAAAGACCGTTCATGTATTTCTTGACGGCGTTGAGCAGGACACGGTAACAACTTCGGTCTCAGCTCGTCAGCAGACGTATTTGATTCCCCAGCAAAGTCATGGGGCGCATACGTTAAGAATGTATTTTGAAGCTACAGTCAATGGCAACGTTGTAAGATCCAATGAGCTGTATTATGAAATTATCTGGTATCGCATTTCGGAGTCAACGCCGATTATCGCTTCGTCTTATAACGCGACATCAATAACACAATTTACTACTGTGAATATTCCCTACACAGTCTTCACGCCTGGCTCGCAGATGAGCGATGTAGTGATAAGGGTTGGAACTCGAACCGTTAGTGAAATAACGGTTGATAGAAGCAAGCAAATGTTCTCCTATAGGTTTAATAATGCGGGCGAGCAGACAGTGCTTATTACAAGCGGCGTAGCATCGAAGAGCATTACTTTCACCGTAACTGCAAGCAGTATTGACTGTCATGCGGAGACTGCAAATCTAGCGTTATTTTTGTCAAGTGCTTCCCGTAGCAATAATGAGGCTAATCCTGCTGTCTGGACATTTACGCCAACAGGCTCTTCTACAGCAATAGAAGCAACCTTTTCAAACTTCAATTTCACAAGCGATGGCTGGACTATTGACAGTAGCGGCATTACAGCTTTAAGGGTTTCTGGAGACGCGAGATTAACTATTCCGTATAAACCTTTCGCTCAAGATTTCAGGACGACAGGCAAGACCATTGAGATTGAATTTGCAACAAGAGACGTTCTTAATTATGACGCGGTTATTCTTAGCTGTCTTGATCAGGGCAGAGGAATCTCATTAACGGCTCAGGGCTGTACATTAACCTCAGAGCAGAGTAGCATTTCCATGCAATTCAAAGAAGAAGAGCATGTACGAGTCGGTTTTGTTGTTGAAAAGAGGAGCGGCTTTAGACGTATTTATTGTTACATCAACGGCACTATGTCTGGGGTAGTTCAATATCCCGACGGCGATGACTTCTCACAGGTAAGCCCTGCAAACATCACTGTGGGCAATAACTTATGTACGATTGATTTGTATTGTATCAGGGTTTACGATAACGACCTAAGCTCTCAGCAAATGGAAGAGAACTGGATTGCGGACACACAGGACGGGGCTTTAATGCTTGAGAGATATAATCACAATAATGTAAGGGATGAATACGGGAATATCGTAATTTCCAAGCTCCCCAATGATTTGCCGTATATGATTATTGAGTGTGCTGAGCTTCCGCAGTACAAGGGAGACAAAAAGACCTGTGCCGGACAGTATGTTGACCCGTTAAATCCGAGTAAAAGTTTTACTTTTACAGGAGCGCAGATTGATGTTCAGGGTACTTCGTCTCAGTATTATGAGAGGAAAAACTACAAAGTCAAGTATAAGAACGGATTTGTAAACGCAAGCGGAAACACGGTTGAGACATATCAATTACGTGATGATTCAATTCCGACAGATACGTTCTGCTTCAAAGCTGACGTTGCATCATCTGAAGGAGCAAATAACGTAGAACTCGCAAGGCTTTATAACGATACCTGCCCGTACAAAACTCCTGCTCAAGTTGCAGATGAAAGAGTGAGACAAGGTATTGACGGTTTCCCGATAGTTATTTTCTGGCATGATACAACAAGCGGAACAACAAGTTTCTTGGGTAAAGCAAATTTCAACCATGATAAATCGACAGAAGAGGTATTCGGCTTTGCTGAAGGCGATGAATCATGGGAAATCTTAAACAATACATCTGATAGAGTTCTCTGGAAGAGCGATGACTTCACATCAACAATAGTTGATGAAGACGGAAAGACAGTTCCTGCATGGCTCAGTGATTTTGAAGCACGATATCCTGATACTGATCCAGCATATACAGATTATGCCCAGTTAAAGGAATTTGCAAGCTGGGTAAAATCTACAGACCCCGAACAGGCAACGGGAAATACGCTGGCTGAGGCTGTTACGTTTATAGATGGTGAGACAAGTACTACATACACGGAAGACACAGCGGCATATCGCAAAGCAAAATTCAGAGCAGAGCTTGGAAATTATGTCGAATTAGATTCCACGCTGTTTTTCTACATCTTTACTGAGATATTCTTGATGGTAGATAACAGAGCAAAGAATATGTTTCCCTCATTCTTGGGATCTGAGATTACATCCAGCTCGGAGCAGGAAAGTTAAGGAGGTACACCAATGAGTCGAGCTATGAAAAAGAAAATAGTTTGGTTCCCCTATGATTTCGATTCTTCGATTGGGTGCAATAACGAAGGTTCATTAGTCTTCAGCTACAATTTAGAGGACATAGACCAGACGGCAAGCGGTGCTGATGTGTTTAACGGTCAGCAATCCGTTCTCTGGAAGAATTTGCGAGAGATGTTTGCTCCCGAATTAAAGGCTATGTACCAAAATTTAAGGTCAACGGGTGCATTATCTTATGCAAAAGTTGAAAAGATGTTTGAAGATCATCAGGCTAAATGGCCTGAAGCTATTTTTAATGAAGATGCTTGGTTTAAGTATTTAGCTCCCCTAGAGGAAAAGGGGTCAGCAGCATATCTTGCAATGCTTCAAGGTTCTAAAGCCGAGCAGAGGAAGTGGTGGCTGTATAATAGGTTTAAGTATATTGACAGTAAATATAATGCCGGTGATAGCTTAACTGATGTCATCACATTACGCGGCTACGCAAAAAGTAATATCAACATCACGCCTTATGCTGATGTTTATGCAACTGTTAAATTCGGTTCTTATCTTGTTCAGACACGTGCAGCACGTAACCAGAGCTACACAATGGTTTGTCCGTTGGATAATGTCAATGATACTGAAATAATGATTTTTTCAGCTTCTCAGTTAGCGGATATAGGCGACCTCAGCGGTCTTAAAGTCGGATATGCTGAATTTGTGTATGCAACTAAGCTGCAGCAGTTGATTTTAGGTAAAAACTCACAGTATTATTCCAACAACAACTTACAAACACTATATCTCGGGAATAATAAACTTCTGAAGAAGCTTGATGTGAGAAACTGCGGAGGATTAGGAACAGGAGACCAGAAGACAGTTGATTTATCTGGATGTACGGGAATAGAAGAGGCCTATTTTGATGGCACAAAAATCACGGGAGTCAGTCTTCCTAATGGAGGTTCACTGCGGGTTCTTCATTTGCCATCTACAATAACAGCGTTGGTTATCAGGAATCAGCCTTCTTTGACTGACTTCACCTGCCCTTCTCTCACCAATATCACAACTCTTTGGTTAGAGAATGTCGGCACAACGGTTGACACAATGAGCATTGTTGAAGCTCTTCGTACTGGTGCTCGTGTGCGTATATTTGGTTTTGCTTGGAACGTTGAGGAACAGAGCGACATTTCTGATATGCTCGACATCCTTGATGATATGAGAGGCCTTGACCAGAACGGCGATAATGTAGACACAGCTCAGGTTTATGGCTCAATTCATGTACCTTCAATTACAGGTACAGTTTTAGCTCATGCCAGAGCTCGTTATCCGGACATTACAATCACTTATGATCACGTCTCGGCTACAATAACGTACTTAGACAATGACGGAACACAGCTCGGCACGGAGACAGTTTTAGATGGAGCTGCACCGACGCATGTACCTTCATTAACAAATAAGGAAGACAGCCAATACTACTACACGTTCTTGGGCTGGGGCAGTTCTGCCGGCGGTTCAGTGGATCCGGACATATTCTCTGATACTACAACCGACAAAACGGTCTATGCTATTTACCAATTAACAGAGAAGATATTTACTGTCCGATTCTTTAATGGCTCGGAGCTGCTCGCTACCTATAACAACGTCTCTTACGGAGCAAGCATCGATTACGACACAATACCAACCTACAACGGAGTCGGAAATCCTGGCGATTATCAATTTACAGGTTGGAGTCCTGTGCCTGAGAACATCACGGCGGACACAGACTGCTACGCACAATTCTTATTTGTCGGCGTGTATTTCCGTCAGTATATGAACGATACGCTGACTGGATACGCGGACACCAACAATTTAGCGAGCATAGCCTCATATGCTTTTGCTGGCCTCAGCTCTTTACAAGCCATTTCCATGCCTGTGCTTGAATCAATACCGGAGAGATGTTTTGCTGGATGCACGAGTCTTGAGACTGTTGATTTACCATCGGTCTTAGCTTCAAGCGGCTATGCCTTCTCATACAGCGAGGCTTTGGAGAAATTATACCTCCCAGAGCTCGTGGCTATAAGCGGCACGCCTTTGGTGAATGCAATTTCTGTATTAAAAGAACTCAGGCTGCCTAAGAACACATCGTCTATGAGTATGGTTCTTTCAACTACTAACAATGTTGAACTCATGGATATTGGTGTCGTGGCTGCATTTGGAGTCAACTTAGCAGGCAGCAGTTACGCGCACTTCACGTATTTCATCATGAGGAATACATCTCAGGTTGTAACGCCGTATAACAGCACAGTATTTAATGTAAACTCACCGATTGCAAAAGGCAACGGAAAGATTTTAGTGCCTCGCAGTATGGTTGCAAGTTACAAGGCGGATTCTAACTGGAGTCAATTCGCGGCGATTATTGAGGCGATTGAGGATAATCCGAGTATAGCGAATCCCTAGTCCCCTCTGCCGCCAGCCACCATCCGCCATCCGCTCATGACTACGGTATTCATTAGCACGTGATCATGATTACTGTATTCATGATCACGTAATCATGAAGAGATGAAGCGATGAGCAGACGCGGCACGAAGAGATGAACGGATGCGGCGGGGGCGGAACATAGACGTAGAGAAGTAAAGACGTAGAGAGAGAAGAAGGAGAAAAAGATGTCAAATTCAATATCATCATATACGGACTCTCAAATCATGAAAGCCCTATTGACGAGGGACTTCTCAGAAATAGGGCGAAGATTTGAAGATGACCAAATAACGGGAATTAAAGCGGCGGCGTTCTATAACGCAAATAATTTAGATGAAGTTGTGCTTCCGGCAGTTAAAACAATCGGAGCACTCGCTTTCCAAGAGTCAGGGATTTCAACTCTGTCCCTGACTTGGGGCGAAATAACTTCTATCGGGACAAAAGCCTTTTATCTGGGAACAGGTATCTTACCGCAATCATTAACCTTATCAAAGCTGACAACTCTCGGCTACGGAGTATTTGCGGGAACAGACGCTTCAAAAAACACACGCCTGACAAGTATTTCTATGCCGCTATGGACAGGAAGCCAGCCTACAGAGAACGGGCTTACAGCATCAACAAATGGCGTTTTTGAGTATTGCTCGGCTTTGACGAGTATATCCATGCCTGAGCTGCAGAACATCAGGGGCAGTACTTTCAGATATTGTAGTGCGTTGGAGGAAGCAAAGTTCCCGAAAGTTGTTAGTGTGGGCAGTAATGCGTTTGGGAACTGCAGTAAGCTAAAGAAGCTGGAAATCGGCGGAGCGGTTACATCAATATCAAGTGCGTTTTTGAACAGCTCTATGGCATTTGAGGCTTTGATTTTGAGCGGGATTACAACTGTGCCGAGTTTAACTAATAGCGCGTTTAGCAGTTCAAGGATTGGTACGGGAGATGCTTATGTGTATGTTCCGCGTGCTTATGAGAACACGATTAAGGTTGCTTCGGTTTGGAGTAATTATGCGGCTCAGATAAGAGCTATAGAGGATTACCCAGGCGTTTGCAACTTGTAAGCACAATGTCTGCAGTTGTGCACTTGTAAGCAGGATTTATAGAAAGGAGACAGCATGTCAGTAATAGGAATATTTAGCGAAATAACAAAAGGGGAGATGGCGGGATGGGGCTTAGCGGCTTTTGTTCTATTTCTCTCATTGGTGCAAATTTCTCCGTTAAAGTGGAACCCATGGGACAGCCTGTTTAGCTGGCTCGGGAAAAAGCTAAATGGAGAAACAGACATCCAGCTTAGAAAACTTCAAGACCAGATACGTGATATGTGGATAAATTCACACAGGCACAGTATCTTACGTTTTGGACGCGAATTAAGGGCTGGAGTTGATCACAGTCATGATGAATGGTCTAATATTTTGGCAGTTTGTGCGGAATATGAGGCCTATTGTCAGGAATTTTCAGTAGCAAACGGCGTAGTGAGAGCTGATACAGATTACATCAGGAGTATGTATCAGGAATTAAGTCATGAGCACAAGATATTGTAGCGGCCCCCTCCGCTGCTTTGATGAGATTTTAATGACTTTAATGACTTTTTTTTAATGACTTCAATAATAAGGAGACAGAAATGGCGAAAACAAAGGGCATTGAAACGAAAAAAGGCGGCATCAACTGGGCTCGCAAGCTCACAAGCCGCAAATTTTGGCTCTCATTAGCGAGTTTTGTGTCTATGATGTCGGTGGCATTAGGCGAGAACAAAGAGCAGGCAACACAGCTTACGGCTTTAGTCATGGCTGGCGGAGCTGTTGTTACATATGTTCTTGGTGAAGGAATGTCTGATGCGTCAGGAATAGTTAGGAACCAAAAAGACTGAGGAGTAATCCTCAGTTTATTTTTTAATTTTTTTATGCGTGGAGGTACTATATGTCTAAGTTATACACAGTAATGAAGAACAACGAGAAGATTAAAACGGCAAGAAGTTTGAATGCGGCAAAAGAAATTGCCGATCAAGAACAGGCTGAAGTTTTTTGCGATGGCGAGTGTGTTTATACGGCTTCTCAGGCAGAAACCCAAGCAACCCAAGCAACCCCAATTCAGGCCGAACCCAAAGCAGCAGAAAAGCCAGCTGAAAAGCCCACAGAGAATGTCGCGGAAAAACCCGCTATTGCAGAGAAGCCGGTAGAGAAGGCCGCTACTGAAACGAAGCCGGTGGCAGAGAAAAAGGTAATGCAGGAAGAGCCGCTTCTCGGCGTTGCCCTGCAAACCAAAGAACCACAATACGATCTTTATGTTTTGACTTCTCTAATGAATGTCAGAAACAAGCCCTCTCTTGACGCTAATGTTATAAGAACCATGCCCAAAGGTTCTATTGTTCATGTCCTTCGCATTGAGAATGACTGGCTCTGCATCAAGAACGGCAGTTCCGAAGCCTTCATTTATTACAAAGGCGGAGAATTTGCAAGGAAGGTGAATAAACAACAATGAGTAATAGCTCATTAGTAACTTATACACGGCTCAGTCCTAATCATTCAGGCCTGAGAAAAAAGCGCATAGACAGAATTTCACCTCATTGTATCGTGGGTCAACTTTCTGTAGAAGCTCTTGGAGATATCTTTGCTTCAAGGGCTCGAAAGGCAAGCAGCAACTATGGTATTGGCGCGGATGGTCGTATTGGTATGTACGTAGAGGAGCAGAACCGAAGCTGGTGCAGCTCAAATGCTGAGAATGACCAGAGAGCAGTTACCATTGAATGTGCTTCGGATGCAAATCCGCCGTATGAGTTCAAGCAAGTTGTATACGATAGGCTTGTTGAGCTCTGTGTCGATATTTGCAAAAGGAATGATAAAGCGAAGCTTCTGTGGCTCGGTGATAAGGTTAAGAGCTTGAATTATATTCCTGCAAGAGATGAGATGGTCTTGACTGTGCATCGCTTTTTTGCAAACAAGGATTGCCCAGGGGATTGGATGTTCAGCAGAATGGGAGAATTGGCGAAAGCTGTTAGTGAGCAGCTCAGGGAAGTTCCCATTTTCTACCGCGTCAGAAAGAGCTGGGACAAGCCAAAGACACAAATAGCCGCATTTACGAAGTTAGCTAATGCGAAGAATTGTGTAGATTGTAATCCGGGATATGCTGTATTTACAGATACGGGTGAAAAAGTGTATCCACAGTGAGTCGCTTCCCACAGTCTTTTGTGAGTATGTGATTAAAAGAGCGATTAGCTTTTAGGCCTCCTTCGGGAGGCCTTTTTTTTCGTTCCAAGAGTTGACTTTTCTGGAGGTAAGAGTGATTATAGCTTGCAAAACAGAACTAGCAGGAACTAGCAGGAACTTGCAAAAACCTGCAAAAGTAGAGCTAGCAAGAGTAGAGAATTGAAAGGAGAAAAACTATGACACCAAAAGAACAAATGAATGATTTGTATGCTCTCATTGAGCATCATGCAAACCTTTACTATAACGAGGACAATCCCGAAATCAGCGATGCTGAGTATGATGACTTAGTGAAGCAGTTAAAAGAGCTTGAAAAAGAACATCCTGAATTTGTGAAGCCTGATTTTTTAACACACCGCGTCGGCGGTCAGGCTCTTTTCTCAAAGGTTAAACACGCCGTACCCATGCTGTCATTAGATAATGTTTTTGATGAAGACGAGTTAAGCGGCTTCTTTTCGAGATTATTGTCTACAAGCAGCGGTTACACCTGTGAATTAAAGATTGACGGCCTTGCAGTCTCTCTAATTTATGAAGACGGCATCTTCATCAGAGGAGCTACACGCGGCAACGGACACATCGGAGAAGATGTTACGGCTAATCTGCTTCAAATTGAGTCGCTGCCTAAAAGGCTCAAGAATGCACCGAAAGGCACAGTTGAGGTTAGAGGCGAAGTGCTAATGAAGAAAGACAGATTTGAGAGGATTAATGCGCTCAAGGAAGAACGCGGTGAATCAATATTTGCAAATCCGAGAAATGCGGCGGCTGGGACTCTCCGTCAGAAGGAACAAGATGTCGTCAAAGAACGCGGTTTAGATATTTTTCTGTATTATTTGGTAGATGCTCCTAAATACGGAGTTAAAAGTCAATTTGAAGCTCTTCAATGGTTAGAGGCGCACGGCCTCCCGACACAGAAAGCTGTGAGCTTTTGTCCTTCCCTATCAGAGGTTAATGAGTTCATCAGGGACTGGCATGAGAGGAGAAACACGCTAGACTATGTGACTGACGGCGTTGTCATTAAGCTGGATAATTTAACACAGTGGGACAGTATCGGTTCTACATCTCATGCTCCGCGCTGGGCGGTGGCTTATAAATATCCGCCGGAAGAGAAAGAGACGCGATTGTTAGACATTCAAATCTCAATAGGAAGAACCGGCATTTTGACTCCCGTTGCGGTCTTTGAACCGGTTCAATTAGCAGGGACGCAGGTTGAGCGGGCGAGTTTGCATAATGCAGATGAAATAATAAGGAAGGACATCAGGATAGGAGATATGATTCGGGTTCGCAAAGCTGCCGAAATTATTCCAGAGGTTGTGAGCTCTAATAAGCTACGCAGAACAGGCACAGAGCAAGTCTTCACCATGCCTGAGAGATGTCCGGTATGCGGAGCTGAAGTTATTCGAGTCGAAGCTGCTCACAGGTGTGTTAATAGGGCATCATGTCCGGCTCAGTTGAAAGAGAGCTTGAAGTATTTTGCCTCAAGAGACGGTATGGACATAAAAGGCTTAGGCGATAGCTTGGCGGAGAAGTTGATTAAAACAAATAAAATCAAGACAATAACTGACATATACAGATTAAAAGCCTCTGATTTACTTCAACTTGAAAAAGTCAAAGAAAAAACGGCTAATAACATCATGGCCGGAATAGAGGCTTCAAAGAAGAGGCCGGTAGTTAATGTGATTACGGCTCTGGGCATTCCTGATGTCGGAAAGAGTATGGCACAACTTTTTGTTAATCACTTCGGAAGCTTAGATGCTATGATGACGGCAACTGAAGCTGAGGTTGCTTCTATTGAAGGAGTCGGAGATGTTATAGCGCATTCGGTATGTGAGTTTTTCAGAGAGAATAGAGGCTTGATAACACAATTAAAGGAGCTTGGCCTGAATACAGAGCAAACCTCTCATGAGGTAATAAAAGTCAGTGATGTGCTAAGCGGCAAAACCTTCGTATTCACAGGGACGCTCATGACTATGACCAGAGATGAGGCTTCTCATAAAGCACAGCGATTAGGAGCTAAAGTGAGCGGAAGCATAAGTGCAAAGACAGATTATCTTGTGGCGGGAGATAAGGCAGGCTCGAAATTGCAGAAGGCTGAAAAGCTGGGAATCAAGATTTTAACCGAACAGGAGTTTTTGGATTTAGTGGTATAATTATAGCGACAACTTTTTATCACATACTTGGCCTCCTTCGGGAGGCCTTTTTTATGATATAATTACGTTGATAATCGAAAACATTTACATAAATCCTTTATAGGCCTCCTTCGGGAGGTCTTATTTTCTAATCAAGGAACAAGAAACAACAAGACACAGCGCGTAAAAACAAAAAAGTCCTGAAAACCGCCCCGCCTCAAAAGCATAAAACTCCTAAAAAGTCAACTAAAAAAAACTTCAAAGCCGACGGGGCGGAATAGAAAAACTCACCTGAAAAAAAAGAAAAAAACTTGAAAAACCTTATCAAAACTGACTTGACTATTCTCGGCTTCAGAGTGATTAATATGCTCAACAAAAAACCAGCCCACAAAAAGAAAAAAAAGGCAAAACAAAAGCCGGCATGGCTGAGAAAGGAAAAGACAATGAAGTACGAGAAAGCAGTTGAAAATCGAAAAGAAATCGTTAAAAGGCTTGAAGCCTTGACAGGAGAAAAAGCAGTTTACACGCGGATGCCGAGATGTGCATATGAGATTGGAGGGGTTATAATTGAGAGGGACGGCACGCTTGTTACGTCAGAAGTAGCGAACAAAGAGGCTATCAAAGTTCTTGTGGCAGAAGGCCTGATAGTTTCTTCGGACGCAGGTACTGAAGAGACAGGGTTGCCAGCGGCCGAAATTCACACAGCAACCCAAGCTGAAGAGCCAGCACAAACAACCCATAATGAAAAAGCTGAAGAAATAACTGAACTTCCAGCTCTCGACATGGCCGAGATTGATGATATACTCGAAAGAGGGAAATACGCCTTAGCCGCTCCGATTGACATCGACATCAGTATGCCGCTGAAGAGACACAGCGCACAAAGCCTCATCAACCTTCTGAACATGATTTACACATGGGGCCCGCTAATGTCAAAAGCGACAGGCGGCAGTTTTAGAGCCGAAAAGCGGTTCATTGAAGATTTGAATTTACGGAACTTCTCAGATTTGAATGCGGTCTTGGCCTTCATAAACAACAACCCTGCTCTTGAAGGATTGGCTTTTACCAAAAAAGGCCGCATTATATTTACCGGTTTTCATGGAGTCGTCAGCCTCCGGAACAGCGGAGTATTTGCAAGGCTGGCCTACCTCATCAATAAAGCTGCTCTAACTTCCAGATACATACAGCCGCGAGAACTGAATGAGCCGAATGAAAAATACGCCATGCGCTGCTGGCTGGTCAGGTTAGGAATGACTGGAGAGGATTTGAAATTTGACAGAGTAATTCTGCTAAGCCATCTTTCTGGCAACTCCGCCTTCAGAACTGATCGCGATAAGGAAGTGTGGCTATCAAGACGGAACAGGAAGAAAGACATTATCGGAAACAGGATAGCTTCTCTTCTCGCCTCAGATGTGGGAACTTTAAGGCAGGCAGCAAGGGCGTAAAAAGAAAAAAAAGAAAAACGCTTAAAAGACTTGACTTATGACCGCTTCAGAGTGATTAATAGGACAACAAAAAAAACAAGACCGGCAAGGTGCTGGAGAAAGGAACTAAAAATGAAGATTTATGAAAAAGCAGTTGAGGACAGAAAAGTTCTTGTTGAGAGGTTAGCGGAACTTACGGGACAAGAAGCAGTTTACACGCGGATGCCGAGATGCGCATATGAGATTGGGCTTTTTACGGTTGAGAAGGACGGAAGGCTTGTGGCAAATGACGGTGCGGAGCTGGGGATAATTACAATTCTGCAGCATGAGGGACTGATAGGAAACGTTATCTCCACAGAAGAGCAACAGGAACAGCAACAGAATGAGCAGCAGGGGGAAGAGCCACAATACCAGCGGGAAGAGCAACAGGAAGAACATCAGCAGGCGCGGGTGGAGCCACAGACGGAAGAGTCAGTAGAGCGGCCTATAACTATTATCCCAGCGGGCACAAAGTTCAGATATAATTCTGAGACACAGCGGATTGAAGTGGCGGACTGGGATGCGCCGGAGGATGAAGAGGAAGAGAATTTACCAGAGCTGCCGAATCTGAGTGATGAGCCAGCAGACGAGCCAGCAGATGAAGAATTAGCAGAGGTAGAAGTCAATGTGACGGCTTCAGAAGTTTCTAACCAGCAAGGGATTGAGCTTCAACTCCATGCAGGTGGAGAAAATGAAATGAGCCTTACCGAGCAAAGTATTGAAGAAGCAACGCCTGCAAACTTAGATACTTCTGAGCCGGCCGAGATAAGGCCATATGAAACTGAAATTATTAACACAGGGGCTTTAGAGGCGGCTTTAGAGCCAGAGACAGCTAATGAGGCTGAAAGCGAAATAACGGCGGAAGAAAATGAACCCCAAGAAGGCCAAGAAGGAATTAACGGAATTGGCTTAAACCTCGAAGTCGCGCCAGAACCTTCTAACGAGCAAGGCATGGAAGGCCAAGACGATGCAAGAGAGGAAGAAGCTCCTTCCGAGCAAAGAATTGAAGAACCAACGCCTGCAAGCTTAGATACTTCTGAGCCGCCCGCGCCAGAAGAAATAAACACAGGGGACTATGAGCTGAATAACGAATCAGTAGGGAATGTGATTGAACTCGGCCATGCTGACTGGGAAGGAACTGAAGATGAGGAAGAAGATTTAACCTTCCATCATGTGCCGCAACTGGTGCAAATACCTGATCCGATACCTGAGGCAGAAGAGCCAGACTTAGAATCAGACTTAGAACAGGAAGAAGTTGAAGCCCCAGAAGTCGGCTTTCCTTCAGACCTCAGCATTTCCTTCCCGATGAAATATCATACCGTCCAGTCACTTCTCAACCTCATCTACATGATTTACACACGGGGTGACCAGCTCTCAAGAGCGACAAGAGGCAATTTCTACGTTGAAAAATACCTGATAGACATCCTGACCGAAGATGAAGAATTTGAAAGTAAAGAGGAACTCATCGACTTCATACAGGGGCAGATAGAAGATGGAAGAAGATGCGACGGCATATCCTTCGATGAGGAGAATGTTACCTTTGACGGATTTGAGGGAGTTCCAAATTCTGAGCTCTGCAGCATCTACCGCCGGCTTGCAGCGCAAATGAATAAATTTGCAATAGGGACAAAGAGAGTGAGGCCGAAGGAGATCACAGAACCTAATGAAAAATACAGCTTCAGATTGTGGCTGGTCAGGTTAGGAATGAGCGGCTCGGAGTTTAAGGCTGACCGGAAGGAACTGCTTAGAAGGTTGCCAGGGCACTCAGCTTTTAGGACTGAGGCGGATAGACAGAAATGGATTACGCGCTATAAGAAAAAGCAATTACGCGGCTCGGTAATCAGCAAAGCAGTTGATGCAGTCCAGAGCACAATTCACAGGGTTGTGGGAAGTTATCAGCAAGAAGCCGACCAGTCCGACCAGTCTCAATTACCGCAGCAGCCCGAACTGACACCATCATCAGAGGTAGAAGAGCAACCAGAAGAGCAAATGGAAGAACAAATGGACGAGCTTAACGAGCACTATGAGGACAAGGTAATTTAAGAACCGGAAACTAAAAATCGCGGTAAAAAAAAGGAGGAATAAAAAATGAAAGAAACAGGAATGGACGGAATGGGCAGAATGGGCAGAATGGACGGCGGAGTCATTGACGCTCGCATCCCAACAGCCGCATACTGCCGTGTCAGCACAACGAAAGACACTCAAGACGGCTCATATGAAACACAATGTAATTATTACAGGCAGCTAATAGAGACTGACTCGACCATGCGGCTAGTTGGCATCTACGGGGATGATGGCCAAAGCGGCCGTTCAATGAAAACAAGGCCTGAGTTACAGAGACTCATCAGGGATTGTGAGCTGGGGAAAGTGAAGTTGATACTGACGAAGAGTATCTCGCGCTTCGCACGCAACATGCTCGAATGTGTGGAAACCATAAGAAAATTAAATGCTCTGGGAGTCACGGTCAGATTTGAAAAAGAAAACTTTGACAGCAATAGTACCGGCGGAGAGCTCATGCTGGGGATCTTAGCCACAATCGCTCAAGAAGAAAGCAACTCAATCTCAAAGAACATGAGCTGGAGCAGGAGGGAACATCTTGAACGCGGCGAGCCATGGGAGAAAGCAAGATACGGCTACATCTCTGTGGGAAAACATCACAGATGGCAAATTGTGCCGGAAGAGGCTGAGATTGTGAGAAAAGGTTTTCTAATGGCGGGAATGTGCTATAAAATAAAAGACATCTTAGCGGAGATGAACAGGATGGAGAAAAAACGCGGTAGCTCAAGAATCTGGCAGAGCGGGATGCTAAAAAACATGCTGACCAGTCTGGTCTATATAGGGGATTACTTATCCAATAAGCAATGTAAAATCCTAGACGCTAATGGAAACATGCGGCATGTCATCAATCGCGGCCATGTTGACCAAGTTCTAATTGAAGGTCATCACGCGCCGATTGTGAGCAAAGAGCTATTTGGGGTAGTTCAAGAACTGGTAGAGCACGGGCTGCTTTCATCAGGGAGGAGCAGATATAACCTAGAAGAAAAAAAGATAATCTGCAGGGCGATGGGAATAACGGCTCCGATGTTGACTCCGGTCGCATCTACCTCTCTCCAGTCCCCTACAATACAAGAACCCGAAATACCCACAGTACCCACAGTTGACATTGAACCGATTGATGAAGAAGAGCCGGCAGAGCCGGCTGAGCGGGAGGCGAAGGCAGTATGAAAATAAGAAAAATTTTCAACCCTCAGGAGAAACACCACACCAAAATCGCCGTCTACTGCCGCATAGCAACTCGGTACGAAGGCCAAGAAAACAGTTATGTGAACATTTCAACCCTGTATAAGCATAAGTTGGGGCAAAAGCTCTGCGCCATCTATGCGGATACAGGCTTAAGCGGGGCGCACTTGGAACTGCGTCCCCAGTTCCTTGAAATGATAAGAGATGGAGAAGCGGGGCTGTATGATGTTCTGATGTGCAAGAGTTTGAAGATTTTTTCTCATGATTTGAGAGATGCCGTTCTTCAAATCCGCAAGCTACGTAAAAGGGGTATAAGAATCATATTTGAAAGTGAAAACTTTGACACGAATAAGGATTTTACGGAGCTGGTCTTAAAAGTGCTGGAGGCTTTCGGCAGTGAAGCTGGCGAATTTGAAGGCGGAATACTTGCTCCGGTATTCGGCTATAAAAGAATTGACGGGAATTATGAAATCAATCCGGAAGAGGCAGAGGTTGTACGGAAGGTATTCTGGCTATATGAACACGGTCTGCCCGTCTGCCAGATAATTGATGTTTTAGGGAGAAGAAATTACCCCACCGATGAGAGCAAAATCTACTACATCATTCAGAATGAAAAGTACGTCGGCGATTTTATCTTACGGAAATATATTCCCGCAGACTATTCAAGCCATAACATGATCTTGAATGAAGGCCAAGTTCCGTCAATGGTGATTGCAAATCATCATGAGGCGATTATAAGCAGGGAACAATTTGACCGGTGTAACGTCATCTTTGACATGAGGAAAAAGCGCACATACAGTTTTTACCCGTTCGGTTTTCTCTTAAAATGTCCCTACTGTGGCCACAGTCTGGCACAGCGCAATTTACCTTTATTTAATGGAGCAACACATTTTCTATGTGAAGGCGAAAGAGCTTGCAGACAGTTTGCAATTCTGGCCGCCCCGACAAGAAAGAATATCTTAAGGGCTTGGAATGAGTTGCCAAGCTTCTCGATATTTTCTGAAAATATGCAGGCTGGTGCAGAGCAGGAAATATGGCCTGAAGAATTAAAGCTGCTCCGACGCGAAAAAGCACAGCACCCAAGTTTTGAAGAACTTAATTACTGGTGGCTGGATAAATATATCTTACGAATTACATTCGGAGCTCACACAAAGCCTGAGGACTGCACTATTAGGATTTTCTGGAAGTGTGGGCTAATCACCGTTCTCCCCTCTGGAGTTGACCGGCCTTCTAAAAATCCGCCGTATAGAGCATATCTCTGGAATAGATATGTTCTTCAGCACGCGAATCAATATCCGGACTTGGCATCAGAGATTATAGCGTCTGTGCATGTGAGAAGAAGCACACAGCCTCCACGCTCCAATGAACAGCAGTAATGAACAATAATTATAAACACACAGCAGTTATAAAAACGAAATAATTACAGAAAAAAGGAGTTATATAATGGAAGAGAGAATAGAAAGAACAGAACGAAGCGAAAGAACCGAAAGAAACAGCGTTGTAGCCCCTATTGTGCACAAGATATTGTTCGAGGAAGCAGTATCCTCAAAAAAGCCCAGAGTCGCCGCATACTGCCGCGTATCAACTGACCTTGAAGAGCAGGCTACCAGCTTTGCTATGCAGGTAAGAACCTACGAGGAAAGAATAAAATCCAATCCTGACTGGGAATTTGCCGGCATATTTGCAGACGAAGGCATTACTGGAACAAGTGCCGCCAAGAGGCCACAATTTCAAGCGATGATACGGGCATGTGATGAGGGAAAGATTGACATCATCTACACGAAGTCCATCAGCCGCTTTGCTCGCAATACCCTTGAATGCCTCAGCTATGTTAATCAGTTAGAGAAAGACGGTGTCGCGGTAATTTTTGAAAATGACAGGATTGATACAAGAACCAAAGAATCAAAACTTCTCTTCACCATACTCGCAAACTTTGCTGAAGAAGAAAGCCGCTCAATCTCTGAGAACTCTAAATGGGGCATTCGTAAAAAGTTCGAGCAGGGAATAGCTCGCTGGGCAAATTTATATGGCTATAAAAAAGGCTACGTGATTGTTCCCAATGAAGCTACTGTTGTCCAGAAAATCTTCAAGCTCTATGAACGAGGCAATAGCTTTAAGCAAATAAAAAAGAAGCTGAATGACGCGGGCACGCCAAGCCCGAAAAAGACAAAGTGGAGCGAGAGAAGCATTCAGAGCATGTTGAGTAATGAGCGGTATATGGGAGACATTAAGCTGCAGAAGACTTACATGCCGGATCATTTAGCGACAAAGGCTGTAAGAAACGACTCTACAAAAGTTCCTTCTTATTATATTGATAATCATCATCAAGGAATAATAACGAAGAAACAGTTCAAGAGAGTGCAGTTGATTAGAGAGATGAAACAAGGGGATAGGCAGTATCCGTTTGGAAGTAAGTTGAGATGTCCATATTGCGGGGCTGTACTTCATCAGAGAAAGTTGAGAAGTCTCGGGTATGTGGGCTGGTGCTGTGAGGAGGTAAACGCCCCTCATTCTGGTCACTCGATTTTTAAGGGCTCGGCTTTAAAACAAATGGCAGCAGGAAATAAAGCGGCAGGGAAAAAGATAAACACACAGGGGGGAATGGTCGGGACAATAGCCGGAACAATACCTGTAACAGAGAGACGCGGCGCAGAGGGGAGCGGGGCAGAGAAGGCAGAAAGATGCTGCCATCAGTTCGCCATACCGTCCCAGCTTGTGAATAAAGCACTGGTGGGAGCTTATGAAGGGCTGAGCGTAGCAACTATTGAGGCAAAATTATCTGACCCGAAGCATAAACGTTCGGCCTCCGCACTTCTTACCATAAAGCAGCAATATCACTTCAGAAAAGTTGATTACTGGTGGGTTGATGACCTAATCGATCACATCGAGTTCGGAAAGCACAGCCACACGCCTACCGAGATAATGCGTATGCGGGCATTAGGTGAGGACTTCATTGATGACCGCGTCATGCTCATTTTCTGGAAATGCGGCATTGTGAGTACCGTGCCCACAGGCGTGAATGTTGATAGAGACGACCCGCGCATTTTAGCGGCTAGAAATATACCAGACACAAAAGCGGCCAATTCAGCGGCAAAATCAACAACAGCAGGAATAGCAGGAATAGCGGCACTGACGGCAACAACGGCGACAGCACTTAAAACAGCAACAGCAGAAACGGCGGCAATAGAAATGACGGCAATGACGGCTAATTCAACAGACGCTGAAAAGACAGTAATAATAGAAAAGACAGAAAGAGAGAAAGAAAGGATGACGGGTGAGAATAATGAAAATCACACATATATCGCGCAATAGAGACCTTCACAAGAAAAGAGTAGCGGCTTACTGCCGCGTCTCTACTCTTCAAGAAGAACAAGAAGAAAGTATGGAAACACAGCTCAGGTATTACACTAACTATATCGCGGCTCACGCGGACTGGGAATTTGCAGGTGTGTATAGCGATGAAAAGTCAGGCCTGAGTGCTGATAACAGGAGAGGCTTCCAGCAATTAATAAAAGACTCCTTAGAGGGAAGCGTGGACTTTATCTTAGTTAAGTCCATATCCCGCTTCTCTAGAAACGCAGTTGACTGCCAGCGGTACGTCAATCTCCTTCACAGCAACGGGGTAGATGTCTTCTTCGAGAAAGAGAATATAAACACAGCAGACGCGTCCAGCACTATGCTGATGTCCTTCATGTCAGTCTTCGCTCAGAATGAGAGTCGTTCAATATCAGAGAATATGAGATGGGCGATTAAGGAACGCGTGAAGAAGGGAGAGCATAATTTAGGGAATAATAGGGTGCTAGGGTACGATTTCGTCAATGGCGTTCTTGTCCCCAACAAAGACGCACCCATCATCCGCGACATCTTTGAGATGTACCTTTCCGGAGCCGGTCTTGTAACAATTAGAGAGAAATTGACAGGGCTGGGCATAATGGGCAAAAACGGCAACCCTATCCGCAGCTGCACTCTCCTCTACATCTTGAAAAATGAAATCTATGTGGGAGACCGCTTACTTCAGAAGCAAGCTCCAAAAGATTTTCTCACAAAGCGGCCGGATAAAAGGCTTCATTATGAGAGTAATTATTTATATGATGATCATGAGGCTATTGTAAGCCGCGAAGTCTGGGACGGGGTACAGAAGCTGATGAAGGACCGAAGGGAGCGGAATAAACACGCGGGAATGTCTAATGGCGGAGGCCGGGCGCATTTTTTGTATGGTAAACTCTTCTGCGGTGAGTGCGGCGGGCTCCTTAGACGAAAAACTTATCCGGATAAGGTAAACGGGAACTACAAGGTCTGGCTTTGTAGGGGAAGAAAAGCCGGCTGCAAGATGAGGGCGATGAGAGAAGAAGACCTGATAAAGCTCATTTTAGAGGAAGGAAAGCGGCATCACGGCGCACAGGGAGACATCGAGCAAATTTCACGCTTGATTGAGAGAATCGAAGTTTTTACTGACCGGATTGAAGTTAGCTGGAAAGACAGCGAACTGGGGTTTGACAGTTTTTCGACCTCCGTAGGATCCGTAGGATCGTAGAAACACAGGAGAGAGAAAGCAAGAGTTGTCAAATTTTGCATTTTAGTTGTCATTTTGAGGCGTTAGTTGCTCTGTGTTTAATGCGGTAGAATTGAATAGCGGCATAGAGCAGTACCGCTATTCAATAATTGGCGTACATGTCCTGTGTACGCCGTTTTTTTTCTTTTTTTTCTCTCTCTCAATACCAATAAGACATTGCCTTATCTGGAATTTCTAAGCCCTTTCTAAAATAATTCCAGATTTTTGCAATTCCTTGCCTAATATAAATATTACTTTTAAGACCGCTTATTATCTCAAGCGTGCTTACATCAAAAACGACATGATGAGCACGTGCTATGTCGCCCTCCTCGTAGCAATCCATTGAAATCTTATTGCCATCTCTTACGATATTTTCAATCTTAACCATTTTTATTTCCCTATAAAAGCGTAATTCCGTTGTTAATCAAATTTTTAGAACTTTATTGTTATTGCTCCTTAAAATATAATAATTATATTTTACTATTAATTAAAAAATTTTGCAATATCTAATAAACATTTTTTCTTTTCCTCGCTTAGTTTTCTATACATTTTTAATAAATCAATTTCCTGAGCATCGTTTTCTTGGAGAGAAATTTTGTTTTCTCGGAGAGATTTTTCAGGATGTTTCATCTTTCTCCATAAGCTTTCTCTTTCGTCAGGATTTGACCAGAGCCAGTCAATTAATTTTTTACTCACAGGAAAATCTTTTTTTTCCTCATCGCCGTACATAAGCCAGTCAGCACCGACATCGAACTCTTCTTCAATTTTTGCAGAGGTGTACGGAGTTAAATTTGTAATGTTTTTTTCGATGCTATAGACACCACCTTGTGACATTCCTATTCTTTCGCCAAATTCAGTCTGAGTGAGTCCTGCATCTTTTCTTACTCGTCTTACAGATAAATCAAGCTGTTTTTTTACTTTTAATAAGTTTTCATGAACTTTGTCTGATAATTTTTCTACTTTAAGTGGCATATTTCACCCAGCATTATTATCCATCTTGTTGGCGTACTCTAATCATGTAAAATTGCTTCAAAGAAGGTAGTAAGGCGGCCTTTATAGAAGAGCTGTGAGCTCTTGAAAAATTCTCCTAAGGTATATTTTAATCTTTTTTAAGATTAAAATAGCCTCTAGATACGTCTATGAAGCTCTACACAGGTATCATGACCCTCTTCTGTGCAAGTGGCCTTATTATTTTGCCCTAAAGGTGCGTGTAAATGGCTCGTTTCGATGGCCTTATTGAAGCGAAGTTGTCACCAACGCTCTTCTCTCAACTCTTCTACACATTCATCAAGCCTTTTCTCAACATATGCCCGTTCTAGCTCAATCCTTGACATTGCTCTAGCTTCTCTTTCCAGTTCTTCCCTGCGTGAAATCCTCTCTCTTTGTTCTTCTTCCTGTTCTTGTTCTGCGCATTCCTTTATCTCCTTATACAGCATATCCAACTGCTCAGGTTCCGCTTCTATAAAGAGAGCTACCATGTGTTTACAGACAACATGACGATCCTTTGCAAAAGGACAGTCGCACGTGGAACTTCTGGGCTTTTCAGGATTAACAGTTACATGGTAAATAGGGGCATCATCAAGTTGCTCTGAACGAAATGGGGTATAATCAGAGCTTCGGCCTTTTACGAGACCAGTGTATAGGAGACCATCTTTTGAGTAAGATATAACTTTCCGCTTTTTATAATAATCTACGCCACGCCAGAGCGATCCAGCACTGGCAAGTTCAAATATTTTGTGCATTGCTCTTTTTTTGGATATGGCTCAAATCTCATACTCATCTTCAATATAATTCTCCATGCCGCGCTCTTTCCATAAAATTTTATAGCACCAATATCCTCCGCCGTCTTTATCAGTAACCTGATAGTTTTGAATCCCCACAGCGTGTATAATTGGGCAGTTCATCTTATGCAATCTAATACTTGAAAAATATCTTTGAACTTCATAGTTTAGCTCCGCAGAAAGCCTATCAGCTTCTTCTTTCGTCATTTCACCGTAATATCGTTCTTCAATGTCGGAGTATTGATCTATGATGGCCTCGTAATTATTGTAGTAACTTATATCCAGTAAATCATTATCAACCTCTTTACCAACAGTCCAGTCACAGCCGCAATGACGGAAGAGATGAACACGAGTGTCATAATACCCCTCTTGCTCAAAGCCAAATATATAAAAAATAGGGCAGTTACAAAATTCACAGATTTCAGGCTTTCTAAGAATTTGAAAATCAGAAGCACTCAGCTCTTGAAGGTTCTTGAACTCTTGCAGATAGCTATAAACTGAACTAGCATCCCTGACAATCTCAATATTTTCCAGATTAAAATTATCTGCTTTATCTGTCCAATTGAATGACCCAGTTATACACAACTCTTCATCAATAAGACAAAATTTATTATGCATCAAGGTTCCAAAGTTTTTTATTTGGATAATCGCACCTAGCTGACGTAGTTGATTAACTACTGCAAGGTTACGGGGATAAGTGTTGCTTTGGATGTCGTTTGTGACTATTTCAAGTTTTACACCTCTTGATAGAAGCTCCGTAAAGACATCTTGATACAATTTAAAATTAATCCAAGCAACAGCTATACGCACATGGTGATTAGCTGTCCTTAGGAGACACTTTAAATGATACTGTATATCTGTGAAATACGTTTCGGCCATGATTTATACCTCTTTAGCTGTTTATATAATCAAAAATTCAGTTATAATCAGTATTTATGACTTATCTCACCCCCCGTAACGCCGATATTCTGACCAGTGATGACATTACTGGCATCAGAGAGGAGATACTCAATGCTCGGCACAACTTCTTCAACTAAGATATTTCGGCCAAGCGGGTTATTCTTCGCGCTTTGTTCTTTTACAAGATCGGGTAACTCTGATAAAAATTTTGTCTCCATCATGTCTGGGGAGACAGCATTAACCATGATTCTTTTACTTGCATACTCTGCTGCAAGATTTCTCATCAGCCCCAACAACGCATATTTTATCGTTATATAAGGCCCTTGAAACTTCGGTGGTACTCCAAGCAAATAAGCAGACAACATGAAAACAATCTTTCCGTATTTCTGCTTCGCCATGTGCGGAATTAACTGCTGACAGATCATGGTGATTGACCTCAATGAAACGTCAATTTCGCTCTGATAGTTATCCCAAGTTTGTTTATGAAATTGCAGATTATGAGCCTTATTCGCAGAGAGATGAACAATGTGATCAGGATACAGCTCTTTTTCTTTCACGAAAGCTATGAACTTCTGCGTGCTATCAAAATCGCTGAAGTCAGCTTGAAGAGGTATAATTCTATCTCCAAACTGCGCTTTAAGCTGTAGGAGCGGCTCGTCCGTGTTTCTATAATGAGCGATAATTTTTTCATAATTATCCGCAGTTTGTCTAATCAGTAATGTTCCTACTTCAGAAGATGCTCCAGTTACAAGCAAAATTTTTTTATCTTTCATCAAGAACACCGGCTTTCAGAAGGCCACGTAAAACTTTTTTATTATTCTGATTCACGATAGTAACCTTCACTTCAACATATCTGAGATCTACATCAACTGCGCCAACTTCGCCGATAACGGTCAATTCATCTCCGATGAACACAGGCTTTACGAACTTAACGTCTAAACCTTGTATTAGACAGTACTTTCCGGGAAGCAGCACCCCCCCAAAGAGGAGATCAGAGCCGCTGTTAGCATACCATAAGCCACACGGCCACTGAATCCATGCTGAATAGCAAAAGCCTCATCAGTATGTAAGGGGTTGATGTCTCCTGTTAGTTCTTTGAACATATCCAGCTTATAGGACAAACGCATCAATTTTCATAAACGAGGTATTTACAAGGATTTATAGCATTAAAAATTTTTAATGCGTAACTCTGTAAATCTAGTTATAGCAATACTCCATAAATTTTGATGCGTTTATCCTGATCCAGCTTATCTGAAGTTACGGTATAGCTGAATTGTTCTTTCATTCCGACGTTTAAGTCGGTTATTCGATATTCGTTCATTCTGCCAATTTATTTTGAATGAAGTCAACCATTTCGCCAACGTTCTTCATTGCGTTGACTTCTTCGATGTTGAATTTAACTCCAAATTTATTCTGAATGGCAACCACAAGGTTTATTTGTTCGAGGCTGTCCCAGTCTTCGATGTCAGCAGATGATGTAGTGTCCGTGAGCGTTATGCTATCATCATCAAAATTGTTTCTGAAAATTATGTTCAGTTCGTTAAAAATTTCAGCTCTTGTCATTTTCTACCTCAATGTGTTTATTTCGATTTTCGTAGTTTTCAGGAATGGAGTATTTCCAGCTTGTTTTTCCGTCATTGTCAGATAGCAGCTCAAAGCCCATATTCTGATAAAAGTCTTTCACCATAGCATTCTTGGCCGTAGGGAAGTAGTAGCCTACCAACTCTTTAATTCCTCTTACTTGACACGTGTGAATTAACGTATCCATCATGGCATATTCCATATCGCGTTTTAGGACGCGGCACGACATCAGCCATAAGATAATATGGCAAGTGTTTCCCTTTATCTCTCCTATCGTAACTGCGACAACGCCATTATCGCCAAACTTATCTTCCAGCTTACCGTAGAGAGTGATGTAATTCCTGTCCATTGTCATTGCTTCAATTTCAGCTTGAATGAACCGTTTTGTAGTCAAATTAAACTGATTTGTTTTATTTGTAAGCTGAGCAATACGCTCCATGTACATCGTCTCAAAAGGTTTAATTATTGCTCTCATTTGAAGCGAATCAAGATATTCTCCGTAATCCGTGAAAGATGCCTGCTGCTTAGCACGTTCAATGTTTTCACGATACATTTCATTTCTCTTCAAATCATCAGAGGAAATATACGTTGCTTCAAAAAATCCGCTGCGGTCTATTGTCTGTATATATTGATGAGATTCACCGATTTCAGGTGCGGATACACCTTTCAACTGTTCAGACACAATGTGCCTCTCTGCTGGATTATCATCAATGAAAACAAGACTCTCGGGGAGCAATGAAAGCTCATTTGCTATATCGGCCATGTTTTTGTCCTTCGGCTCCCAGTTCGCTTTTATAATGAGCATATCATCTGGCTTTAGGATTCCCTCTGGGTGATTCAATCCAGCAAGAGCATTAGCCTCTTCATTCTTTGAATCAACGCAGAGAACAAGGCCAAGTTGTTTTAGTGATTTCAAATAACTCTGAAATTCTGAATAAACCTGTCCTGTTGATTCTTCCTTACCGATTTTTATGTTCTCAACACCATCATCCCCGATAACTCCGCCCCAGAGAGTATTATCGAGATCAAGAACCAGACCTTTCTTGTTTTTCCCGAGTAAGGACTTGATTATATTCGCAACATTAAAGGCCAAGTACGGAATTGCATCAACACACAGAGCATATTTATACATGTACCAGTAAAACGGATTAGACCATTCTTTAAGACCGTAATCAGCACTAATGTAGTTTATGTCACAAATGAAGAAATTATTGTGCCTCTGTGCGTAGTCGTAAAAGGCCATATTCAGCCTTGTCAGAAAATTAACCGCTCCGTGAGGATCGCTTGCATCTTTATTGCCCAGAAGTCTGTAAAGAGGCATCTCAAAGTTATTTTGTATAATAGGGCAGTTAAAGCGATTAAAGATGCTCTCCCAAACGGATTTATATTTCTCAATTTCCGCTTGCACCAGTGTGTTTATAGTTTCTGGCGAATCTGTTAATTCTGGGTAGTTTTGAATATTTCTGTTACTTGTGTGTATGTACACAATATCTGGCTTAAATTCATTAAGCTCTGGCGTTGAGAAAATAGCATCTTCATAAAATTTTCCGTACCCTGATTCGTAAAATTCAGCCTTGATTCCTTGATTCAATAAAAACAAATCAAGGGACTGCTTTATGTTTGCTGTTGTAGAACCGCCAAGAATAGCAATTTTTTTCTCGATCCAGTTCTGTTTCCCTTCCAGCAAAGTGCGCCGTATTTTTCTCTTATTTTGCAATATATATTGCGGATCAAATGGGTATTCTAATTCTTTCATAGCCCTTTAATTTCATAAAGAACAGTCTGGTTCTGTGTCCAGTCTAGTTTTCCTTTAGTGAATATCAGTGTATTTTCCCCATTGTTATTGAGCATGTCATTTTTAATCAATGGATAGCTTTTTGCTAAGTCAACTATTACCATTTTATTATCACGCCAAATACCATGAGTAGCTACTTTATTTTCTATGAGCCAAGAGTTATGCACATTACACCCCGACTCTACTTCAATATCGCGAACATACATAGAATACATTCTATTTTCGGTATTACCATTTTCATCAGTATAACATCCAAAAAAGTACTTCGGATGTCTGTATGGAACTCTTACCTCTTGCTCTACAAAATGGCCAAAAGTCAAACCTTGAAATGCTTCAATATTGAATAAAAGTTGTTTTGCATTCTTATTTTGAAGAAAATAATAAAATGGTGATGAATGACTCCACGCATCCTGGTTGCTCATGTTCTTCAAAAGTTCGGCATCTTTCCCCCAAACCATAAAAGAGTACATAGGGTGCTGTGTCCTCTGAAAATCTTTTCTATTAGCGAGAACCCAGTTCGACAATGTTCCGACTTCACCTTTAGTTTTTCTTACATCAAAGCCATGTCCTCTACACCAATCCCACGAAAAAACTGGGAAAAGGAGCGTACCTTTGTCTGTAACTGTTTCCTGAAAACAATCTATAAAATCATTGAGAAGTTGATTTCGTTCATCTTTTTTATTGATTCCTAAACTTTCTGCGGCATTAAACAAAAAAGTTTTAATGTCTGATGATACATATAGAATATCTCCAGCAACAACTCCGCATTTTTTTAATGTCTCTTTTAAGGCAATAAACATCACATTGCCTCAAGCAATTTGTTATCTGCTAATTTCTTAATTATCGGCAGTAAATCATATGCAGAAACACCTATAATGTTGCTTATATCGTATACGTCATTTTTCCCATCAGCATATGCGATAAAATCCATCATGGCCGTGATTTCACTGTAACTGCCTTTTTGTGAAATTGTTGGATAAAGGCCGCGTTTCCCAAGTTGAGGTTCTCCGAGAACTGTTATTTTGTATTTTCTGTTCTTTTCCAACGTTTCAATGAGCTTTGTTATGACATCGTAACTGCCTTGAAAACCCTCTACACTAACAAAATTCATATCATCTGCAGATGTGTGATATTCAGGATATGCTCCAAATTTAGAACGACTGTAGCAAACAAATCAATGTCATTAAGTTAAGAGAAACAAAAAGAGCCTCTGAAAATCTCAGAGGTTCTTTTATAATTATTTAAAAAATCCTGAGGTAAAAATGATACATAAAAATGAACTAAAAATAAAGATAAAAAATTGATATTGGAAATG
>JAFSKE010000042.1 GCA_017449135.1 Synergistaceae bacterium
GGAGTTTTGTAATTTTTAGAGTTTAAGTGAGGCGTAACTATCTTCCCGCCGTTAGCAATGGCCGCATAAACCCTCGCAATCTGAATCGGAGTCATTAACATATATCCCTGACCGATTGAATAATTCACTGTGTCTCCGTTGAGCCATTGATGTTTGAATCTTCGCATTTTCCAATCAGGCCCCGCAATGTTTCCTCCGCTTTCACCGGGTAAATCAATTCCCGTCGGTTCGCCTAAATGAAATCTTCGTCCCCATTTGATTAATTTTTCGATTCCTGTTTTCAAGCCGACTTGATAATAAAATACGTCACAGGAATGCTGTAACGCCCCGATTACGTTTAAGCCTCCGTGTCCGGAGTGTTTCCAGCATTTGAAAGTGTGTGAACCGAATCTTAATCCGCCTCGACATGTATACATACTCGAAGCATTAATTGCATCTTCTTCAAGCGAAGCTATCGACATAAAAGCCTTAAACGTTGAAGCTGGAGGGTATACGCCTGCTATTGCACGATCTAACATAGGTCTGTCGGGATTATTTATTATAGAATTCCATTCACGGCCTGAGACTCCCCAAGTTAAAGGATTGTTATCGTAGACAGGACTTGAAGCAAGAGCCAGCACTGCACCTGTTTGAACGTCCATAGCAAGTAAAGCACCTTTGTAGTTTGTCAAAAGTTCAACGGCTAATTTTTGGGCTCCCATGTCAAGAGTCAAATTAAGATTTTCACCTTTCACGGCTGGAGTCGAGTCTAAAGTTCTGACCTTTCGTCCCCTTGCGTCAACTTCGAGAGCTTCCTGACCGGGCGAACCACGTAAAACTTCCTCGTAAGATCTTTCAATTCCTGTCTTTCCGATTAAATCTCCTCCCATGTAACCTTCTTCGGAACGTGCTTTCAATTCTTCCTCTGAAATTTCGCTGACATATCCTAAAATATTTGCTGCGATACTGCCTGCGGGGTAAGTTCTACGCCAAACACTTAAAGGGAATAATTCATGTGGAAATTCATAATCTGCTATTAATTCGGCCATTTGAGTCATTGTTAAATTAGGTACGATTCTCATAACCCTATAAGGTGCGGAACGCTGCTGCTTTATAGTTTTGTTGAGGTCTGCCGAAGTCATAGGTATTCCATGACGGATTAAAATTTTACTTAACTTTTCGACTTTTTCGGGAGTGTTCAAATCCAAAGGATAACCCATAATGCAGAACGAAGTATCATTAACTGCCAAAGGGACTCCGTTACGGTCAAAAATTTCTCCTCTCGGTGCAGCGAAACGAATCATTCTTAATCTGTTGTTGTGAGCGAGACGAATATATTTGTCGCCTTGATAAATCTGACAGAAATATAATCCGCTTATGAGAATTAAAATCGAACCTGCAACCATATACAAAAATAATTTAAGTCTTGAGTCTAAAATTTCCATGAATGGCATTATAGCATTATAATTATTTACAATTTCAAATCTGACAAAAATTTCAGGAGGCGTATTTTTCGTGATAAGGCTTAATAATATTTTCGTGAAATTCGGAGATTTTGAAGCCCTCAAGGATATTAACATTCATGTTAAAGAAGGAGAATTTTTTACGTTCTTGGGGCCTTCAGGCTGCGGAAAAACAACAACTCTGCGAACCATTACGGGATTCATTGAACCGTCAGGCGGAACTGTTTTAATGAAGGGTAACGACATTACACACGTTCCGATTGAAAAAAGGAATATCGGAATTGTCTTTCAGTCTTATGCACTTTTTCCGACAATGACAGTTTACGACAATATTGCATTCGGTTTGAAGATAAAAAAACTGCCGAAACCTGAAATCGATTCAAAAGTCCGTGAAATTGCATCGAAGGTTGATTTATCAAGTGAACAGCTTGAAAAAGCCGTGAGTCAGTTATCAGGGGGGCAACAGCAGAGAGTAGCAATCGCCCGTGCATTAGTTACGAATCCTGCGATAATTTGTATGGACGAACCGTTAAGCAATCTTGACGCAAAATTACGTGTCCAGCTCCGAAACGAATTAAAGAGAATGCAGCGTGATTTCGGAATTACGGCAATTTACGTTACTCACGATCAGGAAGAGGCTTTAACGCTTTCGGACAGAATTGCAGTTTTCAACAAAGGCGTAATTGAGCAAATCGGAACTCCTAACGACATTTATAATTTTTCAAAAACTGAATTTGTCGCAAACTTCATCGGAGACATCAATAAATTAAAACCTGAAATTTCAGAATCGTTAAACCTTCCTAAAAATCAAAATCACTTCATCAGGCTTGAGAGAATACGTGTTGAACGTGAAAAGAATCTTGGCTTTGAAGGCGTTATTGAAAGTCAAGAATATTACGGACTGTACATAAAATATTATATTAAAGTCGGAGAGCAGATTTTGAAAGTCATAGAGAAAAACGACGGCGTTAATATTTATAATCCCGGTGAAAATGTGAGCGTGATAATTAATCCGTCAGACATAATGTCATATGACATAACGGAGGGGTAAATCATGAAAAATAATTCACTCGATGCAGGTTTCATTGCAAAAATTTTCGGTCTGGCTTTGTTTTTGTATTTGTTTTTAGGATTTATGGTTCTGCCGTGCCTGAACACATTAACTTCAATTTTCACGACGAAAAACGCTTCGGGGAATATTGATCCTTTCGCAGTAATAAAATTTTTCATGGCCGGAACGATGCCGTTATTCGTTTGGAATTCGTTAAAATTGGCAGTGTGTCTCGTAATTACAGTTAATATTGTCGGAATCAGCATTGTATTATTAACAGAGTATTTTGACATTAAAGGGGCAAATATTCTGCGAATGGGTTACATGACGACATTAATTTATTCGGGCGTTGCATTGGTTACGGGCTACCAGTTTTTGTACGATTCAAACGGAATGATGACGACATGGCTTTCTCAAATTTTCCCGACAATGAATAAACAATGGTTTTCAGGTTTTAACGCAGTTTTATTCACGATGACATTTGCCTGTACTTCAAACCACGCTTTATTTTTGAGAAACGCAAT
Organism: Synergistaceae bacterium; assembly: GCA_017449135.1. GTDB lineage: Bacteria > Synergistota > Synergistia > Synergistales > Aminobacteriaceae > JAFUXM01. The sequence continues at coordinate 3,018 of JAFSKE010000042.1, forward strand.
TCGAGGAATCGATTACAACACTGTTGAAGCTGCAAGAAATTTAGGTGCGAGTCCCTTCAAAGTTCTGTTTAAGGTTGTAATGCCGACGTTACTGCCGACATTATTTTCATTAACGGTAATGACATTTATAACAGGATTGTGTGCAATGTCAGCTCCGACGTTATTAGGCTATAACTCAATTAACCCTGAAATTGTAAGACTTGCGGGATCGAGTGCAGCCGATGAGTCATTTCCGCAAGCAAGAGCAGCATTATTGAGCGTAATACTTGCAATGTTCACGGTGATTTTGTTAAGCGTCTTAAATCATTACGAACGAAAAGGGCATTATCTTTCCGTCTCAAAAACGAAAGCAAAACTTGTGAAACAAAAAATTGTAAATCCGGCATGGAATATTTTTGCACATTTTTACGCATATTTGTTATTTGTAATTTACATGACACCCGTAGTAATGATAATTTTGTTTTCGTTTCAGAATTACCCTGCGATACGTTCAAAGATGTTAAATTTTTCGGATTGGACATTTGTAAATTATTTCGGGACACAAAATTATGAATACATGACTTCAAGAGGAAGATTAAGAACACGAGTCGGCTCAATTTCGGGAGTATTTTCAAATTCCGATGCAGTCGGTGGAATAAGATTGTCATTCATAATGTCAGCGATTGCAGCGGCATTGGCATGTGTAATAGTTGTGCTTGCTGTGTCATACATTTTCAAACATAAAAACAAAGCCCGTGCCATTGTAACTGAAAGCTGTTTATTATTCCCATGGTTATTGCCTACGATTTTAATCTGCTATTCATTCAGAATATTTTTCAATCGTGAAGTCTGGTATGTTTTCGGACAAAATTTATATTGGCGTGAAAACGTGAGATTTTTAATCATCATGGCCTACACCGTAACAAAACTGCCGTTTGCGTTAAGAATGATAAAAGCTGCGTTTTATGCGATTGATGACGAACTCGAAGAGGCCGCAAAAAATTTGGGAGCTTCACCTGTTTATACATTTTTGAGGGTAAAACTGCCGATAATTTTGCCGAGTGTCTTAGCAGTATTCGCATTGAATTTCAACGCATTATTCACCGAGTACGACATGGGAGCAACCTTTCAATCGTCTTACGGAAAAACTTACGCAATGATTATTCAAAACATGACAATGGAAGAAGGCCGGGAAGGTTATAACATTAATGCTTCAGGGCGAAGATGTGCATCAACGGTTTTCATAATGATAGTGTCAGGAATAATTTTGTATTTAGTTTACGGCGTTGGAGCGAGGGATCTCGGTGAAAGGTTGGAAGCCCGTAAAAAATGGAAACGGCGTTGGGCAAGACTGACAGGGAAAAGGATTTGACAATGTAGTTAAATATGTGTTTTAATAATTAAAATAGAAACAGCGGTGAGCTTCCACCATTTAAGAGAAGACTGAAAACAGCGGCGAGTCCCTGCCATAAAGTGGGAACCTAAAACAGCGGCGAGTCCCTGCCATAATAAAACGGGAACTTAAAACAGGAGGGCGTGAGTAGTCCTCTTTTATTTTTGAAGGGAGAAAAAATGCAGCTTTATTACATTAGTGATTCGTACGTGGAATACTTGAGAAATTTTGACGGCAGAATTTACGAAAATAAATTAAAAACAAGGCCTTATGTCGGTGTAGTTTTAGAAATTAACGATGTCAAATATTACGTTGCTTTAAGTTCTCCGAAACCTAAACACAAACGCATGAATAATTCAAAGGATTTCAGAAAAATAAACGGCGGAATTTACGGTGCATTGAATTTTAATTACATGATTCCTGTTCCTGAAACTGAGATATTTTTGATTGACATTGCAGCAATAACAGACAAGACGTATAAACGACTTTTGCAAAATCAATACAAATTCATAAAAAGCGATTGGGACAACATAAAAAACACAGCCAGAAATCTTTATTTACTCTGCTGTGCTGACGAAAAAGAACTTTCAAATAATGACAAGAAAATAAAATCAAGGTGCTGCGATTTTCGTTTCCTTGAAGAAAAATGCAAATTGTTTAATTTATCTTCCTGCCGATAACGTAAATTTTGCTAAGGCTTTTTCTACTGCATCGCCGACAATGTCTTTAACTTCGTCATGCGTTACATATTTTTTACTTTTCTGTTTTTCCCTGAAATGTTCCAAAAACGTCGGAGCAAGCGAAATCATAAAACCTGAAAGAGCTATGAATATCGTCATTAACGCAAATCCCCAATATACGGAAGTTTGTAAATCTGCCGTCTGTTGAGTATTCATACGTGTCTCGACTTTCACTTCTTGAATTTCAGCGCGAAGTTCTGCTTTGACTCCTTGAATTTCATTATGAAGTTCTGTTTTTACGCCTTGAATCTCATTGTGAAGCTCTGTTTTAACACTTTTGATTTCATTATGGAGTTCATTACTCAATTTTTCATTCATGAGTCTTATCTCCGTCATCATTGCGTCCATTCGTGCGTTGAAAACATCTTCACGAATATAAACAGTCTGATCGTTACTTGTCATTTTGTTTTACCCCCTCATAACGTCTAATGCTCCGTTCCACATGTCCCTTCCCGTTGTAACAACGCTCAAATTTGCTTCGTAGGCTCTGCTGGCGACAAGCATATCCGTCATTTCCCGAACTAAATTAACATTCGGCATTGCGACATAACCGTCTTCGTTTGCGTCAGGGTGATCAGGCTGATAAGACATTCGAGGGGCTGAATTATCTTCCGTGATTTCCAAAACTCTTACGCCTCCGATGTCGTGATAACCTCCGATTGTGTTATCGAGCATTTCTGAAAATACCGGAACACGTCTTTTATAAGGCCCTCCTGCTTTTGTTCGGGTTGTGTTAATGTTCGCTAAGTTTGATGAAATTGTATCAAGCCATAATCTGTGTGCCGTCAACGAACTTCCTGCAACTTCGATACTGTCGAAAATTCTCATTCTAAAATCTCAACTCCTTCATTTTTATTATCGTCCTGCAATTACAGATTTTAACATTGTCAATTTGCTTGAGGCGATTCTCATAAATCCCGTGTACATCATTCGAGTCTCTGCCAAAACTGCCATTTCCCGTTCGGGGTCTACATTGTTCAAATCAAGTCTGTATTGTTCGTCCATGATTTTAATTTCGGCTGCATGAACATCTTTTATCTTCAAAGGGTGTGAAGGAATATGTTGAGGATCTGTTACGGTCATGTGTAATTTTTTATCCTGTTCCATAACTTCACGCATCTGATCTTCAAATGAAACATTACGTCTTGCATAACCGGGCGTGTTTGCGTTCGCTATATTTTTAGTAACGGCGTTAAATCGTTTTGCAAGAGATTCAGATTCCTTTTCAACTACGTCCCAAGTATAATCACCAAGCATTTTATTTTTCACTCCTTAATTACTTAGAATAATTATACACTTGCATGTTATAATTTTAACTAATAAATTCATTCAAAATTTCTCAAAAGTTAAATATCCTCGAAGGGAGTTAAAATTCAAAGATGATTAAACTTTACGATGAAGGTGTGTTCCTGATTGACGGCTCAAAAATCGTTCCCGAAAGTCAGGCAGCAAATCAATATGACAAAGCCGAAGCCAAAAAAGGCACGATCGCTTACGGAATTTTGAAATCTCACAACACTGCTGACAGCATGGATCATTTGAAAATTAAATTTGATTCAATGGCTTCACATGATATTACTTTTGTCGGAATCATTCAGACAGCAAGAGCCTCTGGAATGTCAAAATTCCCTCTCCCTTATGTTTTAACGAACTGCCATAACTCACTCTGTGCAGTAGGCGGAACTATCAACGATGACGATCATTATTTCGGTTTAAGTTCTGCTAAGAAATACGGCGGAATTTACGTTCCACCTCACATTGCCGTAATTCATCAGTTTATGCGTGAAATGTTTGCAGGCTGCGGAAAAATGATTCTCGGTTCTGACTCTCACACACGTTACGGAGCTTTAGGAACGATGGCAATCGGTGAAGGCGGAGGAGAACTTGTAAAGCAATTATTACAGGACACTTACGACGTTGCATATCCAGGAGTCGTTGCAATTTACTTAACCGGCAAACCTGCTCCCTACGTAGGCCCTCACGATATTGCACTCGCAATCGTTAAGGCTGTTTTCAAAAAAGGTTATGTCAAAAATAAAGTCATGGAATTTGTCGGTCCCGGCGTTGCTTCAATGACTACGGACTACAGAAACGGCGTTGATGTCATGACAACCGAAACAACTTGTTTATCTTCAGTTTGGAGAACTGACAGCGACACTAAAGCATTTTTGGCTGAACATGGCCGTGAAGGTGATTACAAAGAATTAAATCCTGCAAAAGTTGCGTATTATGACGGCTGCGTCGAAATTGATTTATCGACAATCAAACCCATGATCGCACTGCCTTTCCACCCTTCAAACGCTTTCGAGATTAAAGAATTTTATGCAAACATGAAAGACATTCTCGCCGAAACCGAAAAATCCGCCGCAAAAGTTGCTGAAGGAAGAGCCCATTTTACCCTCATGGATAAAATCACGCCTGACGGAAAGTTAATGGTTCAACAGGGAGTCATCGGTGGCTGTGCAGGAGGAAATTACACAAACGTTGTCGAAGCCGCTAATGCACTTAAAGGAAAATCATGCGGATTTGATGAATTTTCACTTAGCATTTACCCGTCATCACAGCCGGTATTTATTGACCTTGACCGTAAAGGCTTCTTAGCTGACTTAATGGACTCAGGTGCAATTATCAGAACTGCATTCTGCGGGCCATGCTTCGGAGCCGGCGACACACCTGCAAATAATGCACTCTCGATTCGACACACTACACGAAACTTCCCGAACAGAGAAGGCTCAAAACCCGGAAACGGTCAAATGTCTGCTGTGGCACTCATGGACGCACGTTCAATCGCTGCAACTGCTGCAAACGGCGGAAAACTGACATCGGCTGAAGATATGGACTGCTGGGGCAATGTTCCCGAATATCATTACGATGACAAAGCATACAAATCACGTGTCTATTGGGGTTACGGCAAAGCAACTCCGGAATCCGAAATCCGTTTTGGTCCCAACATCAAAGATTGGCCGGAACAGGAAGCATTAGCAGATAATATTCTGTTGAAAGTTGTGTCAAAGATTCTTGACGAAGTTACAACGACTGACGAATTAATCCCAAGCGGCGAAACTTCATCATACAGATCTAATCCTTTGGGACTTGCTGAATTTACGCTTTCACGAAGAGACCCTCAATATGTCGGACGTGCAAAGGAAGTTCAAAAAATCGAATATGCGAGACTTAAAGGCGAAGATCCTGCAAAGGGCGAAATGTCGGAAATTTATTCGGCAATTAACAAAATTCCCGGCCAAGAAAACGTTAAATCAACTGAAATTGAATTTGGTTCGACAATTTACGCAAACAAACCCGGCGACGGTTCAGCACGTGAACAGGCTGCTTCGTGTCAAAGAGTCTTGGGAGCTTTGGCAAATATCACACAGGAATACGCAACAAAACGTTATCGTTCAAACTGCATGAACTGGGGAATGCTTCCAATGCACTTAAAGGGCGAACCCAATTTTGAAGTCGGCGATTATGTTTATGTTCCAGGCATCAGAAAAGCTCTTGACGATAACAAACTTGACAGCATTAAAGCATATGTTATCAAGGGCGGAAAAGTCGAAGAGATAGAACTTTACATTCAGCCTATGACCGAAAACGAAAGAGAAATCGTTAAAGCAGGCTGTCTGATTAACTTTAACCGAAACAAAAAACGTTAAAAATTTGAAAGGAGAATTATAAATCTGAATGAGCAAAATCAAAATGGCTGCTCCAATCGTTGAGATTGACGGCGATGAGATGACGAGAGTGTTATGGAAGATTGTGAAAGATGATCTTCTCACCCCATTTGTTGAACTCAACACTGAATATTATGATTTAGCACTGACTGAAAGAGACAGAACGGGAGACAAAATCACTTGGGAAGCTGCCGAAGCAATCAGAAAGCATCATGTCGGCGTAAAATGTGCAACGATTACTCCAAATAAACAAAGAGCAGAAGAGTACAAATTACGTGAAATGTGGAAAAGTCCAAACGGTACAATCAGATCCGTGCTTGACGGAACTGTTTTCAGAGCACCGATTTTAACTAACTGCATCAAACCCGTTGTAAAAAATTGGCGGAAACCGATTACCATTGCAAGACATGCTTATGGCGATGTTTATCGTGCAACTGAATTAAGAGTAAATGAACCCGGCAAGGCTGAATTATTGTTTACGGGAAAAAACGGCTTTAATTTCCGTGAAACAGTTTACGATTTCGAATGTCCCGGAGTCCTCCAGTCAATGTACAACAAAGACACTTCGATAAATTCATTCGCCCGCAGTTGTTTTGAGTATGCTCTTTCGACAAAACAGGATCTCTGGTTCTCCGCAAAAGATACAATTTCAAAACAATATGATCAGACTTTCAAGCATTTATTCCAGGAAATTTTTGAGAATGAATACAAAGCAAAGTTTGACGAATTGGGAATCACGTATTTTTACACTCTGATTGATGACGCAATAGCAAGAGTTATGAGGTCTCAAGGCGGCTTTATCTGGGCGTGCAAAAATTACGACGGCGACGTAATGAGCGATATGATTTCAACGGCGTTCGGCTCACTTGCAATGATGACAAGCGTACTCGTTTCACCTGACGGAAATTTTGAATACGAAGCTGCTCACGGAACTGTTACAAAACATTATTACCGTTATAAAGAAGACGGGAAAATGACATCAACGAATCCTGTTGCAACGATTTTCGCATGGAGCGGGGCGTTACGTAAACGTGGAGAGCTTGACGGAAATAATGAACTTGTCGAATTTGCGAATAAACTTGAAAGAGTTTCAATCGAGACAATCGAAAGCGGAATAATGACAAGGGATTTGTCAGGACTTTGCGAGGGAATTACACCCAGAGTTGTAGATTCTCAGGAATTTATTTCTGAAGTCGCCGCAAGATTATAAAATTTGATTTAAGCGTTATAATGAAGTCCGTAGAATTTTAGATGTTCTGCGGATTTTTATTTTATCAGGAGGAATTTTTTATCATGGAAGCAAGAGACGAAAAATTAACCGAAGTTGAAGAAATTGACTGGGGACGTGCTCCGGCAGACACACCGGTTTGCATTGAAAAGGAAATTTATCTGCGTGACATAGTGCAGTCGATTCTTGACGGTTATGAAACAGCCGAAGATGTTATGGACGTTCTTTCACTCACTAAAGAAGATAAGGGAGTCAGCGAAATTCCTAAAATTCTTGATATTTTTGTGCCCGTGATCAATGCTTGGAGATCAGGTTCGTGCGGAATGGGCTGTGCAGGCTGTACGGGTCATTGCGGAGGCTAAATAAATGCCTGAGGAAAATAAATCACTGGAGGAAATTCAAAATTTAATAAACTCGAAAAATATTCGTGAGTTAAGACTTTTAACTGACGATATGAACGATGCCGACATTGCCGACATTATCGAAGAACTTGAACCCGAAGGACGAGTGATTTTATTCCGTGCCTTGAACAGGGACATGGCCGCAGAAGTTTTCGCACATTTAATCCCTGACACTAAAGAAGCCCTTGTTTCGCAATTAACGACTCCGGAACTTGGAAGGATTGTTGACGAATTATTCCTTGACGATGCCGCTGACTTAGTCGAAGAATTACCGCCCGATGTTGTCAAGAGAATTTTAGAGAGTGCCAGCCCCGAAACAAGACGTGGAATTAATCAGCTCTTACAATATCAGGAAGATTCCGCCGGAAGTATCATGACAACGGAATATATTTCCCTTCGTCCCGATATGAACGTCGAAGAATCTTTCAGGCATATTCGTGAAGTCGGAACTGACAAGGAAACTTTATACACCTGTTACGTTACTGACCCTAAAGGAGTTTTAATCGGTGTTGTTACCGTCAGAACTATGTTGTTGTCTCAATATGCCGACAAAATCAGCGACATCATGACTGACACAAATTTAATCAGCGTTAATACTAATGATGACCGTGAAAAAGTTACGGAATTATTCCAGAAATATGACTTTATAGCGATTCCCGTTGTTGATTCACAAAATCATTTAGTCGGAATTGTTACTGTCGATGACGCTATGGAAGTTTTAGAAGAGGAAAGCACAGAGGACTTTCACAAAATGGCGGCCATTCTCCCCATTGATGAGCCTTATTTGTCAATGGGAGTCGTTGAATTAGCGAAAAAGCGTGTAATCTGGTTAATGGTTTTAATGATTTCTGCGACGCTTTCAGGGCAGATTATCACACATTATCAATCAGTTTTTGCGGCTCTTCCGGCTTTGATTGCTTCGATTCCTATGTTAATGGACACTGGAGGCAACGCAGGCTCACAATCTTCAACGCTCGTAATTCGTGGAATTGCAGTAGGAGAATTAAAAATTTTTGACGCTCTGAAAGTTTTATTTAAGGAATTAAGAGTCAGTTTAATTGTCGGCGGAGGGCTTGCAGTCGTGAATTTCTTTTACAAATATGCAATGAGCGGAGATTTACTGCTTTCACTCACTGTCGGAATAAGTTTATTTGCTACTGTAATTTTTGCTCAGACAATCGGGGGAATGCTGCCACTGTTAGCGAAGGCATTAGGTTTTGACCCTGCATTAATGGCAGCTCCGATAGTTACGACGATCGTTGACGCAGGAAGTTTAACGATGTATTTCATGGTTGCGGGGAAAGTTATGGGCGTTTAATCAGTCCATTCTTTCACCGTAACTCATTTTGTAAATTTTTCCGTTCCTGATAAAAAACTCAAAAAGTCTGCCTTCAGCAAATTCATAATCCCATTCTCCGACTTCATCATATTTATCGTGAGGTTCGCCGAACTCTTCCTGCAGTTTTTCAACACTGTCTCCTACTCGAATTTTTCCGAAATTCAAATTACTGCCTCTGCCTGTTATTTCGATCCCCCGTAATCTTCCTTCAACATAATTCAACGTCAAATTAGGATATTCTAAATCTTCAAACTCAAGGTCTCTTCCGGCAGGTTCGTAATAAGATTTTGTTTTCTTGTCTCTCTTGGGTTTCCCGAAAATAACTTTTGCCTTTTCAGGAATTGTCCCGTAATCCTGAAAAAGCTGCATAAAAACAGGAACAATATGTTTGGGCGTTTCTTCAAATTCTCTCTCGTAAATCTCAACATATTTCCCGAAAATCCAAGCCGTTCCTTCACCGAATGGATAATCAATTTCGTACCATTTTTCGCCGTCAACAAAAACTTCGTCAAGCACAACAAGCAAATTCCCCTCAAAGACTCTTCCTTCAAGAACCTCCGTATCTTCAGTTCCGGGATTATCTCGAAGCCTTACATAATTTCCCGTGCAATATCCTGTGTGAGGATAATTAACCGCAAATGCCGTCTGTGTCGTGAAAATCAAAATTGCAAGTGTTAATAAAATTCGTCTCATTGTTATTCACTCCATTTTCGGGGAAAGTTATGGGCATCTGATTAGTCCATTCTTTCGCCGTAACTCATTTTGTAAATTTCCCCGTTCCTGATATAAAACTCAAAAATTAAACCTCCAGCAATTTCGTATTCCCAAGAATTATCATATTTTTCTGCTGGTTCGCCGAACTCTTCCTGAAGTTTTGAAGTATCATCGCCTACTCGAATTTTTCCGAAACGTAAATTGCTTCCTTTTCCCGTTATTTCGACACCTTGTAATCTTCCGTCGATGTAGTTAAGCGTTAATTTCGGATATTCGAGAGTTTCCTCTTCAACATTCCGACCTGCAGGCTCCCAATAGAATGTACGTTTTGAAGATTTTTTAGGTTTACCGAAGATTGATTTTGCTTTTTCAGGCTTTGTCCCGAAATCTTGATAAACCTGCAGAATAAATCTGTATTCAGGGATCGTCTCAATCTCGTCTTCGTAAATCTCAACATATTTTCCGAAAATCCAAGCCGTACCTTCGCCGAATGGATAATCAATTTCGTACCATTTGTCGCCGTCAACAAAAACTTCGTCAAGCAGAATAACTAAATTTCCGTCGAAAAGCCTTCCTTCAAGAACCTCCGTATCTTCAGTTCCGGGATTATCTCGAAGCCTTACATAATTTCCCGTGCAGTAACCCGTGTGAGGATAATTAACCGCAAATGCCGTTTGTGTCGTGAAAATTAAAATTGCAAGTGTTAATAATATTATGCGTTTCATGTTTTAATCTCCTAACTGATAAATCATTTTTGTTATAATTCCTTTTCCGTTTATGTAAAAGTCAAAGGAATCACGTTCGGTTATTTTGTAGTTAAACAAATTTCCAAGTATTTTAGTCGGTTCGCCGAATACATCGTAAAGCTGTTTTATCGAATTTCCAACCTGAACGCCGCCGAAATTAAATTTATTTCCTGTAATTTCAATTCTGCTTAAAAAATCGTTGACGAAAATAATTCTGAAATCAGGATATTCAAAAGTTTTTTCGTCAATAATTTCATCTTGTAAATCTCTAAAAGGTTCGCCGAAAATTGATTTTGTCTTGTCAGGATACAGACCGAAATTTTGAAAAACCTGAATCACGAATCCGTAATTTTTAGACTTTGAAAAATGTTCGTATTCAAGTTCAATCTCATTTCCATGAATCCAAGCTGTACCCTCATTGAAAGGATTTTCGATTTTGTAGAATTTCCCGAAATCAGTTTCCGCCTCATCAAGAATAATTAACATTTCGCCTTCGTTAATGCTTCCAATGACGTTAGAATTGTTGATGTCGGGATTGTCAACGAGATTTACAAAATTCCCGTAACAGTAGCCTACACAAGGATAATTAATTGCAAAAGCCGTCTGATACGTGAAAATCAAAATTGAAATCGCAAATAAAATTTTTCGTTTCAAATTACCACCTGTCTCCGTGCCATTCCGTAGTCATTGAAATTATCGTCCAACTGCCTTTAACGGGTTTCACGATTGCTGCGAACATTGCGGGGCGGTCTTGAATGTTGTCTTTGTTGTAAATGTCTCCGGCAAGCATGAGATTTTGACCTCTTTTAGTAACTCCCTGAACTTCGGCATAATACGTCTTGGTTTCGCCTTCAGCACCGAAATAATAAGATTTTCCGTCATAATAATATGAAGGTTCAGTGTCTGAAATACTTCTGTTTTTGATTGTGATCCCGAAATATTTTTTTATGGATTCGGCAACAAATTTTCCCTCGATTTTGTATGTGCCGTACTCAGCAGCTTCGTCCTCGCCGGCTCTTTTAATTCTCGTTTTGAAGTTATTAATGAAATTGTGCATAATTCCAAATCTCACTAATTCAGAAAAGTTGCCGGGATTTCCCAAATGCAATATAGGTTCCTGATATTCTTCGATTTCGTCATCGTCGGGATATTTGTTTTCAATGTCGAAATTGAATAATCCTACTTCGGTGAAATTGCTCAAAAATACGCTCATCTTTTGCATTTCGTTTTTGCTTGCTGCGAATGAACATGAACAAAAAAACACTAACACAAAAACAGATATGAAAATCAGCGATAATTTTTTCATTGTGAAAATCCTCCTTAAAATGATAAGTTTTTAATATAATAACACATAGTGAAAATAAAATATTTGGGAGTGTTTCATGAAGGAATTTGAATACGATGAAATTAAATTTGAAATTGGCGGAATGTTATTCACTTGGGACGATGAGAAAGAAAAAATCAATATCAAAAAACATGGTGTCGATTTTTCGTCTGCAGCAGGAGTTTTTCTTGATGATGATGCTGTTTATGAATGTAATTTTCTTGATGAAAATACAGGTGAAGAAAGACTCGATGTTATTAGGAATGACAATGGGAAGTTTAATGTTCGTAGTTTATGTAGAGCGTTTAACGTCAGATGATAATAAAAATATCGTTCGCATAATATCAGCAAGATTTGCAACAAAAAAGGAGAGTAAAGTATATGTTAATGGGACTCGGTGATTTTCTTGCACTGGCAAAGACTTCGGAGGAAAAAGATAAAATTCGTGAAAACTTTTTGAGGTTACTTGAATTTCGCAACAGGGAGATAGATTTATCAGATATGCCCGAAAAAACAGATTCGTCAAAATTTAAGCGTTTGAAGCCGTATCTTGATAAAATACGAAATCAAAATAAAATGTCTAATTAAATTTAGTGAATTTTTATTAAATGTTATATAATTAATTTAATTTTATTTCAGGAGGAATTTTTATCATGAAGAAATTTTTAGCATGTGTTGCAGTTTTAATTGTGTTATGTTCTGTTGCATTCGCTGATGAAAATGTAAAATTAAAATCAGTTGAACAGCTCAAAACCGAAAAACTCGCTGCACAGCGTGGAACTGTCGGACAATTTATCGCAGAAGATTTATTGGGCGACAAAAAGGCTTCACTTCTCACGACTTACGAAAAATATGTCGATGCAGTAGCTTCACTTCGTCAGGGTAAAATCAGAGCAATTATCATGGACGAAATGCCCGCAAAAAGATTTTTGCAGTCCGTCGAAGGTCTTGCAATCATGGACGAGGCTTTATCAGAGGAAAATTACGCTATCGGTTTCAGAAAAGGGAACACAGAACTTGTCGAAAAAGTCAACAAAGCATTATCAGAAATGAAAGCTGACGGGACTCTCGACAAAATTTTCGATAAATACCTCAACGGCGATTATCTCGAAATCAACCCCGAAACTATCGACTTCAACAAAGGTGCAAAAGGCGGAAAATTAGTTGTCGGAACAGAGGCTGGATTTGCTCCTTACGAGTTAAAAGTCGGGAACGGCTTTATCGGAATTGACATAGAAATGTGTGCAGAGATTGCGAAAAAATTAGATCGTGAACTTGTTGTCGAACACATGAATTTTGATGCTCTCCCAATGGCCGTTTCAACAAATAAAGTCGATATGATCTGTGCAGGAATTACAGTAACCGATGAACGAAAGGAAAACATGGATTTCTCGGATAATTACGTAGTAGGAGCAAAACAGGTGGCTTTAGTGCGTGCAGATGACTATGAGAAATAAATTTTTAACGAGACACAACGGAGCAGGCAGAGGCGATATGCTTTTAGGAGTAGTCGCTGTATTCCTGCTCTATGCGCTTTATAATTCGGGATTTTTCACGGAAGCAGCATGGAACGATTTTAATCGGAGGTTTTATCAGAATTTCATAAAAGACCGCCGTTACATGATGCTTGTTGACGGTTTGAGGGCTACAATTTTTATGACATCATGGGCAACGTTTATAGGGCTTATAGTCGGATTGATTTTAAGTGTTATAAGAGTTGCATATAAAGGCGGTGCAAGGATTCCCGTTCTTAATGCTCTTGCAAATACTTACATAACAGTATTGCGAGGCACTCCGGCAATGGTTCAGTTGTTAATCTGGAATTTTACGATTTTTGCATCGGCTCGTGATTTGAATACCCAATATATAGCTATCTTGGCATTCGGATTAAATTCAGGTGCATACATCGCTGAAATTTTCAGAGGCGGAATTGAATCTATAGATCACGGACAAATGGAAGCTGCGAGGTCTTTGGGCTTATCTTATGGGTTATCAATGAAACTTGTAGTCTTACCGCAGGCATTGAGAAACGTAATCCCGATGCTGTTTAACGAATTTATAGCACTGTTGAAGGAAACTTCGGTCGCAGGCTATATCGGAATTGATGACTTAACAAGAGCAGGACAGAATATTCAAGCCTTGACGCTCGAACATTCACAGCCTCTCGTAATGGTCGCAATAATTTATCTCGTCATAGTTTTATTCTTAACTCATGTCGTTAGAAAGCTCGAAGAATGGTTAAGCAGGGGCAGGAGATAATTTTCATGAAAGAAACCCAAGCTCTTAGAGAAATTGTTAATCCTGTATTCAATACGGCAAAAATGACGCTTTTTCAACTTGCTTCGGCAGGCGATGATGACGCAAAAAAACTCGTTGAGAAGTTAAATATTACGTTTGAGGCTACGCAAAACTCTGCTATTACTGAATCATCAAAAAATCAGCTATTATGGGAAAGTGTGTTTTTTGAAATTCGTTTCCGTACAATGAATGCAATGATTGAAAGTTCAGGCTTTGATGTCGAAGTTGACTTGCCGTGCGGATATACACCGAGAGCGATTCAATTTTCACGAAATAATAAAAAGTATGTCGGGCTTGATTTACCTGCTACAATCTATGAAGCTGAACCGGCAGTTATGTCATTGATAGACGAAAATAAACGCAGTCTTGTAAAATTTTATTCGGTCGATGCAACGAATTATGTTTCTCTGAAAAAAGTTTTTGACGAAATTGACAGCTCTGTATGTATCTCAACTGAAGGTTTATTAATGTATTTCACGGATTCGGAGGCTGCCTTAGTATGCGACAACATCAGAAAAATCCTTGAAACTCACGGAGGCTGCTGGATTACTTTAGACCCCGAATTACCGATGCAGAGTGTAGAGACGGCAAAAGTTTTCAGCGGCGATGATTTCATGAAAGATATCACAAAAATACTCGAGAGAGTAGCTGATAAATCCGACGTTCCTATCAGAAAGAAAAGCATAATTATAAATCCCTTTGCAGATATTCAGGCTGATAAAGAAAAAGCAATTAAGTTTTTGCAGGAACACGGCTTAAAAGTTGAAAGACTTATCGTAGCTGATTATATGCCTGAAATTAAAAGTCTTGCAAACGTTAGCAGAGACCGCATAGAAAAATTGAACGCCGCATTAAAAAATATCGGTTACTGGAAAATAACACTTGATAAAACCGCCCAAGAAACTTATACATTCAAATCCGAAAAACTTATTTTCGACACAAAGCTGAATAATGAATGTCTTAAATTAACTCTAACCGGCATACTTGACACTCTCAGCTCTCCCGAAGTGCTTGCATTTTTCGAGGATTTAACAGCAAAACACAAAATTAACAAAATTGTTGTAGACTGTGAAAAACTCGAATATATTTCATCGGCGGGATTAAGACTTTTGCTGATTATGCACAAACGTTCAAATAACGGCGTAACTCTCAAAAATACTAATTCGCTTGTTAATGATATTCTCTCACAGACCGGTTTTGATCCGATCTTCAACAAAGCGTAAAAGGAGTAATTTATTATAATGGCAGTTATCGAAGTTAAAGACCTTCACAAAACTTTTACTTTACAGAACGGGAAAACAATCGAAGTCCTGAAAGGCATTTCAACGGAAATTCAAAAAGGCGAAAAAATTGCGGTTATAGGGCCTTCAGGTTCGGGGAAAAGTACGTTTCTGAGATGCTTAAATCAAATGGAAGTTCCGACATCGGGCACGATTTTATTCAACGGCGAAAACATCACAGCCCCAGACTGCGATATTAATCATGTCAGGCGTAAAATGGGAATGGTATTCCAACATTTCTATTTATTTCCTCATTTAACGGTAAGAAAAAATTTAACGCTTGCACCGGTTCAATTAAAATTAATGACGCAAGAGCAAGCCGACGTTAGAGCGAAAGAATTATTGGAACGTGTAGGACTTGCCGACAAAATCGACGAATGGCCTGAAAGATTATCCGGAGGACAAAAGCAGCGTGTAGCAATAGCAAGAGCAATGGCAATGAATCCAGAAGTTTTATTATTCGATGAGCCTACGAGTGCATTAGACCCTGAAATGATCGGCGAAGTTTTAGATGTTATGCAGGAACTTGCGGATTCAGGAATGACGATGTATTTAGTAACTCATGAAATGGGATTTGCTCATAAGATTGCTCACAGAATTTTATTCATGGATAACGGAGTAATCAGTGAAGAGGGAAGGCCCGACGAAGTTTTCGACCACCCCAAACAGCCCAGAACGATAGAATTTTTATCGAAAGTTTTAAGACGATAAATTTTGACAACCCTTCGTCTCCCCTTTCTACTAAGGGGAGATGTCAACTTGTTGACATAGAGGTCAAAATTTTTTATAATATCAACAATTAATAAAATCTTCAAAAATTCACACATTTTATTTTTTTATTATTTTCTGCGTAACTGCTTTCCTCGTAACTGCTATATTTTTATGTTATTAAGGAGGGTATTATTTTGCGTATCAAAAAGGCTATTGAAAAAGTGCCCGGCGGTATGATGCATCGTTCCGATGCTTGTGTCAGCAACAATTAACACATTTGCTCCGGAAGTCTTTCAAATTGGCGGTTTCGTTTCCGAAATCATGAATCATCACAACACTTTCATAGGCGGTTTCCTTGTCTGTATGGGTGCAGGAATGACGTTGAAATCAGCTCCGAAAGCATTAAAAATCGGTGCTGTCGTAACTGTTTCAAAATTTGTCTTTGCTGTAGCTCTCGGACTTCTCGTTGAACATATATTCGGCTCTGCGGGTTTCTATGGGCTTTCGTCTCTTGCCGTAATCGCTGCCGTATCAAACACAAACGGCGGACTTTATGCGGCTTTAACGTCAGAGTTCGGCTCTAATGAAGAGATCGGAGCTATTTCCGTAATATCAATCAATGACGGGCCTTTCTTAACCATGATTGCTGTAGGTGCTGCGGGTATAGCGACAATTCCGTTTATGGATCTCGTTGCGGTTGTAATCCCGATTATTGTAGGAATGATACTTGGAAATCTTGACCCCGATATGCGTGAGTTCCTGACACGGGGCGGAGATATTATGGTTCCTTTCATGGGGCTTGCATTAGGTACGAGAATTAATTTCGGCATGATTTTAACCGCAGGGCCGTTGGGAGTAGTACTCGGCATAGTAACAGTTTTAGTCGGAGGAGCATTGAATATCTTTGCAGACCGTGTAACAGGCGGTACGGGAGTTGCCGGAGCTGCGTGTTCAAGCACTGCGGGAAATGCCGTAGGAGTTCCCCTTGCCGTAGCGGTTGTAGACCCTACATTATCCGAAGTTGCCGCAATAGCTACACCTTTTGTTGCTGCATCAACGGTTGTAACGGCAATCCTTACACCGATTTTGACTACATGGGTATATAAGCGGAATCTTGTAAAACACCCTGACTGGCTCAGCGAGAAAGACAGGAAGATTAAAGAAATGAAAGGAGCTACGGCATGAAAATTGTAGTATTAGACGGCTATACGTTAAATCCCGGCGATCTCACATGGGACGAATTAAAGACTTTGGGCGAAGTTACGATTTATGACAGGACAGACCCTGAAGACACAAAGTTAATTCTTGAAAGAATAGGCGATTCTGAAGTTGTATTGACAAATAAAACTCCGTTATCGGCGGAAATTCTCGATAAAGCTCCCAACATCGGATTAATAGCGGTAATGGCAACAGGCTATAACGTTGTTGACACTGCAAAAGCAAAGGAAAAAGGTATCCCTGTTTGCAACGTCCCCGTATACGGCACTGCTGCGGTTGCACAGACAGCTATTGCAATGCTTCTCGAAATCTGTCATCACGTAGGAGAACACAATCGCTCAGTTCAAAACGGAGACTGGATTAAATGCCCTGATTACAGTTATTGGAATTATCCGTTAATCGAACTTGCAGGAAAAACAATGGGAATTATAGGCTTGGGAAGAATCGGACAACGAACCGCAGCAATAGCTCAGGCTCTCGGAATGAAAGTTCTTGCCTTCGACACTTACAAAAACAAGAATTTAGAATGTGAGACGCTTCAATATGCTGATTTAGATTCTGTTTTGTCATCGTCAGACGTGATCGTGATGCACTGCCCTCAAAATGCCGAAAACGCAAAGATGATTAATCGTGAGACCATAGCAAAAATGAAAGACGGCGTAATCTTTATCAACAATTCAAGGGGCGGACTTGTAAACGAAGAAGATTTAGTCGAGGCATTGAAGAGCGGAAAAATTCAAGCAGCTGCATTAGACGTTATCAGTGCTGAACCTATGGCAAAAGACAGCCCATTGCTCGGACTTCCGAACTGTATAATCACGCCTCATATGTCTTGGGCACCTTTAGCGTCAAGGGCAAGACTTTTGGGGACAGTGATTGACGACATTAAAGCGTATCAGGCAGGAAAACCGATTAACGTTGTAAATCCATAAAAGGAGGTTGTAGCAATGATTATTGACAAGATTAAAAATGCAAAACTCTATTACGGAATCGGCAGAAATTTTGAGAAGGCCTTGAAATTCCTTGAAGAGAATCAGGAAAAATTTGCCGACATGGAAACAGGAAAACATTTTATTGAAGGTATTGACCATGACGAGATTTTTTATTTGATTAAACGTTATGACTCATTCCCCGTCGCAGAATGCAAACTTGAAAATCATCATCTTTATGCTGACATTCAGCTTGTTGTGAAAGGCAAAGAATATTTCTGCTATGCACCTCTCGACAGAGTTAAGGAAATCGATCCTCACCCTGAAAACGATAATTATTATTTCAGCGGAGATTGTGAACCTTTGACCTTGAAAGATGATTTGTTTGTTGTTGTTCTTCCTGACGATGCACACATGCCCGAACGAGCAATTAACGAAGTCAGAGAACCAATCGTGAAACTGTTAGACTGTAAAATTAAAAAAATCAAATTCCCTTGTTTACATGTAAGTAACGGGGGAATTTTTGTTATTAAAATCACACGCAAACAATTCTGACAATTTTTATAAACTCTTTTATTTACAGGTTAAAATTAACGTTTTTGTAGTGGCAAACGTAGTGGCAAAAGTAAATTTTCTGACAGCTTCAAAATAAATATCTTTATTCATGAATTTCTCCTTAGTAATTTTATATTATACAACTAAAATATTTTTCGTGATAAAATCAAATAAAATTTTTTAATCGAAAAGGGAGTTGTAAAATATGAAACTTTTGTTTATTATTTTCATAATGTCATTAATTTTTGTTCCGAGTGCAAAGGCTGCAATGGCTCCGTTGTTTTCTATGGAAGATTTTTTCAGAAACGTTGATTCCGGAGGTTATTCAATTTCTCCTGACGGAACTAAATTAGCGTTCGTAAAATCATGGCAGCACAGAATGAATGTTTATGTCCGAGAGCTTTCTACAGGAGAAGAAAAAAGAATTACATCTGCCACCGAAAGAGATATTGAAGGCTTTTTCTGGAAAGGAAACAATAGAATTGTTTATGCTCAGGATTTCGGAGGCGACGAAAATTATCACATTTACATTACTGACATTAACGGCTCTGAAGCAAAAGATTTAACACCGTTTGAAAAAGTCCGTGCGGGGATTCTTGATGACTTGGAAGATGACGAAAATCACATGTTAATTGAATTAAATCAAAGAGATCCCGAAGTTTTTGACGTTTTCAGATGTGATATTAACACTGGAGAATTGACAAAAGTTGCTGAAAATCCCGGAAATATTACAGGCTGGATGACTGACCATGACGGAAAATTAAGAGCCGCAATGATTACTGACGGTGTCAATAACAGTCTTTTATACAGAAAAAATGAAAGCGATGATTTTGAAATTTTATTGACTACTAACTTCAAAGAAACTTTTGTCCCGATTTTATTTGACTATGACAATAAATTCATGTATGCAGCCTCAAATTTAAGCAGGGATAAAGTCGCAATTTACAAATTTGATCCAGACGAAAATAAAACCCTCGATTTAATTTTTGAACATAATGAAGTTGATGTCGGAAGCCTTTTACACTCAAAGAAAAAGAAAATCATAACCGCCGCAACTTACACAACTGACAGGAGGCACTATAAATTTTTTGATTCTGACAGAGAGGAATTACAGAAAACACTTGACGACTTTTTCCCGAATTATGAAGCTGTAGTTTCAGATATGGACGATGACGAACGAAGAGTAATTGTCAGAACTTACAGCGACAAAACAAGAGGAACTTATTATTTATTTGACAGGAAAGACAATTCGATTTCAAAACTTGCTGATTTATCCCCATGGCTTAATGAAAACGAAATGGCTTCGATGAGTGCAATAAAATATAAATCACGCGACGGACTTACGATTAACGGATATTTGACAGTTCCCAAAGGATTAGAGGCTAAAAACCTTCCGCTCGTAATAATTCCTCATGGAGGGCCGAGTGCAAGGGATACATGGGGATTTGATTCCGAAGTTCAATTCTTGGCGAACAGGGGAATAGCTGTTTTGCAGGTAAATTTCAGAGGTTCGACAGGTTACGGCAAAGAATTTCACCAGGCAGGTTTTAAGCAGTGGGGAAGAAAAATGCAGGACGATTTAACGGACGGAGTTTTATGGGCAGTTGAAAAGGGTATTGCCGACAAAAACAGACTTGCAATTTACGGCGGGAGTTACGGTGGTTATGCTGCACTTGCAGGAGCTGCATTTACGCCTGATTTATACGCCTGTGCAGTAAGCTACGTAGGGCCTTCAAACATTTTCACATTGCTTGAGAGCATTCCGCCATATTGGAAACCCTTTCTTGAAATGGAATATGAAGAAATCGGCGATCCTGTTAAAGATAAGGAATTGTTGACTGAAATTTCACCTGTCTTTCATGCCGACAAAATAAAAATCCCGTTATTTGTTGCTCAAGGTGCAAACGATCCGAGAGTTAATAAGGCCGAATCAGATCAAATTGTCGAAGCCGTCAAAAAAACAGGAAAAGATGTTGTCTACATGGTAAAAGAAAACGAAGGGCACGGATTTGCAAACGAAGAAAACAGATTCGACTTTTACAGGGAACTTGAAAAATTTTTCAAAAAGCATTTAGGTTCGAGGTGAGGTATTAATGCTTGCATTACAGGGATATTATGAAAACGGAAAATTGAATTTGCCCGAAAATGCACCGACAAAAGGAGAAGTTTATGTTATTTTCACCGAAGAAAATAATTCTGACTTGCAAATATTTGACAAATTTAATAATGATGAGCTTGCAATGAAAAAAATTAAATATCTTACGGAGAAAAATGTTGCTTGGAACTCAGAAGAAGAGATGATTAACGATATGGCTGACTTCAGAAGGAAACGTTTATCGTGAAAATAATGCTTGATTCCTCCGTCTTCCCCCTCCCCTCAAGCAGAGAGGCAAAGTCTCCCCTTTCAAAGGGGAGATGTCAACTTTAGTTGACAGAGAGGTTGACAATAACTTAATAACATTTTCCGAAATTTTGCCAATATGATAAAATTAAACTTAGTCAAAGCATTTTGCTTTATAATTTCATTTTCTCAGGAGGTCAAATAAATTGTCCCCGAAAGGTGTTCATTATATTGTAGAAGTCTCAGGCTGTGATGACACAATAACCAATGTTCCTAAACTTCAGGACATTCTCGTTGAAGCTGCTAAACGTGCCCACGCTCAAGTTTGGTCTGTGTCTTTCAACAAATTTCCCCCTAATGGTGTAAGCGGC
This sequence comes from Synergistaceae bacterium, assembly GCA_017449135.1. GTDB lineage: Bacteria > Synergistota > Synergistia > Synergistales > Aminobacteriaceae > JAFUXM01. Next base: position 24,256 of record JAFSKE010000042.1, read on the forward strand.
GTAGTCGTTATCAGTGAGTCTCATCTCTCCGTTCATACTTGGCCGGAAGTTAATTATATGGCTCTCGACATTTACACTTGCGGTGCCCATACGGAGCCCATGCTGGCTGTCGATTACGTTTTGGAACAGGTCAAAGCCTCTCACATTCATGTTACTGAAATTACAAGAGGCCTTGATGATCATGATAATGTCTTTTATCATTCTTTCATAACTTGGGAAGAAGACAGAAAAGACGGAATTAAAAAATGAAACTGAAATTTTTATTTTTAATCATAGTTTTGTGTTTGTTTTCTACGAGTTTTCCCGTGAATGCCGCAGGAATTTTTCACCCTGATAAATCAAATGACGAAACTTTGAATGCCCTCGTAAATTCTGAACTTCAAAAATTCAGTGTTAAAACGTTTAGCGATGACGTTACGGGACTTTCAATCAGGTATAACGTATATCTTCCTGAAAATTATTCACAGGAAAAGAAATATCCTGTTGTGTTTTTTATTGCTGACGGCAGTGCTGCTGAAAAATCTCCCGAATTTTCATTAACTCAGGGTTATGGCGGTTTAATTTGGACTAAAGACGAGAATTATATTGTTATCGTTCCGACTTATCCCGAAATGATTTTAGATGATCATAACGGTTTTGTAGTAACTGATTATGTCAGTCTAACAAAAAGATTTATTGACTTTTCCCTGAAAAATTACAGCATAGATCTTAACAGAGTTTATGCTACGGGACAATCAATGGGCTGCATGACATTTTTAATTCTTGCTTCAGAATATCCCGAACTTTTTACAGCCTGTTTGTTTGTGTCAGGGCAATGGGACATTTCAAAACTTGAAGGACTTAAAACTCAAAAATTTATTTACGTTGCTTCAAATGGCGATGATAAAGCCTCTAAAGGTCAAAGCGAAGTTATAAATATGTTCAGCTCTTCAGGAATACCTTATGTTCATTTTCAGAATGTTGACGCAGAAAATTTTAACACTGTCATTGATACATCACTGAATAATATATTCGTAACGTTCAAAAAGGGTTCGACGCTTCCTGATAATAATAAAAATTATTCGGAACATATGACTTCTTTTGATTATGCCTACAAAAACAAAATTTTCAGAGCATGGATTTCAGCTCAGACGAAAGGAATGTGATTTTACAAAATGGAAAATTTTTTAGATAAACTTACGCCGAGTTACACGTTTGAGATTTTCCCTCCTAAAGGTAACAAAAGCACTGAAGGAACATACGCAGTTATTGACAGTCTCGTGAGTTTTAATCCTGACTTGATCAGCGTTACTTACGGTGCTGGAGGTTCAAGCAGAGATAACACCGTCGAAATTGCTTCGGGCATTCAAAACAAATACAAAGTCTGCGGAGTTGCTCATTTAACCTGTGTTGGAACTACTAAGGCCGACATCAAAAATATCCTTGAAAGATTAAAGGGCAATAACGTCAAAAACATTCTCGCTTTAAGAGGCGACTTGAAAGACGAATCGGACTTGGGAGAGTTTCACCATGCCTCAGAATTAATCAAATTCATTAAAGACGAATACGGCGATTATTTCGACGTTTTCGCTGCATGTTACCCCGAAAAACACCCCGAAGCTAAATCAATGGAAGATGATTTATTTCACCTTAAAGAAAAATGCGATTTAGGCGTCAAAGCGTTAATCTCACAGCTTTTTTTTGACAATGACATATTCTGTCAATGGCGTGAAAAAGTTCGTGCCTTAGGAATTAAACAGCCCATAATTGCGGGTATCATGCCCATAACTGCTGCGGCTCAAATTTCAAAAGTCGTTGAGATGTGCGGTGCTTCAGTCCCGGAACGTGTAAGGCGTTTTGTCAACGAATACGGCCATCATCAGGGTGCTGTAAAAGAAGCAGGGATTGCATATGCTACAGAACAGATTATTGATTTATTAGCCCGCAATGTCGAAGGGATTCACCTTTACACTATGAATCAGGCTGATACAGTCAGAAGAATTGATGCCGGAATAAGATCCGTTTTATATACTAAGAGATATGCGGTTTATAACGACAGATAGATCAATAGCTAATGCGTTACGTTATATGAAAGTTCCTGCGACGGCTAAAATTGACGAATTAATCGATGTAGTCCGTGAAGCCTTTGATAGACTTGATAAATTTGTTACGCCGAGATTTTTAAGCGGGAGATTTCATATAATTCATTTTGACGGCGGAATTGAATTTGAAGGTTGTTACATATACAGCGAAAACATCGCTAAATTAACGGCACATTCAAATGAATGTTATATTATAGCTATGACGTTAGGACATGACGTTGACAGGGAAATTTCACTTGAGCAGCAACGTAACATGCTTGACGGATTAGCTTTAGATGCCTGTGCAAGTGTAAGAGCCGATGAGTTTTGCGACTACGCTATAAATACTGAAATAGTACCTTACTTAAATAAAGGTGAAATCTTAACTCACAGATTCAGTCCAGGATACGGAGATTTAGACATTAAGGTAACAGATGACATTTTGCAGATACTTAATGCTACAAAGAAAATCGGGTTGTCTACAACTTCCTCGATGATGATGACCCCCGTAAAATCAATCACTGCAATAATCGGGATTACTCACGCATAGAAATCAAATTTCTTTTTCCCTTTGTTTTCCCGATTTTTTTCGTTATTTTCGTCTCTCTTCTCGTCATCGGTTTTTCTCCTGACTTTCTGAGATCTTGCGGCTGCTTCGTTTGCCTGTACTGTCTGGACAATTTTTATTCCGTCTCGTATGATTTCCTGACTTTGTCCTGCGTCTTGAGCTGCTGCCAAAGCGTTAGGGGCATGATGAGTCATTGCTTCGACATTCAAATTTGACATTAACATGCTTACGGGCTGCATTTTCGTTACTTAACCTCCTAAACGTCCCTTCATATAATCAAACGGAACAAGTTTTATACATCTTTGCTCATCATCGGCTATAAAGCTCGTAAATCTGCATGGTTCGTGAACTATATGCGTTAATCCCCTTACAGTTATTACAACGCCTCCGTAGCAGACATCTTTAACCCTTACAATGCCCTTATCCTTGACAAGCTCTAACTGTTCCTCCAAGTCCTCAAGCTCCTTTTGCATACTTTCAAGTGCTGCCTGAAGCTGAAATTTCATTTTTGTTAAATTCATGAGCATCACACGTTTTTTATCATCTAACTGCCCCATGCTCTCTACTTTTTTCAACAATGCTATATTAGGCTCTACACGCTCTAAATTTTCCTGACAGCGTTTTATCTCTGTTGTAAAGACTTTTCGTTTCTCTAACATTTCAGGAGGCAGACCAACTACAACTTCAGTTTTTGTCCCCATTTCCGAACCTAAGACATGACAAGAGACTTCAAGCCCCGCATCAATTCGTCCGCCCGCTATTTGAGAGTGTTTACCGCTTCCAAGTGCTATAACGGCTCTTTGTGCATATAAATGCGAATGAAGTATAGAGTTCTTCGCAAGTATAGAACCGCCTGCACGTATCGAGGCATTATCGGCGAAATTCAAGCTAATATCACCATTTGCACGAACAGTTCCCTTGCCCATTCCCCTAATTCCTCCGTGAACTATGACAACTCCCTGACTGTCTATATCAGCTCCTTCAACAGGCCCGAAAATCTCGATGTTTCCTTGTGCTACGACGTGAAAACCCTCCCTGACAGAGCCGTGAATTTTTACTGCTCCCGTGAAGTCTATGCTGCCTACTCCGAAATCTATATCTTTATGAATGTCAAGTTCAGGCAACACAAGAAGTCTTCCCTTTTCGTTCTTTAATTGCCCTTCTGCCGTAGCTACTAATAATAACCTGTTCTCTTCATCACGTTTCAGGCCGTCTCCGAATGAAAATTCAACGTTTCTTACGGGTTTAGCTTTTGCCGGAGAACCTGTTACATCGATACCGTTTTTACCGTTTTCAAGAGGGATTTTGACTGCTATTTCCTGTCCTGGGTGTACGGTAACTATAGTGCTTCGGCTCCAGAAATCTATTTTTTCATCATCATCGACTTCAAAGGGCTTGTCGGGGTCTTTTATCAATTCTATTCTCGCATCTCGGCCTTCTATGGGCATAACACCTTCAGCAACGATTACAGGCTCATTTGCGAGTTTACGTGCTAAAAGAGAATCTATAGACATCGTATTAATCCCGACTTTGACGTTATTAGCATTCAGAGATTTTATTATTTCCTCCCTTGTAGGCCAAGGCTTTGCAAAAAAAGGAGGCTCTATAGTTACCGAAGCTGACATTTTATCCTTTGCAAGAGTTACAAGGATTTTAGCGTCTTTCTCAAATGCAGGATTACGATTACAGACTTTGCAGGTCTCTCCGTCCTTGATAAATTTACGAATTGCCTTGAAATCATATCTTACAATTCCATATTCCTTGAGATAAGCATAGACATCGTTTTCCTTGAAATTTTTGTCAAAGCATGATAAGTAAATTCCGTCAGGCCTTGCTTCGAGCGCAAATATCTCTCTGTCAAACATTCTGCTTCTCCTTTAATATAGTCCTAAGCATTGATAAGGCTTTACCGTGAATTTGAGACACTCTGCTTTCAGTTACTCCCATAACTATTCCTATCTCTTTAAGAGTAAGACCTTCATAATAATATAGGCTGAGCATTGTTTTTTCTCTTTCAGGAAGTTCAGATAATGCCTCGACTAATTCCTGTTTCTCACTTTCATAATCAAGACGTTCCGATATTCCCTCCCTCTCATCTGCCAATGTAGCTTCAACAGAGACTTCGCCGTCCTCAAAAGGTGTTACGTCATCAAGCGATGTGATATATCCTCGAGATGCCAAATCCTGAATTTCAAAGTATTCATCTTCAGTTATTCCCATCTCCGACATAACCCATTCATCTTTAAGTTCGCCCTTATCACGTAAAATCTTCTCCATTGCCCTGTTCAGCTTTTGTACTTTCTCACGGCCTGTTCTTGAAAACCAATCGAATTTACGCAATTCATCAAGGATTGAGCCCCTTATTCTTGGTATTGCATATGTCTGAAACGTAAATCCCTTTGAAGGATCGAATTTATCTATAGCGTCCATTAGCCCAAATATCCCGAAGCTGCATAAATCCTCGTAATCAAGCCCTTGCGGAGGTGTTAGAGACATTCGCGAGACTACATATTTTATTAAGGGAAGATATTTTATTATTAATTCGTCTCTCTCTGATTTCGTCATTTTTTCAAATTTCACTAACTCCCTTCCCTAAAGTCTTTACCTTTAAGAGCCAGTTACTCGTAGAAAATTCTATCGTGCGTCCCTTATTTCCTCCCGTATCGGCTGCGACTAAAGCTATACCCATTTTTTGAAGTTTTATTTTAGTTTCCCGAACGTTCTTGGCTCCTACAGTTAGAAATTCTGCCGATGCTCCGGGCAACGAGAACATTTGAGCCCCTCCGGCTATCTTTGCTCTAATTCGGGGACGTGTAGCACCCTTCTTCAGCATTTCCTCTATTAATGCCGGTACCGCTGTATCTGCGAATTTACCGACTTTCTCGGCACCTTTGAGACCTCTTGAATCGGGTAACATTATATGAGCCATTCCAGCGACTTTTGCGAATGTATCAAAAACCACAAGCCCTATACATGAGCCAAGCCCTAAAGTTATTAACTTAACAGGGGCAGGAACTACCAATAAATCCGCCATTCCTAAGACTATACTGTTTTCGGCCATTAAACCACCTTCAATTTCTCAAGTAAAAGTTCTAAAGCATCGGGATCCGGCAATAATATTATATGTCCCGAAATTTTCCCTTCGTCCAATCCTTCAACCCTCAATTCAGTATTGACAAGCAACGCAGTCTCACCCATCTGTCCGTATATCGACGCTACAACGTCAAGTATAGAGCTTAACATGTCGTGAGCTACGCCGGGAACTGAAATTTGATGCTGCGTTCCAAGCATCATGTTTATAGCGTTCAAAAATGAACTCAACACTATGTTTCCGACCTCTGAAAGCGCACTGTCCCTCATTTCTGAAGGGATTTCGTCAATAGGAATATGAGTTCCGAATTGTTGTTTTAATAATAATTCTACCATTAAATCGGCATCATCTTCATTCTGAATAAAAATCAATGAACACCCGAAGCCCCCGCTTGACCGCACAAACACTGCACCTACAATTTGCGTCGGGTCTCCGTAATGAGAAGCTATATCATATATCGATACAAGCTCCGTTTGGGGTACGTCCATCTCAATCATGCGCTTCAAGAGTTCCGACAAGGCCGTTGCTGCGTTTCCTGTGCCTATATTGCCGACTTCACGAATCGCATCAAGGCACTTATCATCGAATGAAGATATATCTATTAATTTCCCCATTTTTATTTAGTTCTTTGTCGAATAAAACGAAGCTACATCAAGGATTAACGCTACATTGCCGTCTCCAAGTATCGTTCCGCCCGTGATACCGTCAATCTTTGCAAGGAAACGACCGAGAGATTTTATAACAATTTCCTGCTGGCCTATCAATTCGCTGACAATGAAGCCGATTTTATTTTTGCCGATTTTCACGACAACTACAGGGTATTCGTCCCTGTCATATTCTACGCCGTCAGAGCCTAATATATCGCCTAAAATGTTTAACGACAGAACTTCGCCCCTTAATAAAGTCGTAGGTTCGCCGTGTACGGTCTTTATATCCTCTTTGCGTACCATTATGGTCTCTTCGACATTTTCAAGCGATATTGCATATGTCTCCTCGCCGACTTTTATTAAGAGCGACAAAACTATTGCCAACGTCAATGGCAGCCTGATATAAACGTGCGTCCCTTCGTTCTTTTTACTGCTTAAATCAAATTGGCCTCCGAGTGCTTCAACTTTGGTCTTTACAGCGTCCATTCCGACACCTCTGCCCGATAAATCCGTTACCTGTTTAGCCATTGAAAAACCGGGCAGCAAAACCAACTGTTGGGCTTCCTCATCACTCATAATATTAGCTCTGTCTTCAGTTATAATTCCCCGTTCTATAGCTTTCTTTTTGACTTTGTCGGGGTCAATTCCTGCGCCGTCATCTGAAACTTCGATAACAACTCCTGAGCCTTCCTGATATGCTGCAATCTTCAATATCCCTTTTTCAGGTTTTCCAAGTGCTTTACGTTCTTCGGGGTGTTCGATGCCGTGATCCATTGAATTTCGGATTAAGTGAACCATAGGGTCGCCGATCTCGTCTATGACTGTCCTGTCAAGTTCCGTATCTTCTCCCTCAAGGACTAATTCGACATTCTTATTCAAAGTCTTGCATAAATCACGTATTAATCTCGGGAACCTGTCAAAAGTAAATGAGACCGGAACCATTCGCAGCTTCGTAACAAGCTCCTGAATGTCCCCCGAAATCCTGCCTAACTGCGATAACGTCTCATCAAACTGCCTCAATCTTGCTTCCTGGACAAGGCGTTCAATTCTTGCACGGGAAATTACAAGCTCTCCCACTAAATTCATTAATTTGTCAAGTCTCCCGATGTCAACTCTGACAGTCTGACTTCCTTTTTTTGCACTTTCCTTCTTAACGGGTGCTTTCTGCTGTTCTGTCGCTGTCGGAGCAGGAGCAGAAACAGGTGCAGGGGCAGAAACGGCTTCGGCTTGTGCAGGCTGTACGGGTTCAGGGGCAGGGGCAAAAGCGGGTGCGGGGGCTTCATCGGCTTTAACTTCAGTAACTTCGGCTGATTGAACATCTCCGATTTTTTCGATTGTATTCTTGACTTCTTCAGGCGATGCAGGGGTTGCAACGTAAACTGTAAAGTCAAAATCAAATTCTTCCCTTTCAAGAGCATCATTTGAGGGTTCAGACTTGTAAATTTCTCCCATTTCCTCGAGCCTGTTGACGACCATAAACGCCCTCGCTGCTTTTAATAAACAACTCTGACTTAACGTTACATGGACGCTGTAGGCATTAGCACCTTCCTGATTAGCTTTCTTTGCCCATTCTGAATCCTGCGACGAGGTTTCGGAGGCCTGTTGAGCAGGTTGTGAAGACTGTGCAGAAACAGGTGCGGGAGCTTCGTTACGTAACTGTGTAACCATTTCTGAAACGTCAATGTGAGCGTCATTTCCTCCGCCACGTATTGAATCCGCCATAGCCTGAAGATTATCGAGACCTGTGAAAAGTAAATTCATGTCATTTTCAGTCAACGGCCTTGTACCTTTTCTGGCTGCGTCGAGCCTGTCCTCCATAGCGTGCGTCAATCCCATCATCTGTGTGAAGCCCATTGTTCCGGCCATTCCCTTTAATGTATGGGCAGCTCTAAAAATCTCGTTGATAACGTCCATGTCAACCATATCTTTTTCAAGAGCTAAAAGCAAATCGTCTAATCTGTGCAAATTATCGTCAGTCTCATCAAGGAATGCTCCGAGATATTGACTCATATCCATATCTGCCAAATTTATATTCCTCCCTTAAATTATTATTATAATTATAAAATATTTTTATCCCTTAACGATTTTAACAATGGCTTCGGGGATTTCGTCAAGCGGCAGAACTGCATCAACAATCCCTGCGTCGGCGGCGGCTTTAGGCATTCCGTAAACAACACAGGTTTTCTGGCTTTCAGCAATTACATACGCTCCTTTGCGTTTCAAAGCTGTTGCACCGTCAGTTCCGTCACGTCCCATTCCGGTTAAAATCACGCATAAAACATTTCCGCCAAACTCATCTGCTAAACTCAAAAACATAACATTTGCTGCGGGCTTCACTGATAATACGGGCGGGGCATCGGACAAACTGCATACTGCTGCTCCTGAACGGCGTTTTATTACTAAATGACTTCCTCCGGGGGCAATTACTGCTCTGCCGGGTTTTAAGCTAAGACCTTCAAATCCTTCGAGAACTTCAATCTGCGATGATTCGTTAAGTCTTTTCGCAAATGACCCTGTAAACTCTTTCGGCATATGCTGCGTTATTACAATCGGAACGGGGAAATTCTTAGGTATCTTGGGAAGCAGCTCGCTCAACGCCATTGGCCCCCCCGTAGACGAAGCAATAGCAACTATATCTTTTCTTAACGAAGGCATCGTTATTTGAGGCATTGAAGCAGGAAATCCCGAACGCCCTAAACCGCCTCCCGATAACAAAGCACTTCGCCCCTTGACAAAAACTTTTGCACCCGCTGCAGCAAATACCTTTTCGATTAATTCCTGCCCTATGTCTCGAATATTCAGCGAAATGTTGCCCGAAGGTTTGCCGATAAAATCTACACAGCCCATTGCTAATGCCTTCATCGTTGTGTCTGCACCTTCCTGCGTTATTGAACTTACCATTATAACTGGAAGGGGATTTGTGCGCATTATTTCCTCAAGGGTTTTTAATCCGTCCATAACAGGCATTTCTACATCAAGCGTAACTACATCAGGACGAAGAATTTTAATCTTGTCAAGAGCTTCCCGCCCGTCTCTTGCCGTTCCGACTACGGTTATTCTGCTTTCGGAATTTAGAATGTCGGATATAAACTGCCTCATTAATGCACTGTCATCAACAACAAGTACTTTTATTGAATTTGAATTTGATTTTGAACTCAACACAACAACTGATAAACTCCTTTCCTAAGAATTATCACTAAAAAGTGATTTCGATAATCGCCTCAGAAAGCCCTTAAATCCTCCTGAACGTGCCGATACCGGAACAGACTCTTTACTTCCGACATCAGCAGAAGATCCCTCGCAAAGTCTCAGAACTCCCCCTGCCAAGTTACGAACGCAAATTCCCGCATTGGAATCTGGTTCGGAACGATAAAAAATTTTACAATTCCTGACCGCCCTTTCTACTGTTTCATCTTTCAAAACATAACCTAAATAAACAGGGGCATTTCCTAAAAACTGCATCGATGCAAGTCTGATTCTTTCTGCAACTTCCGAAGCCTCTCGGGAACTGTCGGCCATGTTCACAACAAGCATTAAACCGTTTCCGCCCGCTGAACCTTCCCAAGCTCCGGCTCCAAGTGATTTTATAACTCCGTAAGCGTCTCTTATGCTCGTAGGCTCTGGGGTCGTAATCAGCAGCACAGCCTCTGCAGCATAGGCAAATGACAACGCACCTTTATGAATACCTGCTCCAGCGTCCATAATTACATAGTCAGCAGTCTCATCAAGTCCAGACAGTGAAGCGAAAAATCTTTCAAGTTCACTCTCTTCCATGTCTGCTATCTCTCTAAGTCCTACGCCTCCGGGCAAAAGTGCAACGCCCCCGTTTAATTTTTCAGCCCTCGCAGAAACCCTGAAATGAACGAGAACCTCGCTTAAACTTCTTGAACCTTCGATTAAGTGCGAAATATTCCATTTTGCATTTCTGACACCGCAAAGAATATCAAGATTCGCCATTCCTAAATCAGCGTCGATTAATACAACCCTTTTTCCGAAGTCTGCCAAAGCAAATGAAATCCCGGCAGCGATATTACTTTTTCCAACTCCCCCTTTACCGCTTAAAACAGCTAATGTATGAAGTCTCGGAGTTTTTACGGCATTATTGTCTTTAACCATTTTTCTTAATTCTCCAGCCTGGTCATGTCTGTTTGATACATATGCAAAATCCCTCATCTTTTACGCTCATCATCGGACTTCATTAATAACTCAGCAATCCTTAAACCTTCCGCCGTCTCAATATCTTTCGGCACATTTTGTCCCACCGTCAAAAATGACACAGGACAGCCCATAACCTGACGTATATTAAAAATAGACCCATAACTCACAGTCTCATCAAGTTTTGTGAATAGTAAATGAGAAACGGGAATGTCGGGAATATGTTCGACAACATCAAGCATATCACGATATTTCATGTTAGCCGCTAAAACCAAATGAACAGCATCAGGATTAAAAGCATTATAAAGATTAACATACATGTCCATATTCTTTTTATCACGTTGAGAACGTCCCGCTGTGTCCATTAAAATAATTTCGGCGTTGTCATGTTCTTCAATAATGCTTGGAACTGACGCAATATCAAAAATAATTTCAATCGGAACTCCCAGAATTTTAGCATAAGTCTTTAACTGTTCGACCGCAGCAATTCTGTAAGTGTCGCTTGTCAATAACAAAACACGTTTATGTTCCCAAAGTGCTTTAATCGCTGCAAGTTTAGCAATAGTTGTTGTCTTTCCTACTCCGGTAGGGCCGATCAACATTACACGCCTTCCCCCTACAGCATCGCCGCCATTATCAGCAGCACATTCAATTTTAGTTCCAAGCCATTTAGTGAAGGATAATTTTTTATTTTTCTCCCTCGATTTTGCAATATTATAATCTGCCGTAAGTTTTCTGATATATTTTTCGTCAACTTCGGAAGCTCTTAATCTCTGCTCAATCTCACTTTCTCCCGAAATTGCCTGTTGAAATTGAATTTGAGGAGTTTGAATTTGTTGTTGAACTGGCTGCACAGAAATTTCAGGAATATTATTATTGACACTATTATTAATTCTGCTCATGTTTTCGACGGCGTTTAATCTTTCAAGCAAAAAGTCTATTCTGTCGGCCAAAGCTCCTACCTGTTTACTAATCTGCTCGACATCTTTATCCCGCTGATTTTGAGTTTGTTGAATTTGAGGCTGCGGGGCAGGAATTTGAGGCTGAACAGAAGCAGAATTGTAAGCATTCACGGCTCTTTCGGCTTTAGCGATTCCCTCTCTCGAAAACTGAACATCATCGGTCATGTAACCTTCATTTCCAAGCTCTGAAGGTGCAGGGGCAGGAGGAGTTATTGAACCTTTTTCCTTAAATTCGAGAAGTCTCCTGAAAGCAATTAAATTTTCCCGTCTTGTATCTTCGTCCATATTTGAGATAGAACTTGCGGAAGATAAATTTTGTTTTTGTTGAGGTTTAGTTTGCTGTGTGTCGTCCTCTAAAATTCCTGCGGTAACTCGAAGCACGGAATGTTTGAACAGTCCGAAAACTCCGCCGTCCTTAACAATCTGGCTTGAAAGAATTACAGCGTCCCTTCCAAGTCTCTCCGAAGCCAGCCTTAAAGCCTCCGCATCATCTTTAGCTGTAAAAGTAATCTGATTTATAACTCTCATAATTTTATTTTATTCCCCCGCTTTTGCATTCCCCATAGAAACCATGCCCGCTGTCCTGACCTGAACCCCGCGTATAATTTCATTATATGACACAACGAAAATATTTTGAATTGAACCCTCAATCAATCGCCTGACTATTAATCTTACATCAGGGTGAACGAGCAGAACAGGGGGTAAATTCTTAATTGATAATTCGTCCATTGCCTTAGAAATAGCCGAAATCATTTTTTGAACTTCTCTTGGATCTAAATTCAACTGCCAGCCCCTTGTTAAATCGCCGTCAACGCCTGACATAATTTTCTGCTCCAAGACCGGTGAAAGAGTGAAAGCCGTTATAACGCCGTCATTGCCTTGAATTTTCAATGTTATTAATCTCGATAATGCTTCTCTTGCCCTTTCAGTAAGGAAATCAACGCTTCTGGACATCTTCCCGAAATCAGCAAGAGCCTCGAAAATAGTAACTAAATCTCTAATCGGAATTTGTTCACGGATTAGATTCTGCAGCACCTTTTGAATTTCTCCGAGTGTCAAAGAAGATAATAATTCAGATATGACGGCAGGAGAATTTTCTTTAACCATGTCAGTTAATTTTTGAACTTCCTGACGTGTCAAAAGTTCCGCACCGTTCTTTCGTATAACTTCGGATAAATGCGTAGCTAAAACCGAAGGAGCATCAACAACAGTGTAGCCCATTGCCTCTGCTTTGTCCCTTAAATCCGGCGAAATCCAAAGTGCAGGCAGACCGAATGCAGGTTCTTTTGTAGGAACACCGATTAAATCCTCTTCGACCGCTCCAGTATTCATGGCAAGATAATGATCCGGCAGCAATTCGCCTCTCCCGGCCTCAGCACCTTTAACCCTCAAAATATATTCAGTAGGTTTAATTTGAATGTTATCCCTAATTCTAATCGGAGGAACAACAATTCCCATTTCGAGAGCCATTTGTTTTCTGATAGTGCCTATTCTGTCGAGCATGTCCCCGCCCTGTGCAGGATCTATCAGGGGGATTATTGCGTAACCTATTTCGGCCTCCATTGGTTCGACAGTCAAAAGTTTCATAACGTCATCGGGTGAAACGGGTTCAGCTTTTTGTTCGGTCTGTTCGGTTGTTTTTGCCTGATTTCCCTGTTGAGAATTTGCCCCGTCGGGAACGTTTTTGCCCTGTTTGCCCTGTTTGCCCTGTTTGCCCTGTCCCTGTGAAACCTGTTGTTCAGCCTCAATGGACTGCAGCGAAGCCTCACGGCTGACAGTGTAACCTAAAGCACCCATTAAAATCGAAAGAGTTACAAACGGAACTGTCGGAAGTCCTGGAATTAATCCCATCGATAAAAGCATTCCCGAAGCAATATATAAAGGTCTTGGATATTTAGTGAATGAGTTAATCAAGTCAGGGCCTAACTCTGAACTTGCTGCAGCTCTTGTAACGATGACACCCATTGCAGTAGACATTAATAACGCAGGAATTTGACCGACTAATCCGTCCCCTACGGTTAATAAGCTGTAATGTCCCGCAGCGGTTGCAGCGTCCATTCCCCGCATGAAAATCCCGATTGAAAGCCCTCCGATTATGTTTATCGTAGTGATGATTAAACCGGCGATTGCGTCTCCTTTAACGAATTTTGAAGCACCGTCCATAGCTCCGTAAAAATCGGCTTCACGTTGAATATCCTGTCGTCTCTGTTTAGCTCCCTGTTCGTCAATCAGGCCGGAATTTAAGTCTGCGTCAATCGACATCTGTTTGCCCGGCATTGCGTCAAGTGTAAATCTTGCTGCAACTTCGGCAACACGTTCGGCACCTTTTGTAATAACTAACATCTGAATAATGACAAGGATTAAGAACATTATAATTCCGACAACATAATTTCCTCCGACAACGAAATTTCCGAAGGCGTTAATAAGTTCTCCGGCATTTCCATAAAGCAGGATTAATCGTGTTGTTGAGACGTTTAGAGAAAGCCTGAACAGTGTAGAAATTAATAACAAAGTCGGGAAAATTGATAAATCTAAAGCTCTTTTGACGTAAAAAGTAACTAACAAAGTTACAACGCCCAAAGTAATATTCATGGCCAGCAGAATATCAATTAACCAAGTAGGAAGGGGAACTACCATCATTATAATAATTAAGACCATTAGCAGCGCAACCCCTATATCGGAGTAACGTTGAACAGTAGATCTCATTATTGTAGTGTCAGGCAAAAAATTCCCCTCCCTTAATATCTTATTTAATTAAGAAGTTTTCCTGGAATATTTTACCATGAAAAAACGAATAAAAACTCCCCTGACGTTATAAATAAAAATCAGGAGAGCAAAAATTATTAAATTTATTACAAAAAAAGAAATCTCTAAAATGCTAATTATAATTTTACAACGTTCGCAGCTTGTTGTCCTTTATTACCGTCAACGATATCGAATTGAACCTTCTGGCCTTCGTTGAGAGTTTTGAAACCATCACCGGCAATAGCACTGTAATGTACAAAAACGTCGCTGCCGCCGTCGACAGTGATAAACCCAAAACCTTTAGCCTCATTGAACCATTTGACGGTACCTTTTGTAGCCATTATAAAAAAAACCTCCAATAAGATGCAAAAAAAATTGCACAAAAATTATTAATTTCAATTAAAATACACTCATAACATAAATAAGTCAACCGAAAAAAAATTCTAACTTTTCATGTTCGTGTATAATATTATTAATATGGGAGCTTGGTGAACAGGCTGAGAGGGAATTTATTAATAAATCCGACCATTAGAACCTGATACGGATAATGCCGTCGTAGGAAAGGAGAAAATATTTTATTAAATGTTAGGCAAATATCTTGAAAACGTCAGAAAAAAATCACCGTTAATTCACAACATCACAAATTACGTTACTGTCAATGACGTAGCAAATATTTTATTGGCAGTTGGAGCAAGTCCGATAATGTCCGATGATCCCGATGATGCAGTCGAAATTACGCAGATTTGTAACGGCTTAAACATCAACATCGGAACGTTAAACGCTCATACAATCAAAGGAATGTTTGTTTCGGCGGAGAAGTCGTTTGAGTTAAAACACGTGAATTTGTTAGACCCTGTGGGAGCAGGAGCGAGCAAATTACGAACTGACACGGCAATAAAATTAATGCAGAAAATCAAATTTGATGTAATTCGAGGAAATTCATCGGAGATTAAGACACTTGTATTAGGTGCAGGGACGACACACGGAGTTGACGCAGATAAAGCCGACACGGTGAGCGATGAAAATCTTGATTTCATGGTTAAATTCGTAAAGGATTTTGCTTCGTCATCAGGCTCAATAATTGCATTGACTGGAGCTATTGACTTAGTCGCAGATTCACAAAGATGTTACGTAATCCGAAACGGCCGTCCCGAAATGGGAAAAATCACTGGAACAGGCTGTCAATTATCGGGCTTGATAACGGCATTTATCGCAGCAGAAAAAGCCTCTCCGTGTGCGGGGAGGGGAACCGCTTGCGGGGGAGGGGTAAATCTCCTTGACGCAACGGCTTCTGGAGTATGTGCAATGGGATTGGCGGGGGAAATTGCCTTCAAAAATCTCAAGCCTGACGAAGGAAATTCAACCTATAGAAACAGAATAATCGACGCAATTTACAACATGACAGGGAAAATTCTTGATGACGGAGCAAAATATGAAATTCGATAAAAACGCTTTAACTCTTTATGCCGTAACCGACAGAACATGGCTTAACGGTCGAAGATTGTATGATGATGTCAAAAAGGCAGTTATCGGCGGAGCAACGTTAATTCAGTTACGTGAGAAAAATTTGTCTCATGATGATTTCAAAACTGAAGCACTGGAAATTCAGGAATTATGCAGGGAATTTAACGTACCTTTCATAATTAACGATGATGTCGAATTAGCGTGTGAGATTAACGCAGACGGTGTCCACGTAGGACAAAGCGATATGTCGGCGGATAACGTCAGAGCCTTAATCGGGAACGATAAGATTTTAGGAGTGTCAGTAAGGACAGTTGACGAGGCAATTTCGGCTGAAAATAACGGAGCGGATTATCTCGGAGCGGGAGCAGTTTTTCACACGGGGTCGAAGTCCGATGCAGTGGACATAACGCACGAGACACTGAAAAAAATTTGTGGGAGCGTTAAAATCCCTGTAGTTGCAATCGGCGGAATTAACGAGAAAAATATTCATGAGCTTAAAGGCACGGGAATAGCTGGAATAGCTGTAATCAGTGCGATTTTTGCGTCGGAAAACATCGAAGAGGCATGTATCAGATTAAAGCAGCAATTTTTGACGCAGACGGAACGTTGTTAAATTCAATGCACATCTGGGAAGAACTTGGGGAAAGATATTTGAAATCCCTGAATATTGAGCCGGAAAAAAATCTGTCGCAAAAACTTTATTTCATGACATTAGAGCAGAGCAGTGAATATCTGCGTGAAAGGTATGAACTTAAAAATTCACCGTCAGAAATTAAAAATGCCATACTAAAAATCATCGAGAATTTCTACGTTTATGAAGTCGAGCTAAAACCCGGCGTTAAAAAATTCCTTGAAAATCTGCCCATTCCCAAAGTTATAGCGACATCGGGGGATAAAAATTTATTGAAAACGGCCTTAAAACGTAATGAAATCGATAAATATTTTGATGAGATTTTCACCTGTTCTGACTTAAATACGACAAAACACGAAGCAAAAATATTTATGAGATGCTCAGAATTTTTGAAAATTGCCCCCAAGAATACAGCAGTTTTTGAGGACGCATTATTTTCGATAAGGACGGCCGGGAAAGCAGGTTTTATAACGGTAGGGATAGAAGATAGCTCGAATATTTTTCAACGTGAGGAATTAATCAGAGCGTCGGATTTTTACATTTCGGATTTTGACAGAAAGGATAATCATGAAAACATCATTAACTATTGCGGGCAGTGATTCGTCAGGCGGTGCTGGAATTCAGGCAGATATTAAGACAATGACGATGAACGGGGTATATGCGATGAGTGCGATAACTGCATTGACGGCACAAAACACTATGGGAGTTACGGGAATTTTAGAGGTGTCGCCGGAATTTTTGAGAAAACAGCTTGACGCAGTATTCACGGACATATTCCCTGATTCAGTAAAAATCGGCATGGTTTCAAGTTCAGAATTAATAAAAACGATTTCGGAGACGTTAAGATTTTATGACGCAAAAAACATTGTCGTTGACCCTGTAATGGTATCGACGAGCGGTGCAAGGTTAATCAACGAGAACGCAGTAGAAACGTTGAAGCAGGAACTTTTACCCATTGCTACGATATTAACGCCGAACATTCCCGAAGCAGAGATTTTATCGGGCATTAAGGAAATAAATTCTCCCGATGACATGATAAAAGCTGCCGAAAAAATAAATTCTGAATATGGCTGTTCAGTGTTGTTAAAGGGAGGCCATAATATCAACGATGCGAATGATTTATTATGTTCAGGGACGAATAAAATTCAGTGGTTTAACGGTAAAAGGATTGACACAAAAAACACACACGGTACAGGCTGTACACTTTCAAGTGCAATAGCAGCGAATCTGGCGAAAGGTTTTTCACTGGATAAAGCCGTCTCACGTTCAAAAGAATATATTTCTGGAGCATTGGGAGCGGGTTTGAATTTAGGCAAAGGCTGTGGACCCATGAATCACGCTTTTAATCTAACGGGAAAATTCTCATGAAACGCTGTATAATTATTGGAGGCTCTGAAATCAAAAATTACTCCTTAATACAAAAATATTTCAGAGCTGATGATTATTTTATTTATTGTGATTGCGGATTAAAGCACGAAAAGTTTTTCGACATCAAACCTGACTTAATAATCGGTGATTTTGACTCATATTCGAGGCCTGAAAATCTCAAAAATGTTATAGTTCTTCCGATTGTGAAAGATGACACGGACACGATATTTGCAGTTAAGGAGGGAATTAGACGTAATTTCGATGAATTTTTGCTTGTCGGAGTTACTGGAGGACGACAGGATCATAATCTCGGAAATATTTATTCGCTTTTAATGCTCGCAAAGAACGATAAAACGGCCATGATAATTGATGATTACACAGAAATGAGAATTATAAAGCCTCATGAACTCACGAGAATAAAATATGGCTGGAAATTTTTTTCGCTGATAAATATATCAGGGACAGCGAAGGGAATTTATATCAGGAACGCAAAATATAATCTTGATAACGCTGAAATCACGCCGGAATTTCAGTACGGAATTAGCAACGAAGTTTTAAGCCCTTGCAGCGATGCAGAAGTTTTGTTAAATGAGGGATATTTACTGCTTATTTGTGTTAGAGGGTAACTGAAATATTGCAAATTGTAAAAATAATCATTAAAATCTCTGCGTTAAGAAAATAATTTTATGACATGAAAGGAAATGAAATAAAAATTATGCCGAAACTCTCCGACAGAGTGGGAACTTTCACGGATTCAGTAATCCGAAGAATGACAAGAATTTGCAACAAATACGGTGCAATTAATTTATCGCAGGGATTTCCTGATTGGGAGCCTCCGAAGGAAATGCTTGATTCACTTGCAAAGACTGCCTATACAGGGCCTCATCAGTACGCAATAACATTCGGAGCAAAGAATTTCCGAGATGCAATTTGTGCGAAACAGTCAAAAGCTATCGGGCGTGAAATTGACCCGGAAAAGGAAATCGTCATAACCTGCGGAAGCACTGAAGCTATGATGGCAGCAATGATGACGATCTGCAATCCCGGCGACAAGGTCATGGTTTTCTCGCCGTTCTACGAAAATTACGGAGCAGATTCGATTCTTTCAGGAGCATCGCCGATTTATATTCCTTTAGTTCCGCCGACTTATGATTATGATATTAACTTAATCGAAGACGGATTCAAGGCAGGAGCAAAGGCAATCGTAATCTGCAACCCTTCAAACCCCTGCGGAAAAGTTTTCACGGAAGCAGAATTAACGGAAATCGGGAAACTTGCGTTAAAGTATGATGCTTTCATAATCACTGACGAAGTTTACGAACATATTGTCTTTGACCCTTATAAACACGTTTATGCTTCAGCATTGCCAGGACTTTTCGACCATGTAATAACCTGCAATTCGCTCTCAAAAACATATTCGATTACAGGCTGGAGACTTGGATATTTAATCGGGCCAGCAGATGTAGTTGACGGAGCAAGGAAAGTTCATGACTTTTTGACGGTCGGAGCGGCAGCACCTTTGCAGGAAGCGGCGACACAGGCGTTATATCTGCCCGAAAGTTATTACGAAGATCTGAAGCAGAAATACACGCATAAACGCAACAGATTTTTAGAGGGTCTCGATGAAGCAGGATTGAAGCACAATGTCCCTCAAGGGTCATATTTCGTAATGGTTGACATTTCAAATTTCCTTGAGCTTGAACAGTTCAAAGGCTGGGGAGATTTAGAATTTTGCGAATGGGTAATAAAGAACATCGGAGTTGCTGCCGTACCAGGCTCGAGTTTCTTTAGGGAACCGGTGAATAATTTAATCCGATTCCATTTTGCAAGGTCTGATGAAGTCTTGGAAGAGGCAATCAGACGATTAAAGAAAATGGCAGGACTTTTGAAATAAAAATTAATGAGTATATTAATTGCTATGAGCGGTGGCGTTGACAGCAGCGTTACCGCTTATTTGATGTCAAAAAAACATAAAATCTGCAAAGGTGCGACGATGATTTTATGTAGTAATTCAGGAGTTAATGATGCAAAACTAATCTGCGATAAACTCGGAATTGAGTTTGAAGTTTTAGATTATGTCAGAGAATTTGATTTCAACGTCATTCAAAGATTTATAAAAGTCTACGAGAGCGGAGGAACGCCAAATCCCTGTATATTCTGCAACAAAGCGATGAAATTCGGGAAATTCCTCGAACATGCTCATAACGAAAATCTCGAAAAAATTGCAACGGGGCATTATGTCAGGCTTGAAAACGATTCAGGCCGTTACATGTTGAGAAAGGCGAAAGATTTATCGCGGGATCAAAGTTACGTTTTATACATGCTTAGTCAGGAACAGTTAAAGAGTGTTGAATTTCCTCTTGGAGAATTTACGAAACCTGAAGTCCGGGAGATTGCCGAAGAATTAAAATTTGTGAACTCAAAGAAGAGTGATTCGCAGGATATTTGTTTTGTTCCTGACGAGAATTACGCAAAATTCATAGAGGATTACACTGGGAAAGAATATAAATCCGGGAATTTCGTTGATACTTCGGGAAAAATTTTAGGAACTCACAAAGGAATAATTCATTACACAGTAGGTCAGCGAAGGGGTTTAGGAGTTGCAGCAAAGACGAGATTATATATTTCAAAAATCGACACTGAAAACAACACAATAATTCTAAATTCAGAGGACGAAGGGAATTTATCGACACGAAAAATCTTTGCTGATGAAATAAATTTTATTCCTTTTGACAGGCTGCCCGAAAATTTTAATGCGAAAGTCAAAGTCCGTTACCGTCAAAATGAAATTCCTGCAACAATCAATCAAATTAACGAGAACAAAATTCTTATAGAATTTCACGAAGATATTAAAACTCCTGCACGAGGCCAATCCGCAGTAATTTATGATAATGACTATGTCATTGGCGGAGGAATTATATTATAATGTTCCGTAAAACTCATGAAAGAAGGATAATTATTAATGCGGAAATATAAATTTTTGGCGATATTGGCAGGTTTGATATTTTTGTTTTCCGGCTGCGGAGGAAGTAAGGGCGGGGACAGTACGGAGACTGTTTACGACGGAGATATTGAGAGAATTTTAACTGGCACATGGAAGATTGCGAGTTCAACAACAGGGACTGCAACAACGCCTAACGGAGCTACAACTTTGACACTGACGAATCCTGTTCAGACTGAGATAATTTTTTCAGATTTGAGTTTAATTTCAAACAGTGCAAGTGATAATGATGCGTCAGGAACGGTATATTTATACTATTACATGAATTGGGGTTCTCAAAATTCAGGAGTTGACGCAGGGACATTTGATATTAGAAGCTACACGGACAGCAATGCTTCTGACAAACGAAAACTCATGGACATTGTACACAGTGATGTTAATGAATGGGTTTTGACATCACGAAATACAAATTCGAGCGATTCCGACAGAATCAGCATAACACTTACACTAACGGGCGAGAACGAAATGACGTTAAACTGGTCAGGGAATCAATATATAAATACACAGAAATTACGTTACAATTACAGCTTTGAAGTTAGCAACAGAAAGAGCAGCACTAAAACGACTCCCGAAACAGTTCCCGATGACAAAACTACAACAGAAAATGAACAGGAAAACGTGAAAACCTTTCAGGAAATTCTCAGTGGAAAATGGAGCGTTGTTAATCCCTACAAGAAAATTAATGTTGATTTTGCGGACGGCGGAGCAATGCTGTTAATATCATCTGACGTAACTTTTTCAAATATTAATATCAGCGGCGATACGGGAACAGCAACAGTGTCAATGGATCAAAACTGGCGTGTTGAATGGAATCACACTATTTATGTGAGATACTATGACAGAGATGCAGGCGATTATGCCTATCGTGAGGAAACTTCTAAATTAATTGGTTTTACTGCTTTCAGTTTAAGAAATAAAACCATAAACATGACTCGAAATGCAACAAACACAGGCAAGTGGAGATGTTATTTTGAAAATCCTGACGCAACGGACTCAACAGAAGCTACAATAATCAAAGGTACTGTAATGAATGTCGAAATCACTGCTGATAACACGATAACAATCGTTCATGAGGGAATTGTTGAACCGCCTCAAGAATATTTGAATGACACAGCAGTAGACGTTAAGTCGAATTTAATAATATATGATCAGGTTGATTTTGATTACATCAAGAAGTAAATTTTAACGGTAAGACTTTGAAAACACAGCATATCCTGCCTCTCCTCATTGAGGGGAGGTGCCTCGAAGAGGCGGAGGGGTGAACACAATGAGGTTGAATAATCTTTGCACTGAATTAATTTCTATGATATTCTAACTTCAAAATTTTGCAAAACTTAAAAATATAAAAGGAGGAACTTTATCGAATATGGGATTTCGTAATATTGAAGAGCTTTGTTCGGAACTTAACGAAAAACGTTCAAATGCTCTCATCGGCGGAGGCTCAGAGGCCGTCGAAAAACAGAAATCAAAAGGCAAAGGAACTGCTCGTGAAAGAATCGAAAAATTGCTCGATCCCGGTTCATTTGTTGAAATTGATGAATTTGTTACTCATCGCTGCAATAATTTCGGACTTGAAGAACGAAAAATTTTAGGCGACGGAGTTGTTACAGGCTGGGGAACTGTCGAAGGCCGAAAAGTTTTTGTTTTCAGTCAGGATTTCACGGTCTTTGGAGGTTCTCTCGGTGAAAAACATGCTGACAAAATCTGCAAAGTTCTTGACATGGCTATGCAAATGGGCTGTCCTGTAATCGGCATTAATGATTCAGGCGGTGCAAGAATACAGGAAGGTGTCGATTCGTTAAACGGTTACGGAAAAATCTTCAAGCGTAACACTCTTGCAAGCGGTGTAATCCCTCAATTCTCTGTAATCATGGGACCCACTGCCGGAGGTGCTGTTTATAGTCCTGCTTTAACGGATTTTATTTTCATGGTTGACAAAGAAAGCATCATGCACATCACTGGCCCTGAAGTTATCCGTGCTGTAACAGGCGAGGCAATTTCAAGCGAAGATCTCGGCGGTGCAAAGGCTCATAACGAAGTCAGCGGTGTTGCTCACTTTGAAGCTAAAGATGAAGACGAATGTTTTGCTCAGGTCAGAAAAGTTTTATCTTACTTACCGTTAAATAATCTCGATGACGCTCCATTAAAACCCACTAATGACGATATTAACCGTGCCGATGTTTCGCTCCGTGAGGTTGTCCCCGTTAATCCTAATAAAGGGTATGACGTTCACGAAGTTTTAACAAAAGTTTTTGATGACGGCGAATTTACCGAAGTTCAGGAAGGATTTGCTAAGAATATCATTACGGGGTATGCGAGAATTGGCGGTCGTTCAGTCGGAGTTATTGCTAACAATGCTAATGTCATGGCCGGCTGTCTCGATGTCAATGCTTCGGATAAGGCCTCGAGATTTATTCGACACTGCGACGCTTTTAATTTGCCTATCGTAACATTTGTAGATGTCCCGGGATATTTGCCCGGTGCTGATCAGGAACATAACGGGATTATTCGCAAAGGTGCTAAATTACTTTACGCCTACAGTGAAGCAACTGTTCCTTTAATCAGTGTGATTTTACGAAAAGCCTACGGAGGAGCTTATCTCGCAATGTGCAGTAAATCACTCGGTGCTGATGTTGCACTTGCCTGGCCTCAAGCTGAAATCGCCGTTATGGGTGCTGAAGGTGCCGCAAGTATTGTATTCAAAAAGGAAATCGAAGCTGCCGAAGATCCTTCCGCAAAACGCCTCGAAAAAATTGACGAATACAGAAACACTTTTGCTAATCCATATAAAGCCGCTGAACGTGGTTATGTCGATCGTGTAATTCTCCCCGAAGAAACAAGAAAATCAATCTATCTTGCACTTGAAGGTATCGAGAGCAAACGTGAAACAAGACCCAGCAAAAAACATGGGGTAATACCTCATTAATAAATATAATCTTGATTAGGAGGAAAATTTATTCATGGAATTTGAAGGAATTTCCGGTGCAATTAATGTCAGTATTGTTGCATTCTCAATAGTTTTCGGTGTTCTTTTCGTTCTTACCGCCGTAATTTTCGGAATGAGATTATTTGCCGGTTCGGACGATCAAAAAAAAAATGATGTAGTCTCTAAGCCTGCTACGACAGTTTCTAAAGCTGCTCCGGCAATCGCAAAAACTGACAACAAAAAATTAATTGCTGCAATTACAGCTGCGATTATAGAATTTTCGGGAAGCTCGAATTTCAGAATTTTATCTGTCGAAGCTGAAAAACCCGGAGATTTTTGGACATCACGCTGGAAAACTGCGGGAATGCTGGCGTTAAATTCAAACAGACTAAATCGAAAATGGAATTAATTTATTTTTTATTCGTTATGAAAGGAGAAAATTAAATCGTGAGTAATAAATACAGAGTAATTGTTGACGGAACTGCTTACACCGTCGAAGTCGAAAATCTCGGAGCAGGTTCAGCACCTTCAATCCCTGTTTCAGCACCCGTAGCCGCTGCACCTGTTGCAACCCCTGCAGCTCCTGCAACGCCGGCACCTGAAGCACCAGCAGCCCCTGCACCTGTTTCAGAAAATGCTACGACCGTTAATGCTCCAATGCCTGGAAAAATTTTAAGTTTGAAAGTCAATGTTGGAGACAGCGTTAATAATGGCGATCTCGTTCTTTTACTTGAGGCTATGAAAATGGAAAATGAAGTTTTTGCTACGGCGTCAGGAAAAGTTACGGAGATTCGTGTTAAATCCGGAGACAGCGTTAATACAGGCGACGTATTGCTTGTTATAGCGTAATTTTAGAGTTGAACCCCTCCGCTCACGGAGAGGCAAAGAGTCTCCCCTTGCTAAGGGGAGATGTCAATTTATTGACAGAGAGGTTATTTATCATTTTCTTTTCAGTTTTTCCCACTATAATTAATATATTTAATTTAATAAATTTTAGGAGAATAATATGTTACAGACAATAGATCCTTTTTTAGTAACTGGACTTTTGTTTTTTATGAGTCTCGTTGCAGGTACTTTATCAGAAAAAATAAAAGTTCCCGCATTAATTTTATTTTTAGCTATTGGAATGCTTGCAGGTGTCGACGGTCCCGGAGGATTAAATTTCAGTGATGCTGAAGCAGCTAATCAGGTCGGAACTTTTGCACTTGCTTTTATATTATTTTCGGGCGGTTTTCAAACTAAATGGTCGGACATTAAACCGGTCGTAACTCAAGGAGTCGTTCTTTCAACGTTGGGAGTGTTTTTGACTTCCATAGTTGCCGCAATCCCGATAGCGATGTTACCCCAATTTAGTCATAAAGATGCTTTTTTATTAGGTTCGATAATTTCATCGACGGACGCAGCAGCAGTTTTTTCGATTTTAAGGACTCAAAAGGTCGGTGTCAAAGGTGCGTTGAAGCCTCTTCTCGAATTTGAATCAGGAAGCAACGACCCTATGGCAGTATTTTTAACTTTGACTGCTTTAACATGGCTCGCAACTCCCGACGTTCCATTAGGTGAATTAGCAATAAAATTTGTGATTCAAATGATTTCAGGCGGTGCAATGGGATTATTGATGGGAAGGTTGGCATGTTACGCCATTCAAAAATTAAAAGTCTCGAATGAAGCATTATATCCTGTTTGGGGAATTTGTATTGTCTTAACAACTTTCGGATTAACTGAAACAGTTTACGGAAATGGTTATCTTGCCGTTTATGTCTGCGGAATAGTAATGGGCGGCGGAGATTTTTTATACAAATACAGTTTGCAGAGATTTCACGAAGGTTTTGCATGGTTAATGCAGATTATAATGTTCTTAGTTTTAGGTCTTCTCGTTAATCCCAAAGATTTAATTAACACTTCAGTTATAAGCGTCGGACTTTTAATTTCGTTCTGTTTAATGTTTATTGCAAGGCCTGTAGCAGTCTTCGTGGGTACGATTTTCAGCCGTTTTAATCTCCGTGAGAAACTTTTTATTTCATGGACAGGTTTAAGGGGAGCCGTTCCGATTATTTTAGCGACTTATCCGTTGACTAAGGGACACCCTCAGGCAGGTTACATGTTTAACGTAATATTTTTCGTCGTTTTAACTTCGGTTATGTTGCAGGGAAAAACTTTAGCTTATGCCGCAAAATTATTAAAACTTGATGCCTTTGTCAGAGAAGCAAAAACTTATCCTCTTGCCTTTGACAGAACTCCAGGAAGCGGAAGTGAAGAGACTCGCGAAGTTGATATTATGCCTGATGCCGAAGTTATCGGAATGAGTGTTAAAGATTTGAAATTTCCTTCAGGTGTTACAATTTTGTTGATTAACAGAGATTCTAAATTTTTAATTCCTAAGGGCGATACTGTTTTAATGGAAAATGATACTCTGTTATTATTCGGCGAACGTGCTAAACTTTCTGAAGTCGAAGAGAGATTGGCTGTAACTAAAACTCAAAGTGAGGGGACTGATTAAAAAATGCGTGATTTTCTTAAAGATATTTTTACAATGCGTACTGTTTGGATTGACAGAGGCGGCGGACGCTGGGCAGTTCGTAAACGTTTTCACCCGGTCGTGAGAGGATTCTTAATTTTTCTGTGCGTCTGTGCTTTCGGGATTGTTTACACGAGATACGACAAAATCGAAAATCATCATGCCGAAGCCATTACGAAATCTGAATCTAAACATGAAATTACTGTCGCAAAACTTCCAGAACCTGAATTAAAACCCGTTCAGGATAATGTGATTTTAATTCCGTTGAGAAAAAAGTCCGAAATAATTTTGCCGAGTGAAAAAGATTCAAACACCGATAAAATAATTTCAAAGCCCGAAGCCGTTAAACCAAGAGAACGAATCAGTGTCCCAATGAATAACGGAAAATATAATATTTTAATCAATAAATCGACATTCACGCTGTCATTATTCAAAGGCTCGGAACTTGTAAAAAATTATCCCGTTGCTGTCGGAAGAAATACAGGCGATAAACAATATGTCGGCGATAACAGAACTCCTGTAGGAGATTTCAAAATTGTATCGATCGAAAACGCTTCAAAATGGAAACATGATTTTGGAGACGGTAAAGGAAAAATTGCAGGAGCTTATGGGCCTTGGTTTTTGAGACTCGACGCTAAAGGCTGGAAAGGTATCGGCATTCACGGAACTCATGATCCTGATTCAAGAGGAACAAATGCAACAGAGGGCTGTATAAGATTAAGCAATGAAGATATTGACGAATTAAAACAATATGCTTACAGAAATATGCCCGTAATAATTCGAGAACAGTAAAGGAGAAAATAAAAATAAAATGTTAAAGTGCGGAATCGTAGGTTTGCCCTTGTCGGGGAAATCTACAATTTTTAATGTGATCACACGTGCCGGAGCTGAAGTTAAACCATATGCAAGCGGAAAGACAGAACCTAATCGTGCATTGGTCAGCGTTCCCGATAAAAGATTTGACAAGCTCGTTGAAATTTTCAAGCCTAAAAGCGAAAAACCTGCCGACGTTGAATTTGTAGACCTTGCGGGATTGTCAAAAGATGCTGGGAAAGGTGCAGGACTTGGAAATTCGTTTTTGTCATTCGTATCTGAATCCGAAGCATTATTGCACGTTATCAGAGTATTCAAAAATTCTGCTGTGCCTCACCCTGAAAACTCAATAAATCCTTTAAGAGATTGGAAAATCGTAGAAGCCGAATTAATTTATCGGGATTTAGGAGTAATTTCAAACAGGATTTCGAGACTTGAAGAAAAGAAAAACAAGAAAAAATTAACGCCTCAAGAAATTTCTGAATTTGACTTAATCAAAAAACTTGAATCTCATTTATTAAACGAATTACCTTTGAGAGAGTTTAATTTGACTGACGAAGAAAAAAGAATGTTATCGGGATTTGCATTTTTGACGCTGAAACCTGAATTAATAGTTTTGAATCTTGACGACACACAAACAGGCGAAGTACCTGAAATTTCGGAATTAGAATCTGAAATGTCGAAGAAGAATTTGAAATGCGTAAAAGTTTTCGGCTCAACAGAAATGGAACTTGAACAGCTTTCACCTGAAGACAGAGAAGAATTTATGAAGGACTTATCAATCACTGAACCAGGCCGAGAAAGATTAATTCATGAGGCGTATAAACTTTTAGGATTAATTTCGTTTTTCACGAGCGGAACTGACGAAGTACGAGCATGGACTTTGAAATCAGGAAGCAATGCAGTTGACGCAGCAGGGACAATTCATTCTGACTTGGCACGAGGTTTTATCAGGGCACAGGTTGTTGCTTACGATGATTTTGTCGCTAATAACTGTTCAATCGCTCAATGCCGTGAAAAAGGTGTGTTGCGTCTCGAAGGAAAAGAATATATCGTTAAAGACGGAGACATGATCGAAATCAGATTTAATGTGTAAAATTTCCCCTTCATTGTTTTGAGGGGGATTTTATTTTATTAAATTCAAATTTTTTCCAGTTGGGAATAATTCTTCTCGAAGTTGTATATATTCAGGTTTTGACGAAATTAATTTTTTATATAGATTATTTTTCTCGGATTTCAGTTTAATTAATGCTCTTAGAAATTCATTGCTTGTATCAAAATCAGGAATTATTAAAGTCTCATTACTTCGTTCCCTTTTATTTTTCGCAAGATGCCCGCATAATTCTTTCCAAATGTCAGACCGTCCGAAAATTTTTTCAAATAATTCACCGCCGTACATAATATAGACATTTATATCTGCTTCCGAATTTGTTTTTGCCTGTTCAGTGTAATATTTCATGTTTTTTCTCAGGCCATCATCTATAAACCACATTACAGCTTCGATTTTGTAATCAGGATATTTATTCTTAAGAAACAAATATTTTTTACGGAAATTATTATATTGTCCTTCCTTTTTAGTGCTGTCATGGTCATCTCGGATTTTCTGTTCTATCAGGTAAATTATTTTATCTTTTTTGAATAATTGATCCGCCAATAAATTATCGCTGATATTTTTATTCATGTTTTCGTAACCCATTTCAGAAATGTACCATGTAATAACATCTTCCATGAAATCTCCGAATTTAATTTCACGGCTTTGTGTAACATTCTGAATAAGTTTTGTTTTTGCGTTACTGACACGAAAAATCCCCGTGTATCTTTGAGGATTATTTATTACGGTGATTAAAAGTTCATAGTAAAAATCATCGTCAGTTTTAATTTTTTCATTAAGTTCTTTATTAAAATCATCATAGTTTTTTATCATGTCTATGATTATATCAGCTAAAATTTTAACTATGATATTATTTTGTAAAAATTATAAAGAGGTGCAGAATAAAAATGTACGACACTATCATCAACGGAAATTCAATTTTTGAGATGTCTAAACTTGAGGCAGAAAGCATCGATTTAATTTTTGCCGATCCTCCCTATTATATGAGAACTGAAGGAGTCTTAAACAGAGTCGAAGGTACCAAGTTCAATGGCTGTAATGATGACTGGGATAAATTCGACTCTCTTGAAGATTACGAAAATTTTACGTCTCAATGGCTCTCCCAATGTAAAAGAATCTTAAAACCTAACGGCTCAATCTGGGTTATCGGTTCGATGCAATGTATTTACACAATCGGGGCTTTAATGCAAAAATTAGGTTTCTGGTTTATCAATGATGTTGTCTGGCACAAAACTAATCCCACGCCTAATTTTATGGGATCAAGATTAAATAACTCTCACGAAACTTTAATATGGGCAGTTAAAAACAAAAATTCAAAACTCACTTTTCACTACAAAACCGCAAAAGAATTAAATTCCGAAAATGACGTAAAAAAACAAATGGGTTCAGTCTGGAATTTCCCCGTATGTTCAGGCAATGAAAGATTAAAAGATTCCGACGGCAATAAATTACACAACACTCAAAAGCCCTTGAAAATGTTAGAACGAATTATTGCGATTTCGTCAAATATCGGCGATTTAGTTTTAGATCCTTTCGCAGGAACTATGACAACAGGTGCTGCGGCGAAAAAACTCGGACGAAAATTTATCATGATTGAAGCTGATAAAAAATATTGTGAGTATGGAAAACTAAGACTCGATTCGATTCAGTTTGAAGACAGCAATATTGCAAGAGCCGAATTTGATAAAAAGCCTCTGCGTGTAACAATGCCTGAAATGATTTCAGCAGGATTTTTCAAAGTCGGTGAATGGTTTTTATTCAAGGACGGCAGAAAAATTGCTCAATTATCAGCAGACGGAAAATTATCATTCAACGGAAAAATTATTGACATGCACACTTGTGCTGCATCTGCTAAGGGATTAAAAGCTAAACGAATTAACGGCTTCGATGTCTGGTACGTCATTCGTGATAATCAACTTGTCAGCATTTCTTCAATCAGGGAAAATTTCAGAGAAAAATTAAATCTTTCGTAAACGTCATTTTTTTTTCGTAAACGTACATTCAAGGGCCTTGTTTTTATGTTAGAATGCAGGGATAATTTTTTATTATGAAATACAATATTGCAGTAGTCGATGATGTCATATCCGACGGAGAATTATTGCAAAAGGAAATCCGCAAATGTTTTTCCGTTAATGATAATTCTTCGGGCTTCGTAACTTCTTTTTCGGACGGTGAAACTCTCTTGAAAGATTTTGAGCCGGGAAAGTTTCAGATTATTTTCATGGATATTATGATGTCTTCAATTAGTGGAATTGAGGCAGCTAAACAAATCCGTGCTTCAGATTCTTTTGCATTAATTGTTTTTACGACTTCATCAGACGAATTTGTTTTCGAGGCTTTTCCTCTGCACCCGTTTGATTACGTTCTAAAGCCTTATGACTTCAACAGAATCAATAAAATTATTTCGGAGGCGTTGAAATTTTTTGAGAAAACTGACCCTTTTATCACTGTCAGAGTCTCACGAAGCCGTTACAAAATTCTTCTGAGAAATATTCTTGCAGTTCAAGCCCGTGATCATTTTGTCGAATTAATAATGACAATGGGAAATTCTTTGTTATGCAGCATGAAATTTAGAGAGTTTGAAGAAATGCTTAAAGATGACCCGCGATTTTTATTATGCAACAGAGGCGTAATAATTAACATGGATTACGTTTTATCGCCGAGCCGAAATCAAGAATCTTTTATCATGAGCGACTCAACACATTTTGCAATTAAAGTAAGGGATCGTTCAAAAATTCTTCACGCCTTCACTCAATATCAAATTTCAAGAATCAGGAGCATAAACAAATGAAGACGGAAATTTTTATGCGTTACTGCCTTGAAATTTCGATGATTATCCCGATTGTGATTTTTGCGGTTCTCCCCGTCCGTGAGAATTTGAAAAATGATTTTTCGTTTTCATTTTGCGTTGTCAGCCTGATATTATTAACGATTTTTGCGGGAGCTTATGTCGCAGCAAATTATAATTTAAGGGTTCGTTCAGTCATGTTTCCGTTTTTAATTCTGTTTTTCGTGATTTATATTTATTCGGTTAAATTGACGTTCAACCGCAAATTATTTTGTTTTTTCAATTCGGCTATGATAAGTGCATTATGTCCCATGTTTGCAATTTACATATCGGCTCCTTATGAACTTGAGAATCCTTTATGGGAAACGGCAAGGCTTTTTTCGTTAGAGTCCGGGCTTGTATGTCTTGGAATTTCGTTTGTCTTGGGATTAATGTTTTTCAGAACGCTGACAAAAAAACTTCCATTTTTGTTACGTGAAGAAAGTTTATCGTCAATCTGGAATTTTTTATGCGTCATTCCTTCGGCCATGTTTATATTTATTTCGTGGAGTACACCTTTGAGTCCTTATGTTGTTATGACGGGCAGAGTTAAACCGGTGGGATTTGCTTTGATGTTTTTCATAACTTCGACTGCGATTCTGTTTTATCATGTCTTCTGGAGAATAACAATCAAATTAACGGAGAGTTCAGAGTTACGGCGTGAAAATGATTTGTTGAAAATCGAAGGCAAACGTTACGACGAATTAAAAACTTACATGGAGAAAACAAAGGCTTTGAGGCACGATTTCAGACAGCACATCGCAGTTATGAGCAATTTATCAAAGGCCGGAAAATTTTTTGAACTTGAAAATTACATTTCACAATTAAGCGATAGAAGTTCTGAGAGTTACGGAAAATATTGTGAAAATAACGCCGTTGATGCTGTAGCTTCATATTATGACAGTGTCGCAAAATCTCAGGAAACCCAAATATCATGGAATATTAATCTTCCCTCAAAATTTCCAATGAAGGAATCAGATTTTTGTGCCATGTTTGGTAATTTAGTCGAAAATGCCTTAAATGCCGTCAAAAAAATTCCCGTTGAAGACAGACAAATAAAAATTATGTCGTCAATGCTTTCTCATCGCATGTTAGGGTTATCAATCGACAATAAATTTGAAAGTGCTTTTAACGTCCGTGAAAATCGCGGAACAGGTTTAATCTCCGTCTCAAACACGGTAAAACGTTACGGAGGAACTTTGAATATCAATACGGAGAATAATATTTTCTCTGTTGATATTATTTTATATTTTAATTAGGAGGCGTTTTCTATAATGAAACGTTTATTAATCGCTTTAACACTCGTAGCAGTTTTCGCAACAGCATCGTTCGCAGCAGTAAAAGATTTCGGTGCATTCACAGTTGATGTTCCTGACGGCTGGACAGCTTCACAGGAAGGCCCCACAGCAATCATCGTCAAGAATGACAACACAGCTTCACTCACAATCACGGTTGATTCGACTCAAGGCAACTCACTTGGAGACCTTGCAGCGGCATTCGTCGAAACATTCAAGAGCGGCGGACAGTTCAAATCCGTAAGTTCTCCCGAAAAAGATTCAGACGGTGATTATTCCTTCACAATGGTGAATAATCAAGATGTCGAAAGCAAAGCACTTTTGAGCGAAGACAGCGGAAAATATATTTTGCTTGTCATGACCGGCGAAGATGAGGGAATCAGTGCAATGCTCGGATCGATTAAGGAGAAATAATTTGTAATAACCCCTCTGTCGATAAATCGACATCTCCACTTAACAAGGGAAGACTTTTTGCCCAATGCCGTCCCTCGCTGAGGGAAGGGGAACCGCTTGCGGTGGAAGGGTGAAACAAAAAAATAATTCCCGGAGAAAAATAATTCTTCGGGGATTATTTTTTTGCGTTATAATTTTTTGCGAGGTGAAATTTTGTTTATGAAAAGTAAAATTATTACGTGCTTTTTGATTTTAATATTTTGTGTTTCAATCAGTTATGCTGAACTTCAAAAATTCGGCAACTTTTCTGTCGATGTTCCGATAGGCTGGGACGCAAATTTACAAGGTTCTACTCTCGTCATAAAATCCCACAATACTAACGCTTCAATAGCCGTTGCATTTAATCGAATGGGCGACGCAGATTTTACTGACATTGTCGAAAGACTTTATCTTCAAATGGACGGGACAGACCTTGAACAGGATAAAGACGGGGATTATTCATTTAATTTCAGAAACTCATCGGGCGTTGACGGTGTAGTTTTAGTAACTATGGCGGAAGATTATTATTTAGTTTTGTCGATGACCGGAGTTGACGAAGATAATAAAGACATCGATACAATTTTAGACAGCATAGACTGGAACGATGAATAATTATTCAAAATGTGATTTAAGGCTCGAATTA
>JAFSKE010000043.1 GCA_017449135.1 Synergistaceae bacterium
CTATGAATTTAAGTCGGAGGAAAGAAATTTGTCATTATTAATAGTAACAGTGCTTGTGATTTCAATATGCCTGAATGTCTTTCTTGTAATGCGTAAGAAAGCCGCCCGCAATCATTCCGTCAGGTCAACGATTTTATCAGGAATTAAGAACGTAAGCGAACTTGCGACAATCCGAGAGCGTTTTCAATCGATAGTAGCCTACTCTGACGGTGTAAAAATCCCTTTCATGAATATAAATTTTCCCGGAACTACACGAAAATTCATGATGAAATATTATGGAACAATAGTGTGCGGTTGTGATTTATCCAGGGCGCAGGTATCAGAGAGATTTGACGTGAACAGGGTTAAAATAACTTTGCCGAAAAGCAAAATTTTAGATGTTTATGCAGATGTCAACAGCTTTGAAATTTACGATCAGAGTGCAGGAATATTTACGTCTGTAAAACTTGAGGATCAAAATCGTGAAGTTATGGCGGATTTAGAAAAGGTAAAAATTCACGAAATCGAGAACGGAATATTGGAGCAGTCGGACAACAACGCCAGAAAGATTTTAACGTCCGTCGTTGCAACAACAGGAATGGAGGCCGAAATAATTTTCACGGAAGAGTTTACCCCTCCGTTAATTACACACACAGAGGCAGAGGCTATCCCATGCGAATTAAAATCATAAATGGAAATATCTTCAGACCTGACAATAAATTTCACAAAGGCGACATTGAGATTTCCGACGGAATAATCGTAAACGAAACTCACGAAAATTCAGGAATTGAAACAATCGACGCTGAAAACAAGTTTATAATACCCGCATTAACAGACATTCATTTTCACGGTTGTAACGGCCATGATTTTTGTGAAGGCACACAGGAGGCATTACAGGCGATTTCAGACTATGAAAATTCTGTGGGAGTTTTGACAATCTGCCCTGCAACGATGACACTTCCTGTTGAAAAGTTAAAAAATATTATGATTTCGGCGAAAGAATTTAGCGGACACAACACGAATTTAGCCGGAATATATCTTGAAGGGCCTTTTATATCAGAACATAAAATCGGAGCTCAAAATCCGAAATACATAATAAAACCCGATATTGAAATTTTGAAGACGTTGCAAAAACTTTCGGGAGGCTTGATAAAAATAGCAGTCATAGCCCCTGAAGTCGAAAACGGATTAGAATTTATCGAACAGGCAAAGGTCATTACAAAACTTTCAATCGGCCATACTGTGAGCAATTACGAGACAGCGAAAAAGGCGTTTAATTCCGGCGTAACACAGGCTACACACTTATTTAATGCCATGACCCCGATAAATCACCGTGAACCCGGAGTAATTATCGCAGCGTTTGAGAATAATAACGTTAATGTCGAAATAATCTGCGATGGCGTTCATTTACATTCAGCGATAGTCAGAAATGTGTTAAAAGTTTTCGGTTCTGACAGAGTAATTTTTATAAGTGATTCAATGGAAGCAACGGGAAAGCCTGACGGAGAATATGAATTGGGCGGTCAGAAAGTCATAAAAACAGGCAACAAGGCATTATTAGAAAATGGCACGATTGCAGGCAGTGTAACGAATTTATTTGACTGTATGAAGAAAAGTGTTTTAGAAATGGGAGTCGAATTTGAAACGGCGATAAAATGTTCAGCTGTAAACCCTGTTAAGGCACTTGGAATTTATGATAAACAAGGCAGTATTGAGGCTGGGAAACTTGCGAAAATATTAATTCTCGACAAAAACCTAAATATCGCAAATATAGTCTCCCCGTCTCAATCTTAAATTAATTTGTCCCCAGTCGTTTCAATGCTTCCTGAGCTTCGGCCTTAATGTCTTGGTCATCGTCCTGTTCAGCGGCTTTAGTGTACCATTCGATAGCTTTTTTGCGATTCCAATCACGTGATTTCTGGGATTTTGAAGTCATACCGTTTTCGTAAGTTACTCCGAGATTTCTAAAAGCAGTCGGATAGCCTTGTTCAGCGGATTTCTTGAACCATTCGATGGCTTTATTTCTGTTGCGTTTCACAAAAATTCCGTCCTCGTACATTGTTCCGAGATTGTTTTGAGAGATTGCGTCTCCCTGTTCAGCGGCCTTAGTGTAGAGTTCAAAAGCTCTTGCAGTGTCTTTTTTGACCCCCAAGCCGTTTTGACACAAATAACCCAAAGTTCTCAAGGCATAGGCGTTTTCCTGTGCAGCGGATTTTTCGAGCCATTCAGCACCCTTTGAATAATCCTGTTCAGTTCCGAAGCCGTTAATATACATTCTTCCGACGTTGTATTGAGGAATGTCAGCACCTGATTCTGCGGCTTTAGTATAGAGTTCGAGGGCTTTTTGTTCGTCTTTTTCAACAGCGATTCCGTTTTCGTAGTAAAATCCGAGTTCGTTTAACGATCTTGTCATTCCAAATTCTGCACCTTTAGAATAGTATTTGAAGGCTTCTTCGTCATTTTCTTCGACACCGAGACCGTTTTGATACATTGAGCCTAAATTGTCAAAAGCGTAAGGGTAATTTTGCTCGGCAGATTTGAGATACCATTTCATTGCTTCGGAGTAATTTTGTTCGACACCTTCGCCGTTATTGTAAGCTACGCCAATTCTGTTTTGAGCTTCAGCGTCCCCGTTTTCGGCAAGTTTTAGAGTAGCATTGAAGTCGAAATTTTCGTCATCAGCTACTGCAAGGCCTGCAACAATCATAATTAACAAAACTGAAAGAATAAATTTTTTCATTATAATAAA
Organism: Synergistaceae bacterium; assembly: GCA_017449135.1. Lineage (GTDB taxonomy): Bacteria > Synergistota > Synergistia > Synergistales > Aminobacteriaceae > JAFUXM01. The sequence goes on from JAFSKE010000043.1 coordinate 2,729, forward strand.
AGTCTCCTTTGAATGAATTTGATAATATTTTACAACTTAACAAAAATTTTTTCGTGTTATAATGCTAATTAAAATTACAAAATTTTTTAATCAGGAGAGATTTCAAGATTATGGGAAAAAAAGTTTTAATCGTCGATGACGCAGCTTTTATGCGTATGATGTTAAAGGATATTTTGACGAAAAATGATTTTGAAGTTGTTGCAGAAGCTGAGAACGGCAAAGCAGGTGTTGCGGCGTTTCAGAAATACAAACCCGACATAATCACGATGGATATTACTATGCCTGAAATGAACGGGATTGATGCTGTCAAAGCGATTAAGGCACTTGATCCGAGCGTAAAAATCGTCATGGTTTCGGCAATGGGACAACAGCCGATGGTCATTGAGGCAATTCAGGCAGGTGCAAACGATTTCATCGTAAAACCTTTCCAGCCCGAACGAGTTATTGAAGCCATAACGAAGGTGCTGTCATAAAATTCACGATGTAACACTTACAGCCTATGTCATAAAAGCTGTAATTGCATTAATTATAATGTCGTTGTGTTCGATAATACTTGTAAAACTTGCGAAAAGACATAATTTGAAATCAAAAAGCACATCGGCATTAAATGTTGAAATTTTGTCGTCCCTGCATTTAACGGGCAGGGATATATTTTATGTAGTTCGCTGCGGCCATGACGTTATAGCATTTGTCTTAACCCCCAACGGAGCGTCATTAATGGGCAGGTGGAATTATGACGAATGGATTAAAAACTAAAATCGTAATTTTTGCGTTAATTTTAGTTTTATGTTTTTGTGGAATTTCGACAGCGGCGATGTTAAATCCCCCTACAGCTCCTTCGTTGTCGGGAAATATTCCGTTGCCTTCGTTGACTCTCGGAGTAGGTCAGGCAGACACCCCGCGAGATGTAGCTTTGACGTTGCAGATACTGGCCTTAATGACAATATTAAGCCTTGTTCCTGCAATTTTATTAATGGTTACAAGTTTCACGAGAATTATAATAGTTTTAGGTTTTGTTCAGCGTGCAATAGGTCTCCAGCAGTCTCCGCCTCAACAGGTAATAGCAGGATTGTCGTTATTTTTGACTATGTTTACGATGTATCCGACATGGACGCAGGTTTATGATAATGCTTTGTCGCCGTATTTGTCAGGAAATATAACATCTCAGCAGGCTTGGGAAAATTCAATAAAACCCGTTCGTGATTTCATGTTTCGATATACACGTCAGGAGGAGTTGTCGTTAATGATTTCGATGTCAGAATCTCCGAGACCTGCGAATCAGTCAGAAGTTCCGACACGTGTTTTAATTCCTGCATTCATGTTAAGCGAATTAAAAACAGCTTTTCAAATGGGCGTAGTAATTTACATTCCGTTTTTAGTCGTTGACATGGTAGTTTCAAGTGTTTTGCTGGCTATGGGAATGATGATGCTGCCTCCGATGATGATTTCTCTGCCGTTCAAGATATTATTATTTATCATGGCTGACGGCTGGAATTTAGTTGTAATGAGTGTATTAAAAAGTTTTACGAATATACCGTAAAGAGAGGCAAATATGAATTTAACGGCATTAAGTTTATCGGACATTTTCACGGGAGCGATATGGACAATGATTGCAGTAACGTTGCCTATATTGCTAACTGCAATGATAATAGGGTTATTCATAGGGATTTTGCAGACGGCTACATCGATACAGGAACAGACATTAATTTTTATCCCTAAGATTTTAGCAGTCTTTTTGTGCATAGTCTTGTTATCCCCATGGATAGGACAAAGAATGTTAGTGATGACCAGAGAAATTTTAGGACAGTTAGAGAGGTTTATACAGTGAAGAAATTTTTATTGATATTAATATTTTTGTGTAGTTTTGTAAATCATTCAGAGGCTGTAATCCGTTATAAAGTCGGAATAATCGGAGCAATGGACGTTGAAGTTAATTTGTTGAAGGAAAGAGCAAAGATTTCCCGAAAAGTTATTGAGGCTGACATGGAATTTTGCGTCGGTAGGCTTGATGATGTCAATGTTGTAATCGTCAAATGCGGAATGGGCAAGGTAAACGCAGGAATTTGCGCACAGATGTTAATTGATGTTTTCGATGTCGACTGCATAATCAACACAGGCGTTGCAGGGGCGTTAAATCCCAAATTAAACATCGGCGATATAGTAATCGGCTCTGATGTAGTCCAGCATGATTACGATGTTACCCCGATAGGCTTTAAGCGAGGTGAAATCCCCTACACAGGGAAAGTAGCATTTGAGAGCGATAAAAATCTTATTGAGCAGGCCTTCAAAGCAGTACAGGCGACATTTCCGAAACTTCAAGTCATAAAAGGCAGAATATGCACGGGAGATCAGTTTATATCGACGAAGGAACAAAAAGAAAAAATAACGTCAAACTTCGGCGGAGATTGCTGCGAAATGGAAAGCGGTGCAATAGCTCAGGTTTGTTATTTGAACAGAATACCATTTGTAATAATCCGTGCTATATCAGATAAAGCCGATGATACGCAGACAGTAGATTTTCAGGAATTTGAAGCTGAAACGGCAAGAAATTGTGCAGCAATAACTGAATATATGGTGAAAAATCTGACAATGTAAATCTGAAAAAAATGTTTGCCTTTTCAAAATTTTGTATTATTATTAATAAAGTTTGATTTAACAAAAAAATTTTTGAAAGGAAAACGGACTTAATGACAACCGAAAAAACTCTTAAAGAGCTTAATGTAAACGAAACTGCGATTATTAAGGCTGTCGGAGGACAGGGAAGTTTGAGACAGCATTTGTTAGACATGGGAATAATTCCCGGAGCAGAAGTCAGAATGATAAAAATCGCTCCTATGGGAGACCCGATTGAAATCAGGATTCACGATTACGAATTAACGTTGAGAGTTGACGATGCCGAAAAAATCACAATCGACACGTCAGCTCCGGCACAATCTAAAATTCACAGCCTTGAAACTCTGCGTGAAAGCACTAAAATCGAACACCCCGGATTAGGCGAAGAAGGAAAGTATCATGTCAACGACAAAAACGAACCTTTGCCCGACGGAACGATTTTAACCTATGCACTCGCAGGCAATCAAAATTCAGGCAAGACAACGCTTTTCAATCAATTAACGGGAGCAAGGCAGAGGATAGGGAATTTTCCAGGTGTTACAGTAAGCCGAAAAGACGGAGTTATCAAGGGACACCCAGAAACGCTTGTAACGGATTTACCCGGCATTTATTCAATGTCTCCATACAGCGGTGAAGAAATGATTTCCCGTCATTTTATCCTGAATGAGAAGCCAAAAGCAATAATTAACATCATTGACGCTACAAACATAGAGAGAAATTTATATCTCACTGTTCAATTATTAGAAATGCAGGTACCTATGGTTGTAGCTGTAAACATGATGGACGAATTAAGCGGAAACGGCGGAACTATAGACATTAACAGAATGGAAGACATGTTGGGAGTTCCTGTAATTCCTATTTCAGCGTTAAAGAATAAGGGTGTTGATGAGTTAATTCGACATGCTATACATATAGCACGTTATCAGGAGAGGCCAAAACGTTATGATTTCTGTGATGAAAACGATCACGGCGGTGCAGTTCACAGATGTTTACACGCAATTTCGCATTTAATAAAAGATCATGCCGAACGTGTGGGACTGCCTTTAAGGTTTGCAGCAAGCAAAGTAGCTGAGAACGACCCGTTAATCCTGAAGCAGTTAAAACTCGAACAGAATGAACTTGAAATGCTTGAACACATCATAATTCAAATGGAGAACGAACGAGGCCTTGACAGAAACGCTGCCATAGCCGATATGAGATTTGAATTTATACGCAAAGTCTGTTCGCAAACCGTTGTGAAGCCCAAAGAAAGCAGGGAACACAAACGCAGTCAGGCCATCGATAAAATCTTAACTGGCAAATACACTGCAATTCCTGTGTTTATAGCAGTTATGACGGCGATATTCTTTTTGACATTCAACGTTATAGGGGCATATTTTCAGGAACTTTTAGAGGGCGGAATTGATACCCTGACGCAGACTGTAGACGCTTTTATGACTTCAATAAATGTCAACGAGGTAATTCACGGCTTTGTTATAAACGGGCTTTTTGCTGGAATAGGAAGTGTTTTAAGTTTCCTGCCGATAATAATAACGTTATTTTTCTTTTTGTCGATACTTGAGGATAGCGGCTATACTGCAAGGGTAGCGTTTTTCATGGATAAATTATTGCGGAAAATCGGGCTTTCCGGTCGCAGCATAGTACCGATGTTGATAGGCTTCGGCTGCACTGTACCTGCTGTAATGTCTACGAGAACACTCCCCAGCGAAAGAGACAGACGAATGACGATATTATTAACTCCGTTCATGAGCTGTACTGCTAAACTTCCGATTTATGCGTTCTTCGTGAATGCCTTTTTCCCTCAACACGGAGGATTAATAATGACGGGCTTATATATTTTAGGAATTGTCGTAGGAATTTTAGTAGCAGTGCTATATAAGGAAACTTTATTCAGGGGAGAAGCAGTGCCGTTTGTAATGGAACTTCCTAATTACAGAATGCCGGCAGCCAAGAATGTTTTATGGCTTTTATGGGAGAAGGCAAAGGATTTCCTACAGCGTGCATTTTCAGTTATATTAATAGCAACGATTGTAGTATGGTTTTTGCAGAGTTTTGATATATATTTTAATTTAGTTGACAGCTCTGATGAAAGCATTTTAGCCGTAATATCAGGATTTTTAGTTCCAGTTTTGCGTCCTATAGGCTTAGGGGATTGGAGGATAGCAACGTCGTTAATCAACGGTTTCATGGCTAAAGAGAGTGTTGTAGCGACCCTTGAAGTTTTATTCGGTGAGAGTGTTAAAACAGCCATGACATCATTAACAGCCGTATCGTTGTTAGTATTTAGTCTGTTATATGCCCCTTGCGTAGCTGCCGTAGCTGCAATAAAACGGGAACTTGGCGGAAAATGGGCTATATGTGTCGTAATCTGGCAATGTGTCATAGCATGGATATTTGCCATGATAACGAGATTAATTTTTATAGCGTTAATGTAGGAGGAAAAAATTTATATGGCAAATTGCGATCATAATTGTGAAAACTGCGGTGCTAAATGCGGTGATAGAACAGCACCCGAAAAATTCACGGCAAACGGAAACATCAAAAACGTTATCGGAATTGTAAGCGGTAAAGGCGGTGTCGGAAAATCCCTTGTAACAGGCTTATTAAGTTCTGAAATCAGGAAGCAGGGTTTTAGAAGTTCAATTCTTGATGCTGACATAACAGGCCCTTCGATACCTAAAATGTTTGGGATTCACGAAAAAGTTTTTTCTGACGGACATTTCATAATGCCTGCAATCAGCAAAAATGGAATTAAAATAATCTCAATGAATTTATGCCTTCCGAATGAAAATGATCCCGTAGTTTGGAGAGGCCCTGTAGTCGCAGGAGTTTTACAGCAGTTTTGGGAAGATGTCGAATGGGGAGACACAGATTTTATGTTTGTCGATATGCCCCCCGGAACAGGCGATGTCCCTTTAACGGTTTTTCAGTCGCTGCCCGTCAAGGGAATAATTATTGTTACAACGCCTCAGGAACTTGTCGGAATGATTGTTGAAAAGGCTGTCAAAATGGCGGAATTAATGAATATTCCTGTTCTTGGGATAGTAGAAAACATGTCATATTTTGAATGTCCTGACTGCGGAAAAAAACATTATATTTTCGGAGAAAGCCATTTGAACGAAATCGCTAAAACTTACGGAATTAAATCAACAGCAGAAATCCCGATTAATCCTGATTTTGCGAAATTCTGCGATGAGGGAAGAATAGAGGATTTTGACGGCGGAAAATATTTCGGAAAAATTTTCGACACATTAAAAAATCTATAATCAAACAAAATGCGAGGGCTTGAATTACCTGCACAGTACGTAATGATTTATTTACTGCTGCATTTAAGATATGTGGGGTTGATGTTTAGTTCACCGATTTTTTCAGCGACATTAACCCCTTTGCCTTTTCGCTATTTATTTGCAGTGATGTTGACGGTATGTTCAGTCGGAATTATAAAGACCGAGAGTATACCGGTAATTTATTTTGACGAAGTAATATTCATAGCCGCAATTTGTGTCCGTGAATTATTAATCGGGATAGCACTTGGATTTATCGCAGCATTGCCGTTATTTGCATTAAGAGTAGCCGGAGAGCAGACAGGAAGCGTAATAGGATTTTCGATGGCTCAAATCATGGATCCTACGACACAGCAGGAGACATCGATTTTAGGACAGTTACATTTTTTAACGGCCATGTGGTTTTATTTTCGCTGGAACGGTCATTTGTTAATGATTCAGGCATTAATTGAGAGTTTGAAATTAGTTCCGCCGGGTCAAATTTCGTTATTTCCGACAGGTGATTTAGCACTTGGAACATGGCTTCAGAACTTATTTATTTTAGGAATGAGGATAGTAATACCGTTCTATTGTGCTTTAGTTTTGTCTGACGTAGGACTTGGATTTTTAGCCCGAACAGTTCCCCAGATGAATATTTTTGTTGTCGGACTTCCTGTTAAAGTAATGCTGGGATTCATGGTTTTAGCTGCTGTACTGCCTTTAACGATGGATTTAGTGTTTAATAATTTTGAACGCTGGATAGAGTTTGCTTTGGGAGCTATAAGGTTATGGCGATGATATACAGCATAAATCTTCAATTTTTTGCCGAAGAAAGAACCGAAGAAGCTACCCCGCATAAACGTGAAAAAGTCCGTGAGGAAGGCCGTGTCTGTATGAGCAAGGACTTAAACGCAGCAGTAGCAATAATAACGGCATTGCTTGGATTAACGATGTTAGGTGCTTTAACCTGGAGAATTTTGACGGGTTTAATAACGTTCATGATGAGTTACATAGGCGATAAATCTTTGTTGCAGGACGGCTGGTTTTATTATGTTTCATGGGAGGCAATAAAAGATTTTTTTGCATCATGGTTACCATTGGGAGGCCTGATAGTTTTATTCTCGACATGTACGGTAATTGCTCAGGTCGGTTTTGCTTTCACAAGTCAGCCTTTCGTGCCTAAATTCGACAGATTAAACCCATTTACGGGAATGAAAAAAATTATTTCAATGCGTTCAATCGTTGAATTATTAAAAGGTCTGATTAAGGCGAGTGTTTTTGCAGTAATGATTTACACGGCGATAAAAAATTATCTGCCTATATCTTCAAAAACAATGCAGATGCCTTTACCCGTCGGAGCTCTTGAATACTGGAATATGTTATGGAATTTAGCGATGAGACTTGCATTAATGTTGCTGGTTATGGCGTTTGCGGATTATTTTTATCAGAAATGGGACTTTGAAAAATCTATCCGAATGAGCAAAAAGGAAATCAAGGACGAATATAAACAAATGGAAGGAGACCCCCAGATTAAACAAAAAATCCGTCAAAAACAGCGTGAAATAGCTAAGCAGCGAATGATGCAGGACGTTCCTAAAGCTGACGTTGTAATCACTAACCCCACACACATAGCCGTAGCATTAATTTATGACCGTAAAATCATGGGAGCCCCTCAGGTTTTAGCAAAGGGAGGAGATTATTTAGCTAAAAGGATCAGGGATATTGCGACGTTAAATTTAATTCCGATAATCGAAAATAAGCCGTTAGCATGGGCATTATATGAAAATGTCGAAATCGGCGAGGAAATCCCCGAAGATTTATACAGAGGAGTTGCGGAAGTCCTTGCAATGGTTTACAAGTTAAAAGCTCCGTCAAATTAATCATCTTTCAAAATCAAACATATCAGGGTATAACGGTATCCAGGCTCTTGACTGAATTAACCCTGCGTCCAGATACACAGCCAGCATCGAACGTCCCGGATAACCTGACGAAGATAATTCTTCAGGCAGAGGAATTTGAATTTGAATATGAGACATTTTAACGGGTAATTCGATAGTATCGGCCATTGAGTAAACTATTTTCCCTCCAGTGAATGAACTTGCCCTGACTAAGCCCGGCGAAGGAATTTCACGAGCATAAATATCGAGTTCGAGACCGTTTAAGACACAGAATTTTAAGAGCCGTAACATATCTTCAGTAGTCATAGAAATTGACGAGTCGATAATTACACTCGTTAAAGTATCTTTATGCAAAAGCCAGAACGACATTAAGACCGTCGGAATATCGACACCCGAACGAACCTGTGCAGGCCTTACGTTTAACGGGAAAACATGGCCTCTCGGAACAGGGGCGTGAATTAATAAAGCGTCAAAATTTTTCGGTCTCTGCCACATGACATTACATCTCATATTTTTTTCGTTCCAGACTGATTGAGCGATGATTCTTGCATTGTGAGAATAATTTACAAAAGGTGTCATTATGGTAGCGTCAAGGATAAAACTTTCGTTATTTTCGTTATTTGCAATAACAGGATTATAAATGCTCAAAAATCCCGGCACATCTTCACGTGAAGGGATCATAATGGCTTTATAAATTCTTGCTGCACTCATATCAATCCAGTAAATGTCGCCTTCAGGAGAATTAAACAATGACCATATATTATCCATGCCGTCTCTCATTGAGGAGCTGAATTTGTTAGCGTAAGTCCGAGTACCGAAATCGATTGTAAAGTTAAAAATTTCGCCGTCTTCAGTTAAGACAAAAAGTTCGCCGAATTGAGACCATAATAAATCTCTCGGCTTTGAAACCCCTCGAATCATGAAATATTCACGATTTATGACATTTACAATATAAACTCTGTCATTAGCTCTGTCGGCAACGGCTACCCAATCAGCAAACCCCTCGACAGCGACAGGCTCAAACAATAAATCTCCTGCACCTAAAGGAGGAGTCCAGCGTCGCATAAATAATTCGGAGTCTCTAAGATTATAGAAAGCAATATTTCTGTCGGCAGGATCTGAAACTACGAAGAAATTTTCAGCAATGAAATCTGCATCTGACACTACAACAGAGGGCAGTGTAAATTCATAATCTGCTGATATGGTGTCGATGTCGTCAGTTAATTTTCCAAGTGAATATAAATCACCGTTTGACGTGAAAATCTTAAAAGTTCCGTCCCCCATAGGAATCGAAACAACAGGCGAAGGGACATCAATTTCAATCATTGATTTAGAGCCCATAAAAGCATTTGCTACGATGTTACGAGCTCCCTTGTGCATGTAAATTTTATCTCCGAAGGTGTCGGGAATGCTTATGATGTTTCCGAGAGTTTTAACTTTTCCAAGTCCTTTAATACTGAATGGCCGTGTATAACCCGTGTTCCATTCAGATTGAACGTTAGACTCTGCAAATCTCCAATTTACCGGTACGGGGGCAGTTCCTAAAACCGTTCGCAAAACTCTGTCCTGTTCGTCAAAATAATTTTCGATTCTCGGAGCAGAACTATCCATCGGACGGACTTCGAGATAACTTCTGAGAGCCGACATAGAACCTTCAGCATCGCCCATTCTGTGAAGATTTAACGCACTCAAAAGGTAATAATCAATCATGTATGTGTTTGAGTTAATTGACTGATCTAAATACATTTGAGCTTCCCTGTAATCTCTCCGCATAAAATGAACATAAGCATTATTAAAATAGCGTTCGGCCTCATCTAAATTAGCACGAGGGATTTCGGCACAGTATAAAATTTCGATGTTGAAAATTAAAATTAAAACCGTGAAAAAAATTTTTCGCATTACAAATAACATTCTCCTTAAAATCTCCAAAATTAATTTCTATTATAAAACACCGAAATAATTATAGAGGTGAAATTTTATGAGCATTCAAAACATAAATTCTTCAATACAGAATAATTCTGAACAATATCAGATACGAAAGCAGACGGAGACACAAAAAGTTGATGAAATTCAACAGCCGCAGCCTTCACAGGAAGTTCAAACACAAAACATTGATGAATACGATAAAAGTAATCCTGTCGGTGAAGAAGTTGAAGGGATTTACAGTGTTTCAAGCGATGACGAGGGAAATTTGAAAGTGAATTACAAACAGCCCGAAGCAAAGACATCACAGCCTGTAAACGTTCAGCAAAATTCAAGCTCTGATGACAGCGATGATGAAATCGAAAAATTGAAGGAACAGAGAGACTCAATCAGACAGCAGTTAAACCGTGAGACTGACGAAACCGTTAAATCTCAGTTGAGAGCAGAAATTCAATCTCTTGAGGTTCAAATAGCATTGAAATCCGCAAATTAAGTCTCTCCGTTCGCGGGGAAGTTTTCTATATTTCCCTTGCGATTAAATTTCTTACTTCAAGCATTGACATATTATTTAATTCCGATAAACGTTTAATGTCTTCATATTCGGGAATTTTCCTTAAAATCTCGCCGTTTAAGTTAGTGATTTTGACGTGAATTTTTCCGAGCGATGTTTCGACTTCCTCAATCTTCCAATCGAGCCTGACTCTGTCATAATCTCTAATTCTTACGCCTTGAGAAGTTGTGAATTTCAGAATTATATTGCTGAGTTTCAAAGCGAAATCAGGTTTGCAGAGGCAGCATAATTTTAGTCCCTGACGATTTTTTTTCATGTTTATGTTTTCAGTCCAAACGTCTAAGGCTTCGGCCATGAATAATTTTTCGCTGACAACTTCATAATCTTGAGGATTCATGTCGTCAATGTTGCACTCAATCACCGAAATTTTTTCGTGAATTAAGCCGTCAATTTCGTTGCCTGTTTCGATTAATAAGGCTCTTAAAGCGTTTGGAATGTCTTTAGATTCATGATTTCCGAAACCGAAGCCCGAAGCAATAATTTTTCCCGGAGGAATTGTTGAAAATCCTGCCGCTAAAACTTTTGCCAATAATGCCCCCGTCGGAGTAGTTCTTTCCATAGGTTCAAGCCTTGAATCCGAGAAAATCTGCAACCCGTGTAATAAATATTCCGTAGCAGGTGCAGGAACAGGCAAAATCCCGTGAGCACATTCGACAGTCCCGTAACCCGTGTTAATGCTTGAAAATAAAACTCTTGGCCAGTTCAGAGCTTCCATTAAGATAAATGCTCCTACGATGTCAATAATCGAGTCAACGGCTCCAACCTCATGAAAGTGAATTTTATCAATCGTAGTTCCGTGAACATGAGCTTCAGCCTCCGCCAGAATCGAAAACGCCCTTAACGCTTCAATCTTCACACGGTCAGACAGTCCGCTTGACATTATGATTTTCTCAATATCTGCTAAATTTCTGCCATGATGATGATGTTCGTGTTCATGATCATGTTCATGTTCGTGATGATGATGAGTATGTACGTCAAAATTAATTCCGGAAATACCGTTTTTTGTTGTATTTTCAATAATTAATTCGTATTCTGAAGGGTCTAAATCAGTTAATTTTTTAATTCCCTCGCTTAAAACTCTTTTGTCAGGAACTAAATTCAACAATGCTCCGATAAACATATCTCCTGCAAGTCCAGCGAAACAATCGAGATATAAAGTTTTCATTTTATAAATTTCTCCGTTCTTTAGTATATTCTAATAATTCCTCGAAAGGGTCTTTTGGCGATGTCGGCTCTTCTTTAGGTGAAATATCGTGAAATGACAAGGCATTAAAAGTTTTATAAGGTCTTGCACTTCCGGAAACGCTCTGCAAAATTATGTGTGAATTATTTTTTTCCAACATCGGTACAACGGTTGAAGAATCACATTCGCAGGCAAATTTAATATCATCGTCAAAGCCTATTTTTTCAAGATATTTAGCGTGTTCGGATTGTTTGACGAAATCGGCTAAATTATTTTTGTCTCTGTTTTTCCATAAATTCAGGGCAATTCTTGAACTGTCTGACATTTGAACATAACCAAGTGAATTTAACCTGTCAATTATCGCTCCAGCACACAAAGTATCTTCCCATGAGGGACGTTTTTTTCTGCCTGAACACAAAAACCCGATTTTATTTCCAAGTGTCAAAGCATGATCCAGACAAGCTGAATAATTCCTAAAACTTGACGCAATAACCGGACTGCCCGACATAAACGCCTCATTTAATGCAACAGTTCCATTTGTAGTTGACATAACCCCGCAGTAATGAGCCTGTACAATTTCGTAATTTAGCTGTGTCGGAGAATTTCCGAGATCGAAACCTTCAGGAGGAAGAGCATTAATTTCTCCCATTAGCAAAGGTGAAGAGCCTCTATCCCTTAATTCAAGGACGAGTTTTCTTGCATCGTCGGGAGTTTTAACGGGATATAATTCAGTTCCGCCGAGTTCAAACCATCGTGTCATGACCGTAGTAGCCCTTAAAACGTCAATAACGATCCAGACATCGACAACGGGCAAAAAATTTTCTTCGCCGCATGAAAAAACTAAATCAGTTTCGTACATCTTAAAGTAGCCCCCTTCAAAAATTACTTTAATTTTACCGCATTACATTCAAAATCTCCGCACAGTCCTTTTCCCTTAAGCCATTTTTCAGCAAAATGAAATCCCAATCCCAAATATGAAGCCGTCTGAAGATGAAGGCATTTAACATAAACATTTTCATTATCGTATTTTATTCCGCCAATCCCGGAACGTATTAACGACCTGAAAATCTTATTGTGATATTTATTCATGAATTTACACAAATTTTTTCCAAGCATTTTAATTTTTATTCTCTGATGAAGTAAATTATATTTTACCCATTCGCTTTTTAGTCCGTTTGAATTTATGTAATTTTCAAGTTCATGAACTCCGCTTTGTGATTCGATTTTTCCTGCAAGTTTTATTAAATATGGACATGTCAGCCAATATGTTGTCGGAAAAGGTTTCCCGTGTTTCGATAATGGTTTACAGATTAAAACCTGTGTAAAGCCATGTTTACAAAATTTTGAGGAGATTATTAACGATCTGTCAAATTTATTTTCATATTCACGAACGCAAAAAACGGGAGATAATCCCCCGCCATTACGTTTAATGCTCCCTGCGTCGTCGTGCATTTCGTCCAGACCTCGCTGATTGTCGTGAATTGAGATCTGTTATCTTAGCATCGCTGACTTTCAAGAATGAAGCGATTTTCTTCTCAAAATTATCTGCCTCTTCGGGATTACTTTCCCGGAATTTTTCCCTCATTTCGTAAAAATCACGAACAGGCCTGACATTCTCCCGAATTTTTATCTCGCCTGATGATGCTGTCGAAGGAGTTGAATTTTTCACAAATTTTTGAGGCTGCGGAGGTTCTGAGGCTTGTTTCAGTGATAAATCAATTCTTCCTCTGTCATCAATCCTGATTATTTTTGCCTGTACTGTATCTGAAATCTTCAGAATTTCGCTAATATCTTTTACAAATGAGTAAGAAAGTTCGGAAATATGAATCATTCCTTTTTTTCCGTTCTTAGTAATTCTTACAAAAGCTCCGTAGGGTACTATCTGCTCGACTGTGCATTCGACGATTTCCCCAGTTTCTACATTTACGCCGGCCGATGTGTTAATAGCCTCGTTCATTTTGAAAAAATAACTCCCCTGAAAAACTTAATTTTTTACACCCAACGCCACTCAGGTTTTTCTCCCAAACCCAACCGCCTGATTAAATACACTCCCCTTGCTTTATTATGACGGCTTGAGGAACTGTACCAGACTAAAAGAGTTCCACGCTGTTTGTTTAATACTAATTTTATCACGCTTTTATCGACTATAGGCCAATACCAGGCTAAAATCATTTCGTTGCTTGCTAAATTCGGACGTTTCTTTTGAAATTTTATCAGGTTATGTCTCTCTTGAGGTAATGCCTGAATCTGCTTCAACGGTTTCTGTGTCTTGATTTTTTTATTCAGCGAAAATTTTTGTACGTTTATATCATGTTTTGAATATTTCTTGATTTTATATTTCTTTGTCCGAACAGAATTATTTAACATGAATTTTACGTTTTTAGCAGTACATTCAATTTCGCCGTTAAAGTCAAAAGGTTTTGAAACTGAGATTTTTAACTCCGGCTTAAAATGAGTAACTTCGACCGAACTTTTTAATTTATGTGTTTCGGGTAAATCCAAATTAAAATCGTCAATTCTGAAAACCTTTACACTGCCTGTAACCTGACGAGCTAAAAAATTTCTGACACCTTCAAAAGCCATGATTAATTATTTTGCTCCCGTAGCAAGAAAGTTTAACGCCTTCTGAAGCCTCGTAAAAGGTTCAAGAACATTCATTGTCTGCGAAGCCTCAGTGAGTATATCGCCGACCTGCTGGACTTCATCAGGACGTGTGTTATCAGGAAATTCAGCCCTCAAAGGATTGCCGTTCATTGAAACTTGAATTAAAAACACTGCCGGCTCTGCTGTTGTCTCAATATGTCCCGCAGAATCCAAAGGAACATGGGGAGATTCTTCAAGCAAAACAGTTTTAATTTTCGTTCTGAGTTTTAACGGCGTTAAAATATCTTTATCATTGCAAATCCATAATTGAGGCTCAAGCTCCATTGAGTCGATCAGACTTTCAAGAATTAATTTTTCCTTCGCATATTTCCCGAAAGAATCGCCGTATAAAATTCTTGCGAGATGTTCAGGCCTTAACGGATCTGTTCTCGAAAAATCTAACGGAAAACCTTTTACATCTGTGATAAGAGTTCCGCCCCTTATCTGAATTTCAGAACCTTCAACGATGATATAACCAAGCGAATTATTTTGTGATGCCATAAATTTTTATTCTCCTTTTTATGTTTTGTGTTTTATATTTTTATCATGATTCGCAAGAAGACGCCCACGTCTATTAAGTGAGAGATGAATTGCGTTTTTATGTATAATAACATAGTATAATAACATACGATGAAAGAAAATGACGGAAGAAAAAAGACTTGCGAAAAATAACAGGATTCGTGAAAAAGGTAAAGAGACTCGGCTGAGAAGGCAGAGTCAAATTTGCAGAGTCTTTCGAGTAAAAATAGATTTTTCACACCTCAATGAATTTGAAAAAACACAACTGAAAATGATTTTTGTTGAAGCTAAATGGCTGTATAACGATGTACTAACGTTTTCAAATTCTAACGAAATTAATGAATATGATTACAAAATAACAACGGTTCATGGATTGGACAAGGATAAACAGCCCGTAATCCGTGAGCTTGAATATTTGAGTTCACAAATGAAGCAGTCAGTAATTCAAGGCATAAAACACAACATAAAATCTCTTTCAGTAATGAAAAAACACGGTCGAAAAATCGGAAGTCTGAAATACAAGTCAAATTACGAATCAATAAATCTTCAGCAATACGGGAATACTTATAAATTCTGTGATAAAAAACATGTAAAGATTCAGGGAATAAAACGTCCGATAAAAATTGAAGGAGCAGAGCAGTTTTTTGACATATCGGGAATTGAATTTGCAAACGCAAAATTGTTAAATCTCCCTGACGGTTATTACGTTGCAGTTACAACATTTCAACATAAGGGAGGTGGAACGAAAAAATACAAACCTGAAATCGGAATAGACATGGGAATAAAAACCTCAATAACAACATCAGAAGGAAAGAAAATAAAAGTATTTGTTGGAGAAACGAAACGCCTTAAAAAAATTCAACGTCGGATAGCGAAGAGAAAAAAGGGTTCCAGCAACAGATATAAAATGCGAAAATTATTGAGGAAAGAATATCAGAAACTTGACAACAGAAAAAAAGATAAAGCCAACAAAATTGTGAATGAATTACTCAAGCATGAGAAAGTTTACATGCAGGACGAAAATTTAAGCGGCTGGCAAAAGGGATTTTTTGGAAAAACAGTACAGCATTCAGCATTAGGAATTGTAAAAGCAAAATTAATTAAACACGAGAGAGTTGTAGTTTTGCCGAAAAATATAGCTACAACAAAAACCTGTCCTAAGTGCGGAAAAATCAATAAAGACATTACACTTTCAGACAGGATCTTTGAATGTCAGTGCGGTTACAAAGAAGACAGAGACATTCACGCAGCTAAAAATATGATTCTGTTGTCAAAAAATACCTGTGGAACGCAGGGAATTTTTTACCCAAACGCCTTTGGAGAGGACGTAAGACGGGAACATAAACAAAAATGTTGCAACGCTGACCTCGATGAATTAGGAAGCCCCAACTCCTATGAGCGGGGGTAGTTCATATCGTAAAAAATTTAGCTTAACTCTTGCGAAAAATTTAATGTTAGGATAAAATTCTTGACCATGCGGATGTAGTTCAACGGTAGAGCGTCAGCTTCCCAAGCTGAATGTTGCGGGTTCAAATCCCGTCGTCCGCTCCAGTTTTTCTTTGGAAGTGTATTGTAAAAAAAGTAAATGACTACTTCAAAACTTGATTTTCAAAATATTAATTTCAACATGAAAACCATGATTGACGATTATACTTTTAAGTACGGCGAAAATTCCTGTCAACATTCTTTTGTCTCCTCGTTTCTTTTATATGACAAATACGGCGACATGTTCTGCGAAAAAAATGATTTTCTCTACACTCTGCGTTCAAAAAGGGGAAATCAAAACGAAAGAGTTTATTTATACCCTCTCGGAGATTATGAAAATTCCGACGGCTTAATAAATGCTCTCGAAAATATTTTTGATGATGCTCATTCACATAACTGCAAAGTCAAATTTGAAACTCTCACCGAACATGCTAAAAACACTGTACTAAAATTATTTCCTGATAAATTCATTGTTGAACCCAGCAGGGATTATGCCGAATACGTCTACAAAGTCGAAAAATTATCAACCTTAAAGGGCGGCGAACTGGCGAGAAAACGTCAATACTTGAACAGATTTTTGAAGGAATACAACGGCAGATTTCGCACCGAGAAAATCAAACCCGAATACTTTGCTGATATATTAAAATTTCAACAGGAATGGCTTGAAAACAAAAATTCAATCGACACAGACCCGACACATCAGGCTTATCTCGAAATTGAAAACAAAGAGATTTACGAGGCTTTCAGATATTTTAACGAACTCGAAATCTCGGGAATAGTTTTATTTATTGATGACGTTGTAAAAGGATATTTTTTCGGGTGTCCTCTTTCCGAAAACTGTTACACCGACATTGTTAATAAAGCTGACAGAAACATAACGGGAATTTATGGCTTTTTAGTCGGAGAATTTTTAAGAAACTGTTGTGCTGATTATCTTTATATAAACAGACAGGAAGATTTAGGCGTTGCAGGTTTAAGAAAGATAAAGACGGAATTTAAGCCTGATTTCCTGATTGATAAATTTATTCTGGCGGAGGTTTAGAAGTGAATAAAATAGAAGCTAATATATCGCTGTTCATAATAACATTTTTTGTAGCTGTTCAATATATATTTCTTGCCGGAGTGCCAGAGGATTTATCACACTTTGCGTTTTTATGTATTACAAATTTAATCGGCTTTGTAATGATATTTGCGTTTTTCTTCGGGGAACTCTTCAGGCTTGATGTCAGACAGATTTTTCAAAGTGCTATACTATCATCGGAATTAATAGGATTTAATTTATTTATGCTTATGGGATTAAGAGATGTAGATCCCGCCATAACATCAGCAGTTTTATCATCATATTTTGTATTTGTTTTATTGCTTGATGCCATACTAAAACGTAAATTCCCAAATAAATTAAGCATTATAAGCGTTTTGACAGTATTAACAGGGCTTTTGTTAATGACAAACGCAGATATAAAGGGTCTCTTTAATATAGGAATTTTGTATCTCTTAATCGCTGATGTTTTTTTCGCTATTTATGTAATCAATGTCGGCAGTTATGCTAAATCCTCAAACCCTTCAATTTTAGCTATGGGACAAATGTTTTTCTGTTTCGTGTTTTCTTTGATTTTATGGGGAGGCGAGGCTGTTTTAACGGGTATAAAATTCTCATTGCCTACGAATAAAGATTTCTGGGTCGGAGTTATTTACATAAGTTTCTTTATTAGAGGACTTTATGCGATTATTCAAATTTATGCTCAAAGATACGTCAGTCCGTTAAATACGTCATTGATATTTTCGTCAGAAATTGTAATGACAATGATTATATCGCCTTTAATATCAAAAATTTTCGATACTGCTACGGACTCTGTAACACCTTTAAGGATTGCGGGAAGTATTTTTATCGTTCTTGGACTTTTAATTATGGAACCGGGCTTTTTCAAGAGCATTAAAAACCTTATCACGCCTCATGAAATGAAACTTAAACAAAAACACCCGATTAAGACAAGCAAAAAAATTTTTCTCATCGTCTCAATAGCTTTCATTTATGCTTTAGTTGATATTCCTGTTGTTATGACTGACTTTTTGCCCAATTACGCAGGAATTAAAAATGCTATGCCGTTTATAACAGGATTATTTTTCGGATTTTATGGCGTTATGGGCTGTTGTTTAGGGACTGTGATTTCGTCAATCGCAATGTCCGAACCTTTAAGCGATATTTTATGGGAATGCTGGTGCGTTATGGCTACGGGGTTTTGTATGTTCTACGGCTGGCATTATCTCTCTCGTTCTCATAGTATAACTTTTAAGAAGCCTGAACATTATATCCGATATTTTTTATTGCTGATTGCTGCGTCAATTTTATGTGTAAAACCTGATTACATGCTCTCTTACTTTGCAACGGGAATTTTAATCGGTCTGCCTGCAAATATTTTATTCGGAAGTTTGTTATATGTTGAACCTATTTTGCCGAGCTGGTGCGACATCAAATATGATGCTGAATTTGAACTAAATCAGGGCACTGAAAATCTTGATAACGTCAATGAAATTTTAGAGGCTGCCGCAGAAATTAAACACATCGACTTAAAACGGATTTTTGAAACTCAAAGCTGTCTCGAAGAGTTATCAATCAGGATTTTTCATGCCATTCCCGACACTAAAATTAAAGTCAGCGTTATATATTCAAATGCTATCTCTATGAGATTTGAATACAAAGGTGTAAAATATAATCCCTTTAAGATTAACAAGAATGAGGGAGTTCTTGACATCGTAAGCCTGAAAATAATTAAGCACAGAGCGTTGAGAGCTTCATTTTTCTATATCGAAGGGGAAAATAAAATACATGTTGTCCTATAGAAAGGGGAATTTTTAGTTATTATGTCTGTTTTGAAAGATTTATTAAGTCCTGAAGATTGTGCAAAATGCCAGTTCTGCTGCTCGTTCAGAAGATGCAGTCTTTGGGAAAGTCCGGTGTTTTTGCCTGAAGAAATCGAAAAATTAAAGGCAAATTATCCCGACGTGAAATTCAAGAAAATCAACAATAACGGCTGCGAAGGCTATATGATTGACGTTGACGATCAATATAAGACCGATGACAGCGAAGAAGAAGTTTTCTGTGCTTTCAACAAAGGCAAGGGCTGTATCATGAGCAAAGAAGATAAATCGTTTGAATGCTCTGCATGGCCTTTCAGAGTTATGAAAAAAGACGGCAAAAATGTTATCGGTTTATGCAAGGATTGCAGAGTCTTCGCTAAAATCGACATGGACAGAATTAAATCATTACTTGACAGCGGACTTGCAAAGCAGCTCTATGATTATGCAGCGAAAAATCCCGTAGTCATAAGAGATTACAGAGAAAATTATAAGGTAGTGTCATGATTAAAAGAAATCCTATCAGAAGAAAAGTTCAGAATATGGTGCTTACAATTTCGATAGTTGCGTTAATCTTAACGTCTGCAATCGGAATTTTAAGCATGTTGAGAATCAGGAATGACAGCGAGAATGCTCTTACAAAACAAATGGAGCAAAACCTCCGCAACATCACTACAAACAAGGCAGATCTCGCAGAATCAGAACTTGGGAAATTCTCCGCATACACAAAAAATTTCGCCGATTCTATTCACGAAATGTATTCAACTCCCGAAAAATTCGTTAAGAGTTATGTACCTGTTCCTGATGCGAAGTATGCCGGTATCTTAGCAATCAGCCGTTCACTAAAAGACAATACCATAAACGTAAAAGATATAGATTTTGAAGTTAATTTACTTGGAAATCTTGAACAGTTATGGAAACCTTTAATGACTGCACAAAAAGATGTAATCACTACAATTTATTTCGGAACTGAAACGGGCTTATTAGTCGCATATGACAGACAATCGGATTTGAATGCTGATAACGGCAACGAAGTTTTTTACGATCACCTGAAATCTGAATGGTACACAAAAGCTAAATCATTAGGACATGTCTGCTTCACTGATATTTATAATGACATCTACGACAGAGGATTAACGATAACTTGTGCAGCTCCTGTCTATGACGATAATAATAAATTTATCGGTGCAATGGGAATGGATATTTTAATCTCTGATTTATACCGTGCTATTGTCGAAATTGATTTGGGCGATGATAAGGCTTCTTATGCGTTTTTAGTCGATAATAAAGGAAATATTATTGACAACGAAAACGCTTCCGACAAAACAAACAGTTTATCAAGTGAAAAAGGGATAAATGCTGAAGTTGTGAATAGAATCTTATCGGGACAGACTGATGTATCGCTGACTGATGACAGAATTTATTATGCCTATACGCCTATCGAGAGCAACGGCTGGAAATTTTGTGTCAGAATGCCTGAAAGCGTGATTTTAGCCCCTGTTCGTTCGGTTCAGAGAAATATAATTTTCATGATGTCTCTGTTCCTTGCTGCCTTCATATTAATAACCATAATTGTTACTGTAGCTACACGAAAATTCTCGAAGGATTTAACTAACCCGATTATTTCGTTAAGTCATGATGTCGAGGAAATTTCGGGCGGAAATCTTGATTACAGAGCAAAAATTTATGACAATGACGAAATCGGCGACCTTGCTAAGAGTTTTAATGCTATGGCTGTATCGCTCAAAGACTACATCAACAATCTTGCTTCGATAACTGCTGAAAAAGAAAGAATCAGCACTGAGTTAAACGTTGCTACACAAATTCAGGCCGATATGCTACCGAGAATTTTCCCTGCATTCCCTGAAAGAAAAGAATTTGACATCTATGCTTCAATGAATCCTGCAAAAGAAGTCGGAGGAGATTTTTATGATTTCTTCTTCATTGACGATAAACATTTAGCTTTAGTCATGGCCGACGTTTCGGGAAAAGGAGTTCCGGCGGCGTTATTCATGGTAATTTCAAAAACTCTTATTAAAACACGTGCATTAATGGGCGGTACACCTTCGGAAATTTTATACGATGTCAATAATCAGTTATGTGAAGGTAATGACGCAGGTTTATTCGTTACTGTATGGCTTGGAATTTTAGATATTGAGACGGGGAAAATCACCGCAGCAAACGCAGGACATGAGTATCCGGCTTTGAAACGTGTTGATAATACTTCGTTTGAACTTCTGAAAGATAAACATACTCCCGCCGTTGCAACCATTGAGGAAATAAGATTCAAAAATTACGAAATCGAATTAAATCCCGGCGATGTGTTATTTATTTATACTGACGGTGTCGCAGAGGCTACAAACTCATCTGAAGAACTTTACGGAACTGACAGAATGATTAAAGACCTCAATAAATATACTGACTCAAAAATTGACGAACTTTTAATCAACATGAAAAAAGAAGTTGACAAATTTACCGGCGATGCTCCTCAATTTGACGATATTACAATGCTGGGCTTGAGGTATTTCGGGACAAATTAAAACATTTTCGTGAGCTTTTGTTATAATATTAACAAAGAGAAATTATTTTGTTCGTTTTTTGTAAAACAGGTTAAACAGGAAGGAAAGTTTTATTAATGAAAATATTATTGTCAGTCATTCACATAATCGTTTCAGTTTTGATGATTGCGGCAGTACTTATTCAACAGCGTAAACAGGGCGGTTTTTCGGGAGTTTTCGGCGGAGGCACTCAACCTGATT
This sequence comes from Synergistaceae bacterium, assembly GCA_017449135.1. Lineage (GTDB taxonomy): Bacteria > Synergistota > Synergistia > Synergistales > Aminobacteriaceae > JAFUXM01. The sequence goes on from JAFSKE010000043.1 coordinate 24,442, forward strand.
CCGGTCAGTGGCAGAGATTTACACCGCTTACAAAAATGACAATTTGTCTTGCGTCAATCTTTATGATAACTTCATTTTTGATTGTATTCATTAATTAATTAGACATGAAATTATTAGATTCAATTAACGACGTAACAAATCTGAAAGTTAATCCCGACAGGTTTTTTTCGGCAACACATGACGAAATTAAATCAGGTGCAACAACAGATATTTATTTCATTAACACAAGAGACGTTTTAAGATCCGCAAACCTTCTCGACACTCCCGTAACCGCAGAAATTTTCACAAGAACAACGGGAATGTTTGCCGGGCTTTCGGAAGTTTTGGAGTTGTTAAAAGACGCTCCCGTAAAAATCGAAGCATTGCCCGAAGGAGAATATTTTTCCCCTAAAGAAGTTGTCATGAGAATTAGAGGTGCTTACGGTGCATTTGGTTATCATGAAACTAATTTGTTGGGGATTTTGTCAAGTTCCTGCGCTTGGGCAACGGCTGCACGTGAATGTGTAGAAGCTGCTGAGGGGAAGGCCGTTTTGTCATTCGGAGCACGTCATTTACACCCTGCAATAGCTCCCGTAATGGAAGCAATAGCCGTTAAATTCGGAGGCTGTGCAGGTGCAAGCTGTGTTCTCGGGGCAAAATTAATAGGCCGTGAACCTCTCGGAACGATTCCTCACGCAGCAGTTTTAATCATGGGAGACACCGTAAAACTTGCAAAAACTTATGACGAAGTTTTACCTCCAGAAATCGGCCGAACGTTTTTAGTTGACACTTTCAAAGATGAGTGCGAAGAGGCTTTGAGATTGTGCGAGGCTTTGGGCGATAAATTGGGAGCTGTCAGACTTGATACACCTGGCGAAAGAGGCGGAGTTACGGCAGAACTTGTAAAAGAAATGCGTTACAGGCTTGACAGTGCAGGCTTTAATAAAGTCAAAATCGTAGTTTCAGGCGGATTAAATCCTGCGAGAATTAGAGAACTCGCACACGCCGGAGCAGATGTTTTCGGAGTTGGAAGCTACATCGCTCACGCAGTCCCTATGGATATGACAATGGATTTGAAGGAAGTAAACGGAAAACCCGTTGCAAAGCGTGGAAGATTACCCGGTATACTTGAAAATAAACGCCTGATTAATGTAAAATAATAACTTATTCATGCGGACATGCCCCCGTTCGTAGAGAAAAAATAAAATGTTAGTGAAAGGAATAAAATTTTTATCATGACTGGCAGCAGTTCATACTTAGCAAAACCCGGCCAGATTGAGCGAAAATGGTACTTAATCGACGCTTCAGACAGATCAATAGGTCGTCTTGCAGCGGTGATTTCAAAAATTTTGACCGGAAAGAATAAACCGACATACACACCTCATGTTGACACAGGAGATTATGTTATTGTAATTAATGCCGCAAAAGTTAAATTGACAGGACACAAAGCCTCTCAATCAACATGGCATTATCACACCGGACACCCGGGCGGTTATCGAGCAACCCCGTGGGGCGTTTTAGTTAAGACGAAACCCGAAGCATTATTTCATCATGTCGTGAAAGGAATGTTGCCCCGAAACAGATTGAAATACGCAAGCAAACTCAAGGTTTACGCAGGCTCTTCACACCCTCATGCCGCACAAAACCCTGAAGCTCTTGAAATTTAATTTGCAAAGGAGAATTAATAGAAATCATGGCAGACGATAAATATATCTGGGGAACAGGCAGACGCAAAAACGCTCTCGCACGTGTAAGAATTTGCACAGGCAACGGCGAAATTAAAATCAACAATCGTACAGTCGAAGATTATTTTCCGAGATTAGTATGGCAGTCTCAGGTTTATCAATCATTAAAGACAGTCGGTGTTGAAGGAAGAGTCGATGTTTTCGTTAATGCTTCAGGCGGAGGATTGACGGGACAGGCAGGAGCTGTGAAATTAGGGATAGCAAGAGCATTAATCAAGATGAACCCTGATTTCAGATCGGCATTAAAGAAGGAAGGATTATTAACGAGAGACCCAAGAATGGTAGAAAGAAAGAAATTCGGCCAGAAGGGTGCAAGAGGAAAGAGACAGTACTCGAAGCGTTAATGATTTTGAGTTAAAATACGACTTAGATATCTATCCATTACAAACAAAAGCTCTCTAACTCCGACCAAGTTAAGAGAGTTTTTTATGCTATAATTTAGTTCCTTAAAAAAGCCCAAAACAATGTGTAATCCCAAAAGAACGTCCCCGACCTTTACTAAGTTGGGGAATTTTTATGCTATAATTAATTCGTTCGAATATAAAAATTCATGTTATACACCAAAGGCATCTACCGGTTCTGATCAAACTGGGAGATTTTTTTTTATTTATGGTAAAATCTTTCAGTCTGCCTGATCCGCAGATACTCTCAAATTGAGAGGAGGTGTATGACATGAAAAAATATTCGGGCATTTTCAGTTTATTGCTGAAAATTGGACGCTGGTGCATTTATGTGTCAGTTTCCAAACGTCGGCGGTAAGCTGATTGAGGAGAGGAACAAATCCCTCCTCGATTTATATTTATACCTTATTAAGGAGATTATATTTTAACATAATGGAAAAATTTGACACTTTAATTATTGGCGGGGGAGCTGCCGGGTTAATGGCTGCCGTGAAAGCTGCTTCACTTGGACAAAACGTTGCTATAGCTGAAAAAAATTATTCAGTCGGCGAAAAATTATTATTGTCAGGGAAAGGCCGTTGTAACTTCACTAATGCTGAAAGCGACATGAATGTTTTTATCTCAAAATACGGCGATAACGGGAAATTTTTATATTCAGCATTCAGCAAATTTTCTCCTTCTGACACTGTAAAATTTTTTCGCTGGATTGGAGTTGAATCTGTCGAGGAAAGAGGCAAAAGAATTTTCCCCGTCTCCGGAGGTTCTCAACGTGTTTTAGACGCTTTCATAATGCAATGTAAAAAATTTAACGTCAAAATTATGCGTAATACTGAAGTTAAAGCCTTCAAAGTCAAAAATTCCCGTGTAGATTACATAATTACTGACAATAACGAATATTGTGCTGATAAATATATTATCGCTACCGGCGGAAAATCTCACCCGAAAACAGGTTCAACCGGCGACGGCTACAGATTCGCTGAACAATGCGGACACTCGATTACGAAATTATATCCTGCGTTAGTTCCCGTAAAAACTAAAGAAACTTGGGTCAAACTTGCAAGCGGCTGCAATTTACGAAATGTCAGATTAAATGTAATTCTTAACGGCAAAAAAATTGATGAGAGATTCGGCGAAATGGAATTTACAAATTTCGGAGTCAGCGGGGCTATCGTCATGGATTTAAGCTCTCATATTCCTGACTGGGAGGGCGATTTAGAGTTTTCTCTCGACTTAAAGCCTACACTAACTAACGAAATTTTAATTGACAGAATTAAGCGTGAAATCAACAAACATTCAGGACGTAAAAAATTCTCAGGTCTTGTCAGAACTCTTGTTCCAGGAGATTTAGTGAAATTAATTCTCGAACTTTCAGACATTCCCGAAGATAAACCCGTTGAATATATTTCTAATGATGAAATTCAAGAATTTGCAGCACTTCTAAAAGATATTCGCATGGGCGTTAATGGCTTGTGGAGCTTCAATAATGCCGTTGTAACTCGTGGAGGCGTTAATTTGAAGGAAGTAGATCCCTCGACAATGAAATCTAAATTGTGCGATAATTTATATTTTGCCGGTGAAGTCTTGGATTTGAATGGCCCTTCCGGAGGATTCAATCTTCAAGTCTGCTGGAGTACCGGATATATTGCAGGGAGTGTGAATTAAACAAAAATGTTACTCGTTATTGATATTGGAAATACTACGACAGTTGCAGGGGTTTTTGACGGTGATGAATTAATCGCTCATTGGAGACTGTCATCAATTCTGCACACGTCTGACGAACTCGGAATTTACTTTCTAAATCTTATTGCCGCTAAAAATATAAATCCTTCGGAAATTAAATCCGCAGCCTTCGCAAGTGTTGTTCCGTCGCTTGATTTCTCAATGAATGAAGCTATCAGAAATTATTTCAACGTTGAGCCTTTGCAGGTAAGTTCAAAAATCGACACAGGAATTAAAATCTTGTGCAAAAATCCCCGTGAGGTCGGTGCTGACAGAATCATTAATGCCGTTGCAGGCCGTGAAAAATACGGAAAACCTCTGATTGTTGCAGATTACGGAACTGCCATAACTTTTGATGTAGTATCTGAAAATGGCGATTATTTGGGAGGTGCGATTGCTCCGGGACTAAATTCCGGGATTTCGGCTTTATTCTCAAAAGCTGCTAAACTTCCTCAAGTTGCTTTGTCAATCCCTGAAAGCGTAATCGGACGGAACACAGAAGAAGCTATACAGTCAGGAATTTTATTCGGGAATGCCGGCTTAACTGACAGAATAATTGAAATGATTAAAGCTGAACCGGGATTAAATAATGCTAAAGTTGTCGCTACCGGTGGACACGCAGGTTTAATCGCTAAGGTTTCACACACTATTGATTATGTTGATAAATGGCTGACTTTGGAGGGCTTGAAATTAATTGCTGATCGGAGGGCTTGAACTCAAAAATAATTTATGTCTCGCACCTCTGGCAGGAATTACAACGCTTCCTGTACGTGAATTTTTTTCGGATTTGGGGGCAGCTTTAACTCATACCGAAATGATTAGCTGTGCAGGCCTGAATCATGATAATGCTAAAACTTTCGACATGCTGAAAACTTCGGAATTTGAAGCTCCTTTGGTCGTTCAGTTATTTGCTAATGATGAGAAAATATTGCTCTCAGGTGCTGAATGCGTACTGCGGGAATGTAAACGTTTCTCGGCTTTCGGAATTAACATGGCCTGTCCTATGCCTAAAATTACGAAAAACGGGAGCGGCTCGGCTTTGTTGAAAAAACCTGAAACTGCTTTCAACATGGTTAAATCGCTAAAAGAATTAAATCTTCCTGTCTGGGTCAAAATCCGTAAACTCGAAAATGATTGTGATACTCTGAAATTTGTTGAAATTTTATTAAATGCAGGGGCTGATAACGTCTGTATTCATGGCCGTACACAAGCACAACGTTATGAAGGATTCGCCGATAAAAATATTGTCGGTGAATGTGCTAAAAATTTTCCCGGTTTAATAAGTGCCAGCGGTGATGTCAAAACATTAAACGACATTCAAGAATATTTGTTAATGGGCTGTGTTTCTGTAATGCTTGCAAGAGGGGCATTGTTTAACCCGTTTTTATTCTGCAAAGGAGAAGTTAATCGTGTCGAAAAATTAATTAACTTCGCTAAAAGAGCCGAAATTTTACTTGGTGAACATAAAGCTGTAGTTTTACTGAAAAAGTTTGTTCCCGGGATTTTGCGTAATACTCATGGCAGTGCAGAAAAAAGAAATCTCGCCTGTTCTGCCGTAAAATTAAATGATATAATAGAAATTTTGAAAGGAGAATTTATTAATTATGAAATTTGATTTTGTTCCTAATGGTGTTTGTGCAAGAAAAATTACTTTTAATGTTGAAAATGGCAGGCTTTATGGCGTTAATTTCGTCGGAGGCTGTCCGGGTAATTTAAGTGCTATAGTGAAATTGTTGGAAGGGTCTGACGCTATGCACGCTGTAAAATTATTAAAAGGAAATCAATGCGGAACACGTGGAACTTCGTGCGTTGACCAGTTAGCTATAGCCATTGAACACGCTCTAATTGAGGCAAAAGCATCATGAGCAATCTAAAAGTCGATAACAAATTCGGCAGTATCTGGGACGAGTTACCAAATAAAACTGAAAAGAAAGTTCCCGAAAATCAAGCTGAAGCTATGGATCTTTATGAAGCCGCTAAATCAAGTGTCCATAGCTCTTTAATGAAAACTTGGGACTCTCATAATGACATGCTGAAAAAATCTTCGGAACTTCGTAAAATCAGCGAACGTAAAAAAATTATTGAACGTCAAAATCAGGAACGTATTGACAATAACCGTGAACGCTTTATCGAAGCTGCCGAGAAAAACGAAAAAATCCGAAAAGAAAATATAATTCGCAGACAAAACTCTTAATGTGTTAAAATTCTTACCATAACAATAATTAAAAACTTTATGAGAGTCGGTGTTGAAAGTGAGTAATTTAATTGTTTCGAGATTCGGAGGAGATGCCGCAGCAAACCCTGACAACGTTAAAAAAGCCGCCGAAATTATATTGTCTAATCCTGACCGCCGTTTTGTCATAATATCCGCTCCAGGTGCTAACGACGAAAGTTTAGGGATTACTGACATGCTTTATTTGTGTTATTCAAATTACGTCGAACATAGAGACTTTGAGGGCGTTTTAATGGGAATTTCCTACCGTTTCAAAGAAATCGTTTCGGGGCTTGGAATTGAGTTTGACGTTGACGCTGAAATTGACGCTGTAAGAAAATCCCTTGTTTCAGGCGTTAATCTCGATTATATCGCAAGTCGAGGGGAATTTATAATGTCAAGGATTTTCGCTAAATTTATTGGCTGGGAGTTCGTTGATACCGCTGACATGATTTTCTTCGATAAAGACGGAAAACCTGACAAAGAAAAAACTTTCAATGCTGCCTCAAACAAATTAAAATTCCTTGATAATGCCATTATTCCAAGTTTTTATGGTACTGACGCTAACGGAAAAATTAAAACCTGTGTTCGCGGAGATTGCGATACTTCGGGAGCTTTGATTGCCTGTGCCGTTAAAGCCGATTTATTCGAGAAATGGAGCGAATCCACTAAGATTTTTAGTGCAGACCCTAACGTCATTCCTAACGCCGAAATCGTAAGACACATAACTTACGGTGAAGCTATCGAATTAAATTACATCGGAATTAACATCGTCAAAGATGAGGTTTCAATGCTCCTTAATGAGGCTAAAATTCCCATGAAAATTGAAAGTATTTTCGGCTCTGATGGGGACGAAATGTTCATAACTCACGAACTTCCCGAAAATGTTTCAAGAAGCCCCGTTGTCTGCATTACAGGACATAATAACTTCAACTTCATAAACATTCACAAAATCGGACTAAACAAAAATTATAGTTTTGAGGATAAACTTTTCGCCATTTTCGCAAAACACAGCATTGCAGCAAGACATTATTTTACAGGTATTCACAGGTTATCAATATGCCTCAAAAACCCAAGATTTGACCTGAAAAAAAATGAAATCCTTAACGACATCAAACAAACAGTAAATCCTTTATCCGTTACAGTTACTAAAGATTTATCGTTAATTGCTGTTGTCGGCGACGGAATTATGAAGGTCAAGGGAATACTCGATAAAATTGTTGTAGCTCTCTCAAATGCAGATATTGAATTGAGAGTTATTGATTATGGAGCTGACGAATTTAACATCATCTTAGGCGTTTATGACAAGGATTATGCGAAAGCCGTAAAAGTGTTGTATGAAAATATAATAGTGAAGTGATAACCCCTCCACCGTTTCACGGTTCCCCTTCCCGCAAGCGGAGAGGCATTGTCTCCCCTTTTAAGGGGAGATGTCAACTTGTTGACAGAGAGGTTATTATTTCGTTATTGCTTCCCTTGCTTCTCTCGACTTTAACAAAATTTCTTCTTTATCGAGCGTCGGAAATTCTCCGTTCTTATAAAGCCATTTCCCGTTTACCATTGTGCCTGCTACGTCAGCAGAACTTCCGGCATAAACAAGATATGTTCCTAAATTTTCCTCGTTTACTCCGATGTAATGAGGCTTATCAAGATTCACGAGAATTAAATCCGCTACCCAGCCCTCCTGCAACATTCCCTTTTGTGAAAATCCATAGGCCTTTGCTCCTTCGTATGTCGACATTCTCAAAACTTCCTGTGCCGAAACACAAACAGGATTTTTGTTAATTCCCTTGTGAAGCAATGCAGTTGTTCTCATCTCTTCCCACATGTCTAACCGGTTGTTGCTTGAGGCTCCGTCCGTCCCTAAGGCTACAGGGAAATCACGTTCAAGCCATGCGTTCAGATTCATTACTCCGCTCCCAAGTTTCAAATTACTGTTGGGATTATGAATTAATGTTACATTATCAGGATTGAGATCTGTTGAAGGGTCTAAATATACCGCATGGGCAAGTGTCAAATAAGGCACTGAATTTAATCCAGTCTCATCGAGATATTTTTCCGGAGACATTCCGAGATTTTTCAATTCCCCTTCGGTTTCAAGAAAATGAAAATGTATTCCCAATCCGTGAGACTTTGCAGCGTCCGTTATCAGCTTCATTTTGTCAACAGGAACGGTATACGGTGCGTGAGGACCTATTTGTACCGTAATTAACCCTTCTCGGCCATGAAATTTTTGTGCCAAGTCAAGATTATTCTGCAAGGATTTTTCGATTTTTCCGGGTTCTCCTGCCGTTATTCCCCTGCTCAATGCTGCCCTGATTCCTGCTCCTAAAACTGCCTCGCCGACACGTTCCATTTCAAAATACATGTCTGCAAAGCATGTCGTTCCCGTTGATAACATTTCAAGAATTGCAGACAAAGTACCCCAATAAATGTAGTCAGGAGTTAATTTTTCCTCAACAGGCCATATCTTAGTTTGCAGCCATTCCATTAAAGGAGATTCCTCGCCAAGTCCACGAAGCAAAACCATTGCAGCATGTGTATGAGCGTTCACAAAGCCAGGAATTACAGCCATTTTCCCATGTCCTGAAATTATTTTGTCAGCACTTGGGGGATTCTCGTTGACGTTAATAATCTGCGAAATCCGCCCCTTTGAGACAAGCATATGAACACGCTCGGCTTTTATCCTGGAACCATCAAGAATTAATACATCTTTGAATAACGTTGCCATGATCTTTTACTCCTGCCAAGACTTCATATATTCAACCTGCTCATCGGTCATTGAGTCAATCTCGATTTTTAACGCAGCAAGTTTCGATTCCATTACGGCTCTGTCGGTGGCTTCAGGAACTGGATATAATCCGGCTTTGAGTTTGTGAGTGTAAATATGAAGGGCTGATTCTAACTGCAACGAAAAACTTAAATCCATGATTTCAATCGGGTGTCCGTCGGCACATGCTAAGTTCGTTAAACGTCCCTCGCCAAGCAAATTAATTCTCCGGCCGTCCTTCATAACGTAAGTGTCGATGTTATCACGCAATTTTTCAACTTTTTCCGACAACGCTAATAAATCCGGTTTGCTGATTTCAACGTCAAAATGCCCTGCGTTGCCTAAAACTACACCGTTTTTCATTTTTTCGATGTGTTCACGTCTGATTACATGAATATTTCCCGTGAATGTCAAAAATATATCTCCGATTTCAGCGGCTTTTTCCATGCTCATAACTCTGAAACCGTCCATTAAGGCTTCACAGGCTTTGTGAGGGTCAATTTCAGTTACTACGACATGAGCACCGAAGCCCGCAGCCCGCATTGCAGCACCTCGACCGCACCAGCCATAACCGGCTATTACAACGGTCTTTCCGGCAACTATCATGTTCGTTGTGCGAATAAATCCGTCCCAAACTGACTGCCCTGTTCCATAACGGTTGTCGAATAAATATTTGCTCAAAGCGTCGTTTACGTCAATCATCGGGAACTTCAAAACTCCTTGCGAGTTCATAGCTTTTAATCTCTTAACACCTGATGTAGTCTCCTCTGAACCGCCTAAAATGTTGGGAATGAAATCCGGAAATTCCTGATGAACCGTTGCGACTAAATCTGCTCCGTCATCAATAATTAC
>JAFSKE010000044.1 GCA_017449135.1 Synergistaceae bacterium
GAGAGAATCATTATGAGACCGTAACAATCAACGGCTATACACAGCCAGAGAAGCTGAAAATTCTGGCTAGAGCGGATGAAGTTGGCGATGAATTGACTTCCGATGAATTTAAAGTTTCCACAACCACTATTAATAAGTGGAGAAAAAAGCTTCAAATGCCTAAAGCGGATGCTGTGAAAAAGCCGAGGGCCGTTGTACAGGATATTCCGGAAGAAAAGGTTATTCCTGAGACGCGCCCTGAGACGCAGAATACCGCTGTGCAATCCAATCCGGAGCCAGTTGTAGAGGCTACGGCGGAGACAGAGCCGGAAATAAAGACTACGGCAGAGGCTGCTATCGTAAAGCCGGAGAATGTTGCGAAACTTGATGCGATTACAGAAACTTTTGAATATGCAAACTTAGATTTGCATCAAAAATTAATAATTGAGAATAAAATTCTCACTGAAAGGCTTGAAATGGCGAATCGTCAACTGAATGCTATGAAAACAGCGATAAGAAGTTTGCTGTGATCATGAACAAGTTAATTTTAAATCAATACACAGAAGCTGTTGATCGTGTGATAGTGGCTCATTACAAGGAAAAGAAGTCCCTTTTATCACTTTTTTTTGAAAAAACTGAAAAAATTACGCCCAAGCTCTTAAGAACAGAATGGATACCGAGATGCATCAAAGAATTTCAGGAAGTCATGCCGCCGATAAGCATTGAGTATCCTAAAATTTATTATTTAACTGAAATAACGTTGACGCAAGACCTTATTGAAGTTGCTGAGGAACTAAGCACTAAAATAGACTTTCGCACTAATCAGTCAATTCATTATTCACACGGAGAAAATGGCGATGCTATTTTTATTTATATTGATAATCTGAACTTTGCGGATTATAAATCTTTTGCACGTAAATTTTGGACATATCTTGGCGGATTTTATTCTGTAAACTCGTGGCTGGAAATTTTATACTGGTGCTACGAATTCGATTACGAGACTGATATCGATGAGGGCTTGGGCTATCACTTCTGCAGAGCTTTCGCCAGTTTGGCAATATCTAATTTCGTTTATTACAAGTATAACGATCTTGATGAAATAATAAAAAGCCGTAAACAACTCTTAGAGGACGTATTCTCAGACGGCAAGATTAACGTGTCTTATTTGGGAGCTTATTTCGCTTTAATATTTACAGATAAAAATGAAGCTGATGATTATATTTCTGCAGCTCCAGCAATGATGCAGCCGTTTTTGATGACATTGAAAGAATTTTTGAACGAGCAAATGAAAAAAAATGCTTTCTGGCGTTTTGAAGAGCAAATGTTTTCATATATCGGCAGTATAATTAAAAGAATGAATCTTATGCTTTCTGGAGAACTTATAAATTCAGCGTCTAAAAAGGATAAAAAAACAAAGAAAAAAGCACGCAAAGAAGCTCAGAAGAGTCGTAAAATTAATAGAAAGAAGTAATGAAAATTTTCGGGAATATACTTGCAATTTCTTTTCTTATCGATTATAACCGAAAAAATTTTCTATTAGGAGGCATTTTCAGGGAAGAGTGTATAGTTTAACTTCAATAAATATTTTAACTATATAAAATATAGCTACAAAGAAATTTCTTCATACTTGTTTTTTATTTGCAAAGGATTATAATGATTTCATTATTTTAATGAAGGAGCTGAAAAGCAATGAAGAATAGAATTTGTAGTATTTTAGGAATTGAAAAACCGATTATTCAGGGGCCAATGGTGTGGCTCACAGATGCGAAACTTGCTGCTGCTGTAAGTGAAGCCGGTGGGCTTGGTAGTCTTCGAGTCGGGATGCTTGAAGGCGACATGGACAACGGTTATGTTTCATTAGGCAACAGGATCAGCTTTATTCACAGCATCAAGAGCGTTAAAGAAATTATTGATGGACTGATTGAGGATTTCAAATAGATGCCGTTCATTATTTCGAGAGTAAATATAGCTGTTACAGATGAACAGAAAGAAAGAATCAAAGCTGCATTAGGAAAAGCTATTGAACTTGTACCAGGAAAAAGTGAAGAATATCTCATGATAATTTTTGAAAATAATTCTCACATCTGGTTACGAGGCGATAACTCTGCGCCTTTTGCATATATTGAAGCTAAAATTTTCGGCAATGAAAATCATAGTGGTTATAATGCTCTTTCAGCGGAAATAGTAAAAATTTATAATAAAATTTTGAAGATTACTCCTGAAAATATTTATGTCATGTATGAAGATATAAAAACTTGGGGAGTTCGGGGGTTTACTTTTGACCGATGATTAGAATAACAACATTTACGGATCCCATGATGGGGTTGTCTTGGGAATATGAGCCGACATTCAGAAAACTTGAGACACATTTTCAAATTGAATTTCGCTACATAATGAGCGTACTGGTTCCTGATGTCTACCGGCTTGTTAATCCGGAAGATCTCAAAATAGGTGAAGAATTTGCTCTCAAAAGATATAATGAGCATCTTGCAAAAATTTACGAAAGCGAAGAAGCCATCAGTGGTATGCCTATTAATATGGCGGGGTTTCATTTATTCTCTCCAGAGCATACATCTTCGCGACCATTAAATTTGGCTTATAAAGCAGCGCAATTAACCGATAAAAGCAAAGCAGCTTTATTTTTATATAATTTGAGATATGCAACTGTTGTTGAATGCCGACAGACAACGAAACGTGATGAAATACTGGATGTTGTCAGAAAGAGTAAAATAGACACAGAAAAATTTTTAGAGCATTATAATGACGGTTCAGCAGAAAATGCCCTAAACCATGATTTAATCTTAACTAAAGAACTTGGAATTTACACGCTTCCTGCGTATTTAGTTCAATGTGATGATAAGAATGCCTTAATAAGAATTTTAATAGGGTATGAAGATTTTGTTTCAATAATTCAAGAAATGAGCAACGGCCAAATACTTCCACAGCCTCCTAAATTTTGCGCTGAGGTTTTCATGGAATTTTTGGATAAGCACCCGTTAATATCATTGCTTGAATTGCAGGAAGCATTTGATTTTGAAAATGTTGATGCAGTAAGAAATTTTATAAATACCCTTCCGAAAGGGTGTTGTACCTTAAAGAACGATTTTGTTTTTCAAAAATAAAATCACGGTTAAATACAAAGGTTAATGCGGTTCAGAGATTAAAACAATCTGGCATATTTCTAAAAAATTATGGCCTAGCAGTGGCACCAGCACTTTTAAGGAAATTTTTAAGAAATTCTTGAAAATTTCCTTTTATCATTTAGAACGTGTCTTCACAAATTCATGAAAGCTAACTATTGCTGTATTTTCAGCGTTTTATTTTTTATGAAGGTAGGCTCTTATAGCATAAATTGAAAAATTTTGACAGCAAATTAAGCGATGCTAAATTCTCCTAAAGATATATACTTGCAATTTCTTTTCTTATAGATTATAATCGCTTTAATAATTTTTTTTCTAGGAGGTATTTTCTCAGTGGCAGAAGAATTTACAAAAATTAATATAAGCAAATTAGTTCCGTTTTCAGGAGTCCTTTACGATGAAAACAATAACAAAACAAAAATCAAGGGCAATCCTTTTTACGTGCCAGAAGATTATGTCGGCAAAAGCGATAAAGACAGCAAAGCCATGCAGCGGCTTCACGCCAGTATTGAGCAGGACGGAGTTGTAACGCCGTTGATTGTGAGACCTGCGAGGTCAAACAACCCTGAGAATCAGGGAAACTTTGAAATCCTTTCCGGATATCGCAGGAAGAGAGTCTGTGAAGAACTTTCTAAAGACAATCCGGATTTTTCAGAAGTTCCAGCCATCGTCCTTGACTGTGATGATGACATGGCGAGTTCAGTCATAACCTCTGCAAATGTTCAGCGCAGAGAATTTAGCTTGATGGACACAATTCTTTCGTGTGGCCGTATGTATCGTGCTTTAAAGCATCGTGGGGCGAAGAATGACGAGGGCCGTACTGCAGAGATAGTTTCAAA
>JAFSKE010000045.1 GCA_017449135.1 Synergistaceae bacterium
GCAAACTTGTCTGCTGAAGAAGTTGAGGAACTGTTGTCCGGAGCTTCAGGGGCTTTCCATCTCAAATCCCCGACCGGAGGCTTAGCGAATGGAATTCCTTTCCAAGATATGACATCTCCGCTTTTCACGCCTGCAAAAATTCCGTTAAAACATACAATATCTTCAGATGCGGCAAACGCAAATGGAGGACTTACAAAAATAAATAAAAACAATAAAAACTTTTTCATAAAAAAAACCTCTTTATTTTCGTTGCTTTCCTAGATTATGTGAGCATCCCTGTAATTGTTTGTAAATACCCGTCAGCCGTTTCATATGGCGGACGATTGGGATTAAATCTCTTCTGCCGACTTCACTGCATCTACAATTTCTGCTCCATTCAAAAACGGTTTTAATTTTTCTGCCGTCTTTCCTATGCCGCTTGTCATAGATGTCGCAAAGATGTGAACTTTTTTCCCTGTCCAATCAAGCCCTTTGCAAAATGTATTAATGATGTTCATGTCATCGCCGGAGGATTGGGCGTGGATTCCGATCGACGAGTGCGGATGCAGCACGGTCGTACAGATCCTGTACTTTTCATCGTTCACCATCCGCACCGTCATCTCCCCCGAACCGCCGTTCATCCCGGGCATCGTCACCGGCTCGATCGTTTCAAAATCTATCCGCATCTCACATCGGCAGGTCAGCTATGTGCAAGGCATCGCCACCGTTCTCCTTTCCGCTCAGCATTTGAAGATAAAGCACGTTTTCCGCCTCGATGCCAGGAAGATGGAGGATGTCGATCACCTGGCACTTCACCTGCGCCCTGGCGTCCCCTATCAGGATAGCACCCTCATCCACGATGTGATCCACGCCGGCCAGCTTATCCGTATCCGAAGAATGCCTCTGCAGGTCTCCCAGCTGGAAGGCGATCATCTTCTGATCCTTGTTCAGATTCGAGAAGCCCACGATGTCCCCCTTCTCCATAGCCTGCCCGGTGGCGCTCTGCGGACCGACGCAGCAGATCAGCTTGTCTGCTCCCGCCTGGGTGCACCAGGCACAGCACATCCCATACTTTTTCCCGTTCTTTTGCATCGCAAGGATGTTCACGTTGTGGTCGATCGCTTTGATTTCCATTCTAATTCCCCTCCCTATTTTGTCAAGTGTTTTTTCAAAAATTAAAAAGTAAAATCCAGCTGAATTGCTGAGGTTGGCTGAGATTGCTGGACGCGATTTTGACGGCCTTTAGGGCTTGTTTGCGCTTAGCGTTCCCTTATTCAGCCACCAGTCATAACCTCTATCGTTCTTAGCGGGGAACTTATCTCCGCCGTCATGACTGTAATCTTGCATCTCTTCTGCCGACTTCACTCTTTTGGCATCTACAATTTCTGCTCCATTCAAAAACGGTTTTAATTTTTCTGCCGTCTTTCCCATGCCGCTTGTCATAGATGTCGCAAAGATGTGAACTTTTTTCCCTGTCCAATCAAGCCCTTTGCAAAATGTATTAATGATGTTCGGCGCGCCTCCGTACCATATGGGAAAACCGAGATAAACGACATCGTAATTTTCCCAATCTGGGACTTTCGTTTCTGACGGCACATCCTTCTTCATCAGTTTCTCTTTGTTACAACGGGCTAATGGGTTTATATACCGCAAGTCTGCGGAGGTATAAGGAACTTCCGGTTTAATTTCAAGGACTGTAACTTCTTGTGTAACTTCTTGCTGTTTTTTAGCAAAATCTTGAGCTATCTTTGCCGTTTTTCCTTTTTCGGCACTAAAATAAAGAATTAATTTCATCGTATCACCACACTAATTGATTTTTCGCATTTTAGTCTCCCTTAATCTCGAACGGAATTTTATGTTCCCGAATTACGGCTTTCACGAACATATTCACAGCATCAGATGTGGTAATCCCTATTGAATCGCAGATGGTAGTAAAAATAGCCTTATCATGCTCGTCAACTTGTGCCGTTAATGTCGTCATTTCTTCATCAGGATAATCAGCCGAAATATGATAACCTAATGTTACGTGATTTCTCTTAGGAGCACGAATCGTGAACGGCATGGCATTTTCTTCGATGCTCTGCTTCGCAAAAATTCTCACAGCCTCAGCAAAAGATGTTCCCATGCTGCGGTATAATTCTTCGACCTGTTCCTTCAAGTCTGCGTCCATGCTAATTTGCACAATAGTTTCTTTTGACATGTTAAAAACTCTCCGTCTGTGTTTTCCCGCTATAGTTGTGAGCTATTGAGTTTGTGCGTAAAATGTACCGCGTCCGCTGCCGTACTTTTTCAAATATCCTTCATCTGATAATTTTTTAATTGCAGCTTCAACGGATTTTTCACTGATGCTTGAACAGATATTTGCAATATCCTTCTTCGTGAATTTTCCTATTTGAGTAGTTTCAATGGCAGCTTTCACCGTGTCATATGCGCTGTCTTTTGACACAATGTTTACTCTGTCTTCAAATTCTCGATAGCAGGCGAGAATAACGCTGAGCATATATTTTATGAACGGTATCGGATTTTCTTTTTCTTCATGCCAGCCGATTGAAGCCTCCTCTAAGGCATCGTAATAAGCATCTTTTGTTTTCTCTATGTGCTTTTCGATACTGACGTATTTACCGACTTCATAACCGTTTTTATATAGTAGAAGTAATGTCAGTAATCGGCTCATTCTTCCGTTCCCATCGTTAAAGGGGTGAATACAAAGGAAATCATGAATAAATATCGGAATGATGAGTAAGGAGTTTATAATCGCGGCTCCATCGTGCGCGGCTCTGCTCTCATCTCTCTCACGCACGGCTCCATCTCCATATTTCCTATAGTTCTCACATATGGCATCAATACAAGGCTTTGTTTCAATAGGGGATACTGGCGTGAAGCGTATAAATTTTGTCCCGTCACTTCGTATTTCTTGAATATAATTCTGTGTGGCCTTGTAAAGCCCGCCCAAGCCGGTTTCTGAATAGCGCATTAAATCTCTGTGAAGCTGTAGGATAATGTTCCCGTTAATCGGAATAAATTCATAGTTTTCATGAATAGTATTCAGAACATCTCGATACCCAGCTATTTCTTTTTCATCTCTATTTCTGGGCGTAACTTTCTCCCGCACAATCTGCCCGATGCGCGAAGTAATTATCCCTTCTATTCGGTTAGATGATTCAACAGACTGAATTTTAGCCACATCAATGAGACGATTAAGTTCAGCAGGCTTTTGCTTGGAATAGAGCTCTTGTTTAGCCTTATACTCGTGAATTTGAGTTAAAAAACTCAAAATTTCATTGTCCCACACGTTATACTTTCCGTAATCAAAAGAACGCATTAACCTTTCTCCTAAAAATACTTTTTCTTCCTAAATTCTATATTATTTTAGGAGAAAAATCAAGAGGAAAACTAATGTCCCGTCCCCCGCTTACAAAGTTGTGAGCTTCACAGCATTATTATGTAGGCTCTTGCACGGCCCCTAATTGTCGGAACATTCGGGCAATAAGAAGCCCCCTCTGTCGGTTCAGCATTTAGGATTTACAAATTTTAACACTTAATTATTTTTGAGTACACTTAACCAGACCCTACAGATTTCCTGTAGAGACCGGTATTTATGGAGCTTAGCTCATGCTATTGTCGAAGGATTTCCTCTATATGGGTTAGCCTTAGCATACTCTTCGGCTCTTTCGAGAATTTCCCTAACTGTTGTATTTTTATAAGCCTCTCGCCTCCACTCAGTGTAGTCGTATTGCGTATTTCTCAGCATCGCGATAAAAGTCTCTGCACCTACAGTGCCTAAATTATCGTGAAGCAGTGTCATGCCGCGATTATATAAATCATTTTTCTCAAGTGTCAATTCCATTTTTGTAACTCCAATAAAAAATCATCAGGTTTCCAACATTTTAAAATTGAATCTGAGCTCTAAATTTTCAGTACTATACCTCCGTAATAATCTATCATCGTAAGAAGCCCCAGCTTAAATTAAAGAAACTCTAGTCTTTCTTGAATTTTGAAGTCTGAATAACGTTAAGCATGTGCCGCTATATCCGCATCGTTTGCATCGAACAATTCCTGCGCAGAATGATAACGCTTTGCCGGTATTTTTCCAGCTTCAATGTCTAAGGCTTCCTGCATTGCTTCAATTGTTTCGTCATTATACTCTGGCATTCGTACATCAAAGGGCAAACCGCCAACTAAAAGTGCCTTTGCATAGAACATGTTAGTAGCTTGTGCAATACTCATGCCAAGGCTTCCGAACAAACACTCAAGCTCAGCTTTTTGTTGAGGGGCAATGCGCATGTTAATATTGGCTGTCTTGTGTAATGACTTCAAAGATTTTTTTCTCTGCATAATAACCCTCCTAAAATGTTTTCGGATATTACACAGTAAATGTGAAACTTTTGTAATACATCTTTTCCTGTTATTATTAACCATCCCAGTAACAAAGTTATTAGGCTTCACTACCAGCTCAAATTCAATATTACCAGCTCAGCTTCAATTATTACTTTGAAAAGACGACAAAAAATCGGTTCTTTCTCATTTTTGTGTAGGACTGCGATTTCAATGAATGAATTTCAGTTATAGCCGCTAGTTTTAATTTTAATGGCATACACAAATTTGAGAAAGAGCCGGTATTTCATCGTTTTAATTCTTCTAATGCCTCTTCAACATCATAGGCTTTGACTGTCGGATCAAGTGCTATTCTTTTAGCTTCAATCATCGATTCAATTATTTCATCTTTGAGTTCCAAGTCTCCCTTAACCTCGAACGGGATTTTATGTTCCCGTACTACGGCTTTCACGAACATATTTACTGCGGCGGATGTCGTAATCCCCATTGAAGCGCAGATGGCAGTAAAAATAGCCTTATCATGTTCATCAACTCGTGCTGTTAATGTCATCATACCTACATCGCTCCTCTTACAATCTTGTTGATAATTATATTACAGAGCGAACACATTTATAACCTGACTCCCTTACAAAAAACCTCTGCTCCCCTCCGCTAAAGACCGAGTCCGCTAAAGACCGAGAAGGAAGTTTAGGAGTGAATAAAAGCTCCCGAATTAACGGGAGCTAAACTTTGGAGTAAAAGGCTCGCATAGCGAACCTATTTTTGAAAACCTCAGGAAACGTGAAGTCTTCCGCTAACAAGTAA
>JAFSKE010000046.1 GCA_017449135.1 Synergistaceae bacterium
CATAGCTTACACGATCGCCGAAGAGCTTGACGAAAAAAATATCGACGTACATTTTGAAAAGGCATTTGGTGAATACGCAGGAAGTTATCAGGCAATAAATTACATGTTTCTGAAAAATCAGGCTTCAAAATACGAATTTGCAAATCGTGAGGAAGACATGGGAGAACCCGGACTTAGAGAAGCGAAATTGTCATATAATCCGGTGAAAATGTTGAAAAAATATCAAATGGAAATCTTGTGAGAGAAGGCTGAAAAAATTTCATGATTTATCTTGTAATAGGATTGTTTGTATTTGTTGCGGTGGGGGCGTTCTTTCGTCAACAGTCGGCACATAATATAAACGAAAATCCCGAAAATCAATCTGAAACTGAAAACGAGAATCTTGAAAATCAAACTCTTGATTTACCTGACGAAGAAATTAATGATTCTGAAGAACCAGGCTTTGTTTTATCCGTTAAACCAGTAACAGATCCTGATATGGCATCAGGTGCAACGTATTCCGCTCATGCTCCGGCAGGCGAAGAATCTCCCTACGGACTTTCTTCGACAGAACAGAAATCAAAACCTAAAGCACAGACAAATTTATTGAGGTGGTGCGGAAGAACTGGAAATATTCAACTCGAAAATATAACGATTCCAGGTGCTACGTCTTATTGGTCAAACGGCGAATGTTCAACTCCGGAGCCGTCATGTATAGATATTACATTGCCCGTTGAATTTCCGAAAAAAGATGACGCATTGCCCGCTGAAGGTGCGGAATCTTATTTATCAATGACACCGTTGCAACGAGGAATTTATTTAACGTGGCTTGCAGGCGCAAGGATTCAACCTCCGTTACACATTTGTTATCCTACGATATGGCTTTTCGGAATTGAACGAAGGACAATCGTTGATAAATTGGACTTGGGAATTTGCATTAACGAGGCTTTCAGATTATTGCCGTTATTAAGGTGGGAAGTCTTGAGGGAAAATTTGATAAATTTCATAACGTGGCTTGCAATTAAAGTCTGGTTATCGAATGATGATTTATTGAATCTCTGTAAAAAATTAAATTCAGTTCCCGAAGGTCTGCTCGACATTTTAATGAACTCCTACGCAAATTCAATGTTGCCTTTACCCTCTGCCGTAGCTTTTACAATCGCAAGGACAGCGAAAAAATTACGACGTGAAGGAGACCCCGAAATTTCACATTCTGAAGAAGCCTTGCAAAAGTTCACACCGATTTATAAAGATTTATGCAAGGGCGGATTAGTTTTGAAGAAACCCGGAAGCACGTTAAAAATTTCCTATAAACCTTCAAACCCTTCAATCAGTCTCGGAAAAAAAGATTCTGATAGCGTAGAAATTCCGGATTTCTTTGAGGATTTAGGGATTTTCAAAACGCTGGTAGATTCTTGGGAAGTGTTTTTAGTTGCGAATAAGCCCGAAGAACCTGCACCGGATTTAGCAAATATTCAGGATCGCCCGGACTTTGAAAAATTCATTTCGACATTGAGACCTGAAGGAAGCGATTTACCGTTATTAACAACGCTTGGAAAAATCGGTGATTTAATGAAGTTCAACACCTCGCAAAATATAAAACTTACGGGAAAAGAACGTAAATTAATCGTTGATACGGCACAGGTTGAAGGCTGGCAGATTTTACCCGATTTAGGAATTTCGGGACGTGAATATAACTGGGAAGATAAAATTTTGCTGCTTGAACTTCCGCTTGGAACACAGCTTTCACAAACTTATAGAATCGCTTCGTTCATGCTTGAATTTATTTGTGCTTCGATAGTAGCTGACGAAGAAAGAGTTTTTGAACCGTTGCGACAGAGACTGAATGAATATTTTGCTTTGAGCGAAGAAGATAATTTCAGACTGGAAGCACAAAAATTATTAAATCTTCCGACACAATACGGAGCTGAATATTACGGAGAATTTTTGTGTTCGTGGCTTTCTGAAGATGAACGAAAAACCGTAAAATATTTAGTGCTTGATATTTTAAGTTTCATGCCGGAATTTGCGAATGACCCTGACTTAAATTCGATTTTGTGCGAAATTATGAAACTTCGTGAAAGTGAAGAGACACCGCCCAAAGAATTAGTTAAATCCGCAACAGAACGAGGAAAAGAAGTTGTCAAAATCATGACGCTGTTATTTAAGAATGCGTGAAATCTCCCCCGAAGTTTTAACACTTCTGCTAACTCCTCCCCTCATGAGAGGAGGCTTTTTTCATGGTATAGAAAAATAAAACAGATTATAAACATAAAAAAACAAGGATAAAAAACCTGTGTTATAATATATTTTAGATGAAAGTACTAACACATGATTTTGCGGTGAAAACCGCTCAATCTTATTTTATCCTACTTTAATTATAACACGAGTAGATAATTTGATTATGAGAATTATGTGTGAAGCAAAAATTTGCGCTGAATTGTTTTTCTTTACACATTATTAAGAAAAATAAAATTTGGCGCATGTTTCTTTTATTAGTAGAGAGGAGGTGAATTTTATGACAGTCTACGAAGAAGCGAAAATGGAATATATTAACACTTCTGCAGCAACGTGCGATTGCATAATGGACGGCGGAGACTGCAACCAATGCGGCGGTGCTTGGGGTCATTAATGAAATGTAAAAAACATTGGCTGTTTACTTTCAGGCAAAGTTGCAGCCAAATTTTCTTGATTTACGGAGGAATATTTATGAAATACAAACCTTCAGTTTTTAATTATTATTTTGATTTGGATAATGACGGAATTGGTATATTTAACACATTGAGTAATTCAATCGCCGAACTTACTCCTGAAAATTATCGGAACATGAAAAATTTTGATGAAAACAAATTTGAAGCAGACGTAAAAAACGCTCTCGTTTCAAACGGTTTTCTTGTTCCTTACATTTTGAATGAATATGATGCAATTAATAAAAAACGTGTCGACAGCATTCTCAATGATAAATTTTCATTTTACAGGATTTTAACCACTCTTGATTGTAATGCACGATGTTTTTATTGTTACGAAGGTGCGAGCAGTCATGAATATATGGATTTGAAAACCGCAGAACAAACCGCAGATTTTATTATCGATCATGTTGAAAACCGCAGATGTACGATCCAATGGTTTGGCGGAGAACCGTTAATGAATACGAAAGTCATTGATTTAATATCCGAGAAACTCAGAAACAAATTGACTGACGATAAAATTCGTTTTGTTATGATTACAAATGCCTCGCTTGCCAGTCCTCAAATTATTGAAAAAATGAAAAATGAGTGGAATTTGTACCTTTTGCAGATTACTTTAGACGGGGATTCAAGTGAATACGAGCGAAGGAAAAATTATGTGTCTCTCGAAAAACCATTTGAATTAGTCATAAATAATATTAAAAATATATTGCAGGCAGGTCTAAAAGTCAGTTTACGATTGAACTATGACAAAAATAATTACCGTTCTGTGTGTAACTTAATCAAATATTTAAGGGAACAAAATTTTAACGGCATGAGTAATTTCACGATTTATTCATATCCGATTTTCAGCAGCAGTCAGGGCTTTCAATCAGAAAATACAGGTTGGGAAGAATGGTTTGAGATTCAGAAGGTATTGGTTGAAAATGAATTTCTTTCACCTTTAGAAGCATTTTCCCTGCGTGAACGAAGGACGCAATGTTACGCCTGTTCAACGAAAAGCCTTGTAGTGTTACCCAATGGAAAACTCATAAAATGCACAATGGCAATGAAAGATTCTTATGCTCAAGTTGGTGACATCTTGAATGGAATAGTAAATCATGATGTCATGGATAAATGGTGCGATACTTCTTTAACTAAAGCATGTTCAAGATGTTGTTTTTTGCCGATATGTCAGGGAGGATGCAGAGCCGGAATTTTGAACTACACGTCCGATTTGTGCATTCATCAGAAAAATTTTGTCGGTAATGTTCTAAGGGAACGCATAAAACATTTACGGGCAGCGAGCAAACAAAATTAAATCTCCGCACTCACATTAAAATTCAGACTTTTAATTCCCTGAACGCTGTTATTCAAAAATGCGTGAAATGATATAATCATTAGAAAGTCAAGAAAGGAGAGAAATGAACATGTATGCAATAGCGTTTGATTTGAAAATTGATGACTTAAAAAAAGAGTATGGCGATCCTTATAACAGAGCTTATGATGAAATAAGGCAGGAACTTGAAAGTGTGGGCTTTGAATGGACACAGGGCAGCGTTTATATTAACAAAAGTCAGGAAAACAGTTTGACGACAGTATATAAAGCCATTAACAAGTTATCCGGCATTGATTGGTTCAAAAAAAGTGTCCGAGACATTAGAGCTTTCAAGGTAGAAGATTGGTCTGACTTTACCGATATTGTAAAAAATTAAATCTCCGCACTCACATTAAAATTCAGACTTTTAATTCCCCGAATATCTTTAAGAGCCTCAATGAACTTTTCAATATCTTCAGAGAGGCCCTTTGTTATGATACATTCAAGGCAGGTTTCATGATTCAAATGAACATGTTGAGAACAGATTATCACGTCTCCGTTATCATGTTGTGCAGCCGTCAATTTCCGTGTTAATTCAGGCAGATGATGATCATATACGATCGTAATTGTTGCAAAAACTTCACGATTATTATTTTTCCAACGTTCCGAAGATACATAACTTCTCATTAAATTTCTAACTGCTTCGGATCTGTTTTCACGATTTTCCGTGTAATAACTGCTCTCAAACTCTTTTAATAAATCCTCAGGTATCGTTATGCTGAATCTTATTAATTTTTCATTTGACATTTTATTCTTTATTTTTTATTTTCCGTGTATTGAACGTCGATATATTCGGGATCATTATTTTCAACTACTTTTGAACCTGTTAAATGATTATAAAAATAATTTGCTCCCTCTCCGAAAATCGCCGTCAATAATGCCCAGCCTATAAAACTGAAAAAATACGAAGGCAGTACAAACAGCACAAAATACACTATGCTAAATCCAAGTCCCGCCAGACAAATAAACATCGGTGCAAAAACAAGCATCAAAATTCCTCTGTCCTTAACGTCCGCAACTTTCCAATATTTTGTGAAATTTTCAAGCCCCCGAATATACAACGAAGGCTGAACATATCGCAAAATAAATTCCTTTAACTTTGCAAAATTGAAAAATGAAAACAAACTTTTATTTTCTCCTTTTACTTTATTTTAAGATTGAAAGCATTTCGTCTGAAAATTTCAGTGTCTTACCAAGTTTATAAAGTGAATTTTTAATTTCTTCGGGTTCATCTTTGAGTTTTTTCCCGTAAGGCTTCAAAAGTTCATAATATAAATCCTGCGAATCATACAGACCAAGATGCCATTCAAAATTTTCACTGAATAACGAAATTAATTCGTTCACGTCCTCAATGGATTTCAGATTCATTCCGGTAACGCACATTTCCGATAAAATCTCGTTAATGCAGTCAGAAAATGCAAATCTTATTCGTTCCTCGTCAGGGTTGACCTGCCAGAATTTAGCAAATTCAAAATCCCTTCTGATTCCGTTAATGTCAGGATAATGAGATTCTAATTTTTTTATGATTTCTGACGTTAACGTAAATTCCGCCGCAACTGTCATAATTGCCGGTGGTTTTGCTCCCAACAGCGTTAAATATTCGAGAAGCTGATCATGTTCTTTGACAATATTTTTAACGCCTTCTTCAAGTTCGTGAATATCCTGCTGCAATAATTCCGTTATCATTCTGTGTCTCGAATTTGAGGGAATGTTATTTAACGTAAACTGATCATAACCGAATTTGTTAAATAATAATTCAGGGCTGTTATCACTCTCAAATAATTTTTTCAACTCTTGAACTTCATCTAAATTTAATTCCATGTCTGAATCAGTCTCGCAAATTCCGCAGGATATTAGCGTTCCTCCGTCATAATTAACTGCAAAAAGATATTCGCCCGAACGTCCCGTAATTTGTGAATGAACATTAACCCTTCCGGCCGAAAAAGTTTTAACAGAACCGTTGCTGATTTTTAAGGCATTTCCTGACATGTCCCAGCAGCCTTCCGAAAATTCACGCTCAAAATCATTTAATAACGAAGTGATTCCGTAATATGCCGCCATTTGTTTATGATCTGCCCAGCCCTGTTTAGCTCGAAGTTCGTAAATCTTTGCACCGTCCTGCAATTCCGGAACGTTACTGGGAGCTTGAGCAAGGATTTTCAAAAATTCAGGTTCGAGATCGACATCAAAAATATTTTTCGCAAGTTCAATGGCTCTTGCAGCATAACGCATAATCTGGACAGGTTCAATCCTTGAAATCTCATCGAAAAACCACCCGCACGACGTAAACATTAAAAGCGAATTTCTTTCCATTTCCATGATTGAAAGTGCTTTAATTTTATCGTCCTGACTGAGATTTTTTGAAGCATGTTCAGCTAAAAATTTCTCGACGTTCTCTTCGGATCTGTCAAGAATTACATCAATATAACTGTTTCTTGCATTCCAGACGTCATTAAAGATTTCGGGTTCGGAGCTTTCAAATAATTTTGCAAGTTCATCACGTAAAAAATTCATTGCGTCTCTTAAAGGTTTTCGCCATTTATGATGATAACCCGGCGTACCGTCTCCACATGAACAATCACTTCTCCAGCGTTCAATTCCGTGAGCACAACTCCACGATGAATTTTCGATAATTTTAACTTCGCTTTCGGGGGGATAAAATGATAAATATTCTCCGTAAACCGTTAATTGAGCTTCAGAGGAATTATCAATGTAATCAAGACAATAAGCTAATGCCATATCGCCGTGTTTATGATGATGTCCGTAAGATTCTCCGTCAGTTGCAACGTGAGACAAAACGGGGTGTCCGTGATTCGGGTTTGCATTAATTAATTCACGTGCAAAATGTCCGCCGTCATTTAACAAACCGTCAAATGCAATTTTCTGCGATAAAACTCCGTCATAAAAAAATAAAACGATACTTCTCCCCGAAGGTAAATTACATCTGTAAGGACAGCGAGTGTCAATTCTTGCTCCGGTAACGTCCTGCCATTCTTTATTTCCCCAGCCTATCGGACGGACTGCCTGAGCCTGCCAAGGTGATAAAACCGTAAATAAAATTCCATTTTCGGCCAAGACTTCAAGAGTTTCGGTGTCAACGGCACATTCAGCGAGCCACATACCTTCGGGCATTCGGTTAAAACGTTTTTTGAAATCTGAAATTCCCCAAATAACTTGAGTTTCTTTGTCGCGTCTCGATGCTAAAGGCATGATAACGTGATTGTAAACCTGAGCCATCGCAGAACCATGACCGGAAAATCTTTTAATGCTTTGTTTGTCAGCTTCGAGAATTGCGGAATAACATAACGGATCATTTTCTTCAAGCCATGTTAAAAGAGTGGGGCCAATATTGAAACTCATTCTGGAATAATTGTTGCAAATTTTTATGATGTCCCCCTGATTATTCAAAATTCTTGATGCAGCATTTCTGCTGTAACATTCTGCGTTGATTCTTGCATTCCAATCATGCCATGGCGAGGCACTCTCCTGAATTTCCACGACTTCAAGCCATGGATTTTCGCGGGGAGGCTGATAAAAATGTCCATGAATACATATGTAACGCGGCAAAGTTTTACAACTCCCTTCAAAATAATTAATTTCTCGTAATCAATTATACTCAATTAAAACTTTTATGTCGAAGGAAAAATAAAATTGCTTAAAGTTGACATTAACATGTTATTATAATTTCAAAATTTTTACATTGGGGGTAAAAACTAAAATGTCATATTTAGGTGAAGAAATCAAAAAACTTGGTTTTGGTTTAATGCGTCTGCCTCATCTTGACGAAAACACAATCGACATTGAACAGACAAAAAAAATGGTCGATGAATTTCTTGCGGCAGGATTTACGTATTTTGACACTGCATGGGCATATCCAGGAAGCGAAGACGCAATAAGGCAGGCACTTGTTGAACGTTATCCGAGAGAGAAATTTCAAATTGCGACGAAAAATGCAGCTTGGATTAACTGCAAAACAAAAGAGGACGCAATCGGACAATATGAAACTTCATTAAAACAATCAGGTGCAGGATATTTTGATTTTTATCTGCTTCATAATTTGGGAGATTCAAGGACAAAACCGTTTGAGGATTTCGATCTCTGGAATTATTTTTTGAATGAGAAGGCAAAGGGTAAAATTAAACATTTAGGATTTTCGTTTCATTCGACACCTGAACAGCTTGAAGAAATTTTGACGAAACACCCTGAAGCGGAATTTGTACAACTTCAAATTAATTACGGAGATTGGGAAAATCCGGCGATTAAATCACGAGAATGCTACGAAGTCGCCAGAAAACACAATAAACCCGTAATAATTATGGAACCTGTTAAAGGCGGAAACCTTGCGACACCTCCCGAGAGCGTAGAAAAAATTTTGAAAGCAGCTGAACCAAATTCCTCATGTGCTTCATGGGCTTTGAGATTTGCGGCAGACCTTGAAGGAGTTATAACGGTTTTGTCAGGAATGTCAAATCTTGAACAGATGAGAGATAATTTATCATTCATGAAAGATTTTAAGCATTTAACGCCAGAACAGAAAAAAGTTATTGAACATGCCAGAGTCGAACTTGCTAAAATTCCGGTAATTCCGTGTACAACGTGTAATTATTGTGCAAAAGTCTGTCCTATGGATATTGGGATTTCAGCGTCATTCACATCAATGAACATGTATACGCTGTATGGAAATCTTGAAAGTGCGAAACACAATGAACAGTGGAACGTTGCAGGTCAGGGACATAAACGAGCAAATGAGTGCATAAAATGCGGTGCTTGTGAAGCAGCATGTCCTCAACACATAAAAATTCGTGATGAGCTTGAAAGAGTTTCGGAAACGTTGCTGAAATAAAATTAAGAGAAAGATTTTCCTCCTGAGTTACTTATATTAAATTATGTAATTTAGGAGGTCTATCAAATCTACTTATTTTTGATTTTATCATAAAAAAATTCTGACAAGTTAAAAGCGTATTAACGCAATTTCTGAAGCAATCGTTAAAGAACTTATCTCCAAGTCCAGCGAATTTATCAAGACTAAAAAATTATCTGAATGTAGAAAATTCATAACATTGTGCATTGACAAAATAAGGGGGGGGGGTAAACTCTTAAAAATATTTTTTACAAATGGAAGAGAGGTGTTAGATATGGTAATTTTAGGTATTATAGCAGTTCTTATAGTTTTAATAGGTCCGTTTTGTATAGATCCGGATCACGCATTTGGTTACTTAGCTCTTACTCTTATTTTAGCAGTAGCTTTTCCACCTGCAGTTGCTGTATTGTTCATCTTAGATGTTATAGCCATCATAGGTTGGTTTTTTGGAGCACCAAAAAGACGAAAATTTAAAGACCGAATGGAAGCGGAAAGAGAGAGAGAAAGAGAACTTGCCCATTGGCGAGCTGAAGAACGAGAGTATCAAGAATACAAAAAAAAGCATTTATGGTAATCAATTAATCCTTTATTATTAAATCGGTCGGTATTCAAGAATTTTGCCTATTACGGAAGCC
The DNA here is from genome assembly GCA_017449135.1 of Synergistaceae bacterium. Lineage (GTDB taxonomy): Bacteria > Synergistota > Synergistia > Synergistales > Aminobacteriaceae > JAFUXM01. Next base: position 9,520 of record JAFSKE010000046.1, read on the forward strand.
GATACTAAATTTTATTATTCTTTCAGTACTGCACCGTAAACAGAACTAACAAATATAAAAGACATTTCCCGTTAATTTTCGAGAAATGCCCTATTTTTCTGATTTATATTTTCTAACTCGCTTAAAAATTTAAGTCAAGGTTTCAATCTGGTGGAGACGGGGAGAATCGAACTCCCGTCCGACGTGGGCAAATCATGGTGGCTCTACAGGTTTAGTCTCTGTTCGTTGTCGTCAGGTTCAGATCAGAAACACTCTTAACCCTTCCAAGATTTTTTTCATCTATCACTCCGCTAAAATCATTACGAAGTGGGGAGCTGCTTTTCATGACACCTCCGGCGAACCAGCAGCGGTGTCCGTCCTTTGGTGTAGCTGGCTAAATTATGCCGCTAATGCGAAATTATCTTCGACTTTTATTTTTTTGTCCGAAGTTTTACGGGTTGTTACAGACTTTCCCCGACCTGCTCCTCCAGACCCTCCTCACGCCGTCGAAACCTTTCGTCCCCTTTTATTAGTCGTAGTTATTGCTTCTGACAGCTCTTTCAATACTTCGTTTGGCATCTCGTTCGGCCAACATATCACGCTTATCATGAACATTTTTACCCTTTACGAGTGCCAACTCAACCTTCGCCCGCTTCCCGTTTTTTATGTACACACTCAACGGAACAAGGGTTAAACCTTTTTCACGGATTTTATTCCTCAGTCTTATTAATTCATTTTTGTGAACTAATAATTTCCTGTCCCGTTCAGGTTCGTGATTATAATATGTTCCCTTTTCGTATGGAGATATATGAACTCCTGAAAGCCATAATTCCCCGTTTTCAACTGATGCGTAAGAGTCCTTCAAATTCAAATTTCCTGCTCTGACGCTTTTTATTTCAGTTCCGGTTAAAACTATACCGCACTCAAACGAATCAAGAACAAAATAATCATGTCTTGCCTTTCGGTTCTGGGCGACTGTCTTATTATCGTTTTTCCTGCTATCAGTTCCAGACATAATATATGAAATTTTACACGAAATTTGTTTTTTTGCAATGACTCCTTGACAAGATTTTAACTATGTTGTAATATTTCACAGTTTTGTGGTGGGTTGGCCGAGTTGGCTGAAGGCGCTCGCCTGCTAAGTGAGTATAGGGTCTAATAACTCTATCGTGAGTTCGAATCTCACACCCACCGCCATAAACGTATTATTCAATTCAGTATGCGGTAGTAGCTCAGCTGGATAGAGCGAAGGCCTACGGAGCCTTAGGTCGTGGGTTCGAATCCTGCCTACCGCGCCAAGTAACAACTTCACAAACTTTTTTCACAAAAAATATTTTTCAACTTTCAAAATAACGAATAATTTTTTGAAAATTAGTGCTATACTGTGTTAGCGAATTTTATTGAAAGTGCGTGGAGATTTATAATTTTATGAAAAAATATGTTTTACTTGTTGGTGTGGTTGTTGTAGCAGTAGTGTATTATTATTTAACTAAAGAAGCCCGCGTCCTTCGTATCGGTGTTGATTGTAATAATGTTCCTTATAATTGGGAAGAAAAAATCCAAACAGATACTAATTCTCCAATCGCAAACAAACAAGGTTCTTTTGTTGAAGGGTATAACGTTCAAATTGCTAAATTGGTTGCTAAGAGAATGGGAGTTGAAGTTGAATTCAAAAAAGTAACTTGGGATAATCTGTTCAATGCCTTGAATCGAAGGGAAGTTGACGCAATATTTTCCGGAATGTTTGACACTGACGAACTTAAAAAAAACGCCGCTTTCTCAATTCCTTATGAAGTCAGAAAAACTGAATACGCCGTCCTTCTTAACCGCAGAAGCAAATATTCAGGAGCCGAATCAATCGATGATTTGAAAGGTTCAAGAATTATCACTCAAAAAGAATCAAAATTCGATGAAGTTATAAATCAAATTCCAAACGTTATTCACATTTCAGCTATTGAATCACAGGAAGATATTGTTGACGAAGTTTTGAAATTTAATGTCGACGGAACGATTATTAATTATGATACAGGGCGTTCATACGAAAAAATTAACCCAAGACGGCTTAAATTAATCAGATTCTCTAAAGGCAACGGCTTTGAACTCGGTTTTACGGGATTATGCGCAGGTGTCAGACATCATGACATAGAACTGTTAAAGGAAATTAATTCCGCCATAGATAATATTACACACAGGGAACGTCAAAAAATTATGGACAAAACAATATCGAAAGTCTGGCAAAATCTTTGAGCTATGTTTTAGAGTTAGAGTGTAAAATATATCTTAGAGGTGAAAAAATTTCATGAACAAAATAATTACTATAGGCCGTGAATTTGGATCCGGAGGTCGTGAACTCGGCAGGAAACTTTCGGAGATTTTGAAATTTGCGTATTATGATCGTGAAATAATTTCCGAAATTTCAAAGCGTACATCTTTATCTGAAAAATACATTCAGAACATCGCCGAGCATAAACCCGTTATTCCTTTTCCGATTCATACAGGGCGGACATTCTGGGCTGTTGTGCCTGATTTCGGACAGTCGGTTCAATCTGAGCAGCATAACATAATCCGTGAAGTCTCCGAAAAATCCGATTGTGTTATTGTCGGACGTGGTGCAGATTACATTTTGAAAGAGTTAAACCCGTTCAGAATTTTTGTTTATTCTGACGATGACAGCAAAATTAAACGCTGCCGTGAAAATCAAAGTCATGATTACGAAAAAGGTTCTGAATTATCCGAGAAAGAACTTGCGAAGAGAATTTCACAGATTAATAAATCACGTGCTGATTATTACGAATTTTACACGGGGTTAAAATGGGGCGACAAAGCAAATTATGACTTATGCGTAAATACCACAAAAATAAATCCCGAAAAGTTTGCAGAAATTATCGCAGAAATTTTTTTATCAAAATGTTAAAATCTTCTTCATATATTTCTGATTAAAATTAAAATTTTTAATAACGGAGATGAAAAGAAATGCGCAGTTATCTTGATGTTCTTGCAAAAATCGAAGAAACCGGAGTCAGGGCATGGCTTGTCGGTGATACTGTGCGAATGTTATTCACAGGAGTACAGCCCGATATTATCACGTTAGCTGTTGACACTGATGACATGTACAGTTTAATGCTTGCTTTGAATACCGGTGCAGTTGATGCCAGAGGAACTTATCCGGCATTGAGAGGCGAACTATTCGAGATTCCATTCAGGGCTTTTGCGTTGAGGGGCAACACCATCGAAGACGATTTAGCGTGTAGAGATTTAAGCATCGAAGCAATCGCAATAAGATCTGACGGAGGAGTCGTTGATCCCTTCGGAGGCCGTTTTGACATTCGCAACAGAGTTATCAGGCTCACGGGCGACAATGTCGAATTAATTGACGCTGACCCCTTGAGAATTTTGAGAATGTTGAGGCTTTCCGCTGAACTTGAAATGGATATTTTCTGGAAAACTACGGGAGATGTCAGAGCTTTTCTGGATTCTTACCCTGACAGAATGAGAAATATTCCCGACGAACGCTGGGGACGTGAAATTCTAAAGGGTATGAGAAGACGGCCTTATAATTTTATGAAATTATGCGATGATTTTAATTTAATTCCGTTTTTCCTCAAAGGGCTTTCCGGACTTCCTGATGTTTCGGAACTGAAGAAAAACGACAGAAATTTATTCGATCGTGTTCTCAAAACTCTTAAAATCATTCAGCATAAACTTGACTCAAACAAAATCATGCAGCGGGATTCGTTTGTTCTTGCGGGATTATTCAGTTATATAAGCCTGAAAAAAACAAGTGAAGCTGAAAGACAAAAATACGTTGATCGTCTTATTAATGACTGTCTGACACGCTGGAATATTCCGTCTGAAACAATCACCGCCGTAACAGCAATAATAAACGGTTACAAACATTTTTATGAGCCCATAACCGAAGAGAAATTCTGCAAAAAAGTTTTGGAATTTTCGACTGAAGCTATGGAAGTTGCTTTGGAATTTGCAAAATGTGTCGCAGAGGCTGAAGGTTTTATCGATGACGTTCAAGACGTTTTGAGCGATAACGAATGGAATTTGAATCAGGTTTTGAGAAGGTTTAGGAATGTCTCAATGGAGACTGAGGGACAATCACGTTATTTAACAGGACGTGAAGTTATGAATTTGTTGAATATTAAGCCCGGCAGACGAGTCGGAGAACTGCTTGAAAATCTCGATCTCGCAGTGGGAACAGGGAAAGTTACAAGCCGCAAGGGTGCAGAAGCTTGGTTGAAAGCACAATAGCAGCAATATCTACGGCATTAGGTGAAGGCGGAATAGCTATCATCAGAATCTCGGGGCCTGATGCCGTTACAATTTCCACTAAAATCTTAACCCGAAAAAATTTTGACATTCCCGGAAAATTATATTTAACTAATTTAACTGACAATGACAAAAATATTTTAGATCGTGTTTTAGCAGTAAATTTCAAAGCTCCTAACAGTTATACGGGAGAAGATATTGTCGAGATTCACACTCACGGAGGAATTTTAATCGCTCGTCTGTGTCTTGATTTATTGCTTAAAAACGGTGCCGAATCTGCCCAGCCGGGAGAATTTACAAGACGTTCATTTATTAATGGAAGAATTGATTTATCACAGGCCGAAGGTGTTTTGGGAATCATAAAATCTCAAAGCATTGAAGCAATTAAAGCAGGTGCAAGGACTTTAACGGGTGAATTGTCGCGAAAAATTCATGAAATCCATGACGAAATATTAAACCTTCAATCTAATCTCGAAATTGATTTAGACTTTCCCGAACACGAAAATTTTATCGAAGATTCAAATATTGAAAACGAAATCGACATCATAATATCGAAACTCAAAAATTTAATCTCGCAATGTTCAGCAGGATTTTTGTTAAACAATGGAATTAAAATCACAATCGCGGGTTCTCCAAACGTCGGAAAATCATCGCTGCTAAATGCAATCTTGGGAACTGAACGTGCAATCGTTACTGACATTCCAGGAACTACGAGAGACATTATCAATGAAAATATTTTAATTAACGGTCTGCCTGTCAGAATTTCAGATACTGCGGGATTGCGTGAAACTGAAAATGTTATCGAGGCTATGGGCGTTGAACTTGCTAAAAATTCTATTAATGAGAGTGATATTTGTCTGTATGTTCTGGACGGATCAATTCCAACCTCTCTGTCCTTCGGACATCTCCCCTTAAAAATGGGAGACTCAGCCGCTCCTGAATCAGGGGAGGGGTCAACAATTATCGTGTTGAATAAATCCGACTTAGAGCAAAAAATCGACATTAATTCGCTTCCTCATGACATTCCTAAAATCTCGGTCTCGGCTAAAAATCTCACGGGAATTTCGGAACTCAAAAACTTAATTTATGACATGGCCGTTAAAAATTCAAAATTAAGTTCGGGGCTTAACGTCTCGGCTCAACAGCTTGATGATTTAACTGAAAGTCTGAATCTAATAATCGAAGCAAAAAATTCAATTTCCGATGATGTCAGGGCAGATATGTTAAATTCAGCAAGGATTAACCTGTTAAAAATTCTTGGGATTGATGCAGGCGATGAATTGCTTGATAACATGTTCAGCCGTTTTTGCGTCGGAAAATAGGAGAATAAAACTTTTATGATTATTGCTACTTTTAACGTTAATTCAGTCAGAACACGTTTAAGAATTTTGACGGAATGGCTGAATGAAATAAAACCTGATTTTCTCTTTATGCAGGAAACTAAAACTCAAAATCAATTTTTCCCGGAATTAGCTTTTAATGAAATCGGTTACAAATGTTTTTACAACGGCGAAAAAAGTTATAACGGTGTCGCTGTCATCGTAAAAAATAACTTGGAAATCGAAAACGTAAATTTCGGCTTTAATGACGGAATCGAAAATAATTTCGACACAAGAGTTTTAACGCTTCGACATAAAAATTTAACGATACTGAATACATATGTTCCTCAAGGAAAATTAATCGAACACCCGGATTTTGAAGTCAAAAAAAAGTTTTTCGGCAGAGTCAAAAATATTGTCGAACGTGAAAAAGATAATTTATTTTTATGGCTCGGAGATTTGAATATCGTTACGGAAGATATTGACGTTACCCACCCCGAAAATAAAAGGGATAATGTCTGTGTCTGTTATGAGATAAGGGAAATTTTTTTCGACGCAAAGCAAAATTTAATTGACGTATTACGAAAATTTAATAAAAATCCAGGAGTTTATACTTTTTTTGATTATCGTGTCAAAGATGCCGTTAAACGCAATATAGGCTGGAGAATTGATTTAATGCTTGCAAGCGAAAAATTTGCGGATTTAGCTTTGTCATGTTATCCCGATGTCAGAGTCAGGGAACTCGAAAAACCTTCGGATCATGTTCCGTTAATTGCTGAATTTAATTTGTAAATGTTCTATAATTTTTATTAATATAATTTTTATTGTCAGGAGGATTTTTATCAATGAGAAAATTTTTTGTGAGTTTTCTTTTCGTTGCTTTAATATTGAGTTTTTCGGCATCGTGTTTTGCTTCGGATTACGTGATTCGAATCTACTCAAATTCAAATTCCAGCGAACGTGTTACATGGCTCAAAAATGAAGCTAAGGCCGCAGGATTTGAAATCAACATGGACGATTCAACAGTCTATAAAGGCGACACAAGTGCTATTCAGCTTGCTAACGAAAACAAAGACGGCGATGTTATTTTCGGATTAAACGAAGTCCGCTGGTCTCAATTAGTCAACGGAGCTTACGAAAATATTTCGGTCTTGGACTGGACACCTTCATGGGCTGACAAAGTCGGAGAATACAAATATCCCGGCAAGGCTTACGGACTTGTAATTCAAAATATTTTAATGCTATATCGTAATGACGAACTCGGCACTAATGGCAAAAAATTACATTTCGCTCACTGGGCTGACTTAGTAAATTGCGGTTACAAATGGTATCGTCAGGGACGTGTAGGCGGAACTACAAACATGAACATCAACAACGCAATGTTATACGCTTTCACAGATCCTAAATCACCTGCGGGCGGAATTTCCGTTGAAGGCTGGAAAACTTTATGGAAATATTGTGCAAACGGAAATTTCACTGGCGACAGTTACGGCTTTGACGCATTGAACAGGGGCGACGTTCAAGTTTCAACATTTTATTCGTCATCGTTATATGGAAATATTGACGCAGCTGCACAATCATCAAAAAATCCTTTGAAGGGAACTATCGAGCCTGAAAACTGGGCATTAGTTGAAATCGATGACGGAACATATTACATCGCC
>JAFSKE010000003.1 GCA_017449135.1 Synergistaceae bacterium
AGCTCGGAATGACGGGAATAAATTTCAAAATCAACTTCAACGGCTTACAAAAATTAAATCGCAACGGAGCTGACGAAATCGAATTTATTTTTGATGACGGCAAACGTTCCGGAAGGGTTGAGAAAATAGCATCGGGCGGAGAATTAAGCAGGTTATTATTAGCGTTACAGCTTTCACTTCCTGATGAATGGATACCGCCCACAATAGTTTTTGATGAAGTTGAGGCTGGACTTGGGGGGCGTGCGGCGGTTTTGTCGGGAATGCAGTTGAAGAAATTATCTCAAAAATGCCAAGTAATCCTCGTAACTCATGAGGCATCTATCGCAGCATTGGGAAATTCACATATTTTAATTCAGCGTGAAAACGGCGAAACTTTCATGAAAAATATCAACGGTTCCGAAAGGGTTAAAGAGATTGCGAGAATGTTATCAGGTTCTCCCGACATGGCCGAAGCTCAGGAACATGCAAAAATTTTACTTGGAATATAATACAAAAAATATGTTACGGCTAAAAGGTCGCAGCACCCTCCAGGACTGATATATTTTTCGTTGAAATCGTTGTCCATTTCGAGAATTAAATTTCGTCCTTCATTCGTGAAAATTCCGCCGTGTGCAATAACTTTTTTTGCATAATCTTTTGCGTATTCGGCAGTTTTGATGTCATGTCTTGAAATTATGTTTGTGTCTGTTGTCTCTGAAATCAAATATAAAAGTGTCTGAACGAGTGCATCATTAATATTTATGTTTCTTGAGATTAAATCTTCAAATACAGGCAGGGAAATATCTTTCACAGTTTTGTAACCGCTTTCGGCTTCTCCTCTGATACCTTTAATCCCGAATTTCAAAAAAATTTTCTCGCCCTTTGTTAAAGTTAGTTCGTCTTTGCGTTTGATGTCGGCAAAATCATTTTCACAAATTCCGCTGCACATATTTTTTGATAAATTCAAAATTTCGTTCACATTGAAAAATTCATTTCCTGCGATTAATCGACCGACACAACCGCATAAAATTCCCAGTGAAAAGATTTCGCCCTTATGAGTATTAATATTATTTGTTGCAGAGAACATTAATTTTTCGGCCATGATTCCGATTTTCCGCAATTCAAGAAAAGTATTTTTGATGTCAGAATCCGAAAATTTTATTCCTGCAAACGCCATTTCATCAAAAACTGAATGTAAAGCAGCCACGCTCGACATAAAAGTGTAAAAATTCATGTCTTTATGGGCACCGCAATTATTACGATCTACGAGACCTGGTTTGGGAGTTGCGGAGACCTCAAACAACATTGCTTCTATGGCAAGCGAAGCAATTTTGTTACATATTTTTTGTGATTGAGAGAATGTTTTTCCCGTCCTTATATTCATATTTAATATCGTCCATGCTCTTTTTAACCATGAAAATTCCAAGCCCTCCGATTTCCCGTTCTTCAGCCGATAAAGTTACATCGGGATCGGGTTTTGCTAAAGGATCGTAAGGTACTCCGTTATCAACAAACGTAATAATTACAGAAAGCGGAGATTCTTGGATTTCGATTTTAATTGTTGCATTGCCTTTTTCAGGTTTATAAGCATAATGAGCGATATTAACGAATAATTCTTCAACTGCAACATCAATTTGAACTTGAATTTTCGGGGGACAGTCGAATTTTTCAAGTTCTTCATCGACAAACGCTAAAACGTTATCAAGATTTTCAACTTCTGCTTCAATAGTTAATTCTCGCATTGAAATATTCTTCCTTCCGTTGTATTTAAGCGATAACATTGTAATATCATCAAACTGAGGTGCATCTCCGACAAAATTATCAATGTCATTTTTCATGAATTTCAAAGTTTCTTCAAGAGAATAATTTTCGGTTTTATTCAGAGCTTCAATCATTCTGTCAGTTCCATATAATCTATTGTCTGAATTTGTTGCTTCGGCGACTCCGTCAGTGTAAAGATAAATATAATCTCCGGGCTGTAATTCAAATTCAGTCTGTTTGAATCTCATTCCCTCCATAGTTGCGACTGCGGGGCTGTTCTTAGTGATAAATAATTCGTAATTTTTATCTTTATGTTTTATTGCGGGATATTCATGGCCTGCATTTGAAGAGACGACTTTTCCGCTCGACAAATCTAAAATTCCAAGCCATACCGTTACAAATAAATCTGCCTCGTTTCCTTCGCATAACTGATTATTTACGTCGTGCAAAATTTCAGATGGCGAACCTCCAAGCTGTGAACGGGTTTTTAATAAAGTTTTTGCTATCACCATGAACAATGCAGCAGGGACTCCCTTACCCGAAACATCAGCCATAACCATAGCTAAATGATTTTCATCAATCAAGAAGAAATCATAAAAATCTCCTCCGACTTCCTTAGCTGGTTTCATTGTCGCATAAATTTCAAACTCATCACGGCCTGGAAAAATAAAATTCTTAGGAAGCATATCGGCCTGAATTTGAGTTGCAACGTTTAATTCTGCTTTAATCTGCTCTTTCTCTTTCGTAACTTTTGTGAGGTTATTGATGTAATTTATTGTTTCGCTTTCCATTAAGTCAATCATCTTTGCAAGCTGACCGATTTCGTTTTGAGTTGCGATGTTTGCACTTAAAGAATCTTTTGGACTTAAAAGAGTATTTTCACGGGCAAATCTTACAGTTTCCTTTGAAATTCTTTGAACAGGCTTAATTAATTTCGAGCTGAGATATAAACCGTAGAGCGTAAGAATTATCACTAAAAATATTATCGAGACCGTAATAACATGTTTCAAATAAGTGTTTCGGACTGCGTCAATATCTTCCATGCGTCTTTCAACACCTAAAATTCCGATAATTTCTCCGTCGAAATCTTTTACGGGAATCATGACTGCAATATGACTTCCGGATTCAAATTCCTCATTCGGAGGGCGATACATTGAAATTTCCGCTCTGTCTTTGTGTTCGTCGTAAATTTCCCTGAAGGCTCTCAAATATTTTTCGTCAGTCTGAACGATTTTGAAACCTGCTTTATATTCGTGATCCAAAGGATAAATATTTGTGTTAATTGAATCCGTAATAAATTCAACGTCCTCATAATTTTTCCCTTTAGCCTGAAAAAGATAAATATAAGTTGCCTGCTGATTTCGTGCAATAGGCCTCCAAACTTTTCGCAGATTTTGGCTTTTTGCTTCCCAGTCAGGAGAGTCGTAATCTTTGCTTTTTATAAAGTAGGGATTGAGATAATAAAGGGCAGTTCTTGCAGTATTGTAGGCACTGTCGGAATATTGTTTTTCGATTGCTCCCGTAAATTGAGAATAACCGATTACACAGACAATTCCCGTTAAAATTGCAAGAACCATAAACACTCCTGCAAGAATTTGAATGGCGATATTACTCTTAAAGTTCTTAATAATTTTCATTTTTGCTCCTTAAATTTATCTTTCAAAAAGCAGATTACGAAGCAGCTCAAAATTGACAAAAAACAAACGGCAAGAGATTTACAAAATGTTTCGGGCGTTATGTTGTCTATGTACCAGTATTCCTGACTAAGTTTTATAAAAGTGTGCAGAACGTCTGAATATATTAATCCGAATGCACCGTGAAAAACTAAAAATATTAATGAATTTTGCCCGATGTAAATAAAAAATTTCGAGATTAATTTTGTTTTTTTATTTAATGCCGAGCAAAGAGCCATAAAAGCATAAATCCCAATGAAAGTTTGAAGGAAAAATGTAATTACGCTCCATCTTCCGACAGTTCCTAAACTGCTTGCAAAAACAAAATCAGTTCCGAAAAATTGATACATTACGAAATGAATTACCGCAGCAGTTATCGCAATTAAAAAATTAAACTTGAAATCATGAATTTGAGCAAAATAACTTCCGCACAACATCAGAGCCGCATAAATGGGAATAACGGTAAGGCTCCAAGAAATTTTTTCGCCGAAATCATAAACAATTATTCCAAGAGAGAGCAAAATTAAAACCGTGAAAATTAATTTTTTTGAATCATATCTAACGTAGTCAGCAATAGGGTAAAAAATAAAATATGTAAACATCATCGACCATATAAACCACACAGCCGAAAGACTTTCAAACAAAATTCCTCCAACGCCCCATTCAGGAATAACGAAATTTGAAAATTCAGGACGCAGATAAGTTTGAATTACATCTCTAAAAAAATCTCTTGAAGAATAATCATGAAAAATCACGCAGTATATTCCGCCGATTAAAAGCCATATAACAGTATATTTCAGTGTCGGAACTAAAAGAGCCTTAATCCTGTAAAAAATTTTTTGAGAGAATGATTTTTTTCTGTTTTTGTCAAGATACCCTGAAATAATAAAGAACAAAGGCATCAATAACCATATAAGTTCACATAAGATTTTGTCAGATAATGAATTTTCATAACGAAAAACAAAATGATATATGCTTACACAAATTATCCCGATGCCCTTTGCAATGTCAATGTTAAGATTTCTGTCTTTGGCAATCATTCAGGATCTTTTCCCCAAAGTCCTTTTTTAGCTTCTCTTGCTTCTCTCTGGAAATAAACAAATAAATTTGAATATCTTGAGTTCGGCTGAATTGTCATTAATTGAGCGTAACCGTCAAGCAGTAATTTTGCGTTGAACATGTATTCACGGATTGAGTCTTCATTGTCGAAATCTTTTTCAGAGGGTTCTCGAAGCCATACATAAGCAAGCATTCTGCCGTAACGATCTTTAACTTCTACATCGGTTTGAAGCCAGACAATCTGATCCGTTAATTGTGATTTTGTAAAATTACTCGCTTCTTTTCCGTAAAATTCAACGGGTTTATTCGGGTGAACGGTCTCGGGGGTGTTTACGCCTAAAAATCTTACACGTTCCTTCAAATATTTGCTGCCGTCATCGAAAATGAAACTTACGATTGCTGTGTCGCCGTCAACAACTCTTTCAATTTTTGCTTTGTAAACTTTGTTGCGGAGGATTTCAAGACTTTGAAGAGCGTTAGGGCCTTTATGATAATGATATTCGCCTGTTTCCTTGTCAGTATGTCCGCCTTTTGAATCGAGTTTACCGGGGTGGGCGAATGAAACTGATGATAAAGCAAGAACCAAAATAAAACTCAGAACAAAATAAAATTTGCGTTTCAAAATAACATATCCTTTCAAATAATTAAGTATCTATATTAAATCATAAATTACACGAATAAAAAACAGTGATAACACGATTAATATTATTGGCCTTACAACTTTTGCCCCGCCCTTCTCGAAAAATTTAGCTCCGATATAATTTCCAAGAACGCTGAAAACTCCCGCAACAATCCCTACAGACAAAATTGCTTTTCCATTCACGAAATATACTGCAAAGGCTGCAATGTTTGTAGTGAAATTTATGATTTTAGCTGCTCCGTTTGCTTTCTGGACACTTAATTTAGCTGCTCCTGCCATTAACAATAACATGAAAGTTCCTGCACCGGGCCCGTAAAATCCGTCATAAGCTCCGATGAAAAATGCTACGAGACTGCAAATTAAATAAGTTTTTGATGTGATTTCGGAATTAAAATTATTTTCGTTCTGTAACAAATTTTGAGATTTGAAAACGTAATATGCTGTTATGGGCAAGATGAAGAGCATCAAAATCGTAAAAATATGTTCGGATATTAATAACGCAATTTCAGCTCCTAATGACGAACCTAAAATCGCAAAAATTACGCCGAATATTGACAGCTTAAAATCAACATAACCGTCCCTAATAAATTTAGTAACGGCCATTGAAGTACCCATAACTGAACTGACTTTGTTAGTGCCTATTGCAAAATGTATGGGAAAACCTGCAATAATGTACGCAGGAAGTGTAATTAAACCTCCCCCGCCTCCTATTGCATCAACAAATCCTCCGATAAAGATTAAAGGACAGATTATCAATAATTGCGATAATTGCCATTCCAATTTTTTAATCAACCTTTCGTTAAAATTAATTTTTAATTTTATATTATATTCCCTGTAAAGGCAGATGTGTTATAATTTATTAAAATAAGTTTGATGATAAAAACTTTTAGAAAGAGGGATTTATGTAAATGGCTTTACTTAAAAAATTTCTAAATCAGACAAGAAAACCTGAGGGATTTTTAGGAAACTTAATGCTTAGCGTAATGAGCTTGGGACATGCAAAAATTGCGGATTGGGCTATGTCTCTGTTGAATATTCCTGAACCTGAGTACATTGTCGAACTTGGCTGCGGTAACGGCAGAGACGCCGGGAAACTTCTGAAGAAATACACATTCTCATACCTTACGGCAATAGATTATTCTCCGTTGTCCGTTGAAAAAACGAAAAAGAAGAACAAAAAAATGATAGCTGCCGGAAGAATGACGGTGCAAGAGTGTGATGTCTCGAACTTAAAACTTGAACCGGGAAAATTTGATCTTGCTACGGCATTTGAGACGATATATTTTTGGCCTGATTTGAAAAAATGCTTCGCTGAAGTTCATAAAGTTTTGAAAACTTCAGGGCATTTTATGATTGTAATGGAAACTGACGGCAGAGATAAAACAATACAATGGTTTAAGGAAAAAATTGACGGCATGAACACTTACACCCCCGAAGAAATAAAGGAAGCCCTTGAATACGCAGGTTTTTCCGAAATCACAATACACAATAAACTTCGATTTAATAACTGGACAATGGTGTTGGCAAAAAAAATTTAATCTGTACGGGAAATTTCATTATCTGTTTTTGTTAATTTTTACGTCAAATCATACTTGCCATTAATCATAATTGCGACAATAATAAACACGAATAAATAATTTTTCTAAGGGGGTAAAAGTTTTATGAATCAGGTCGAAAAGATGACTGATTTAATGGCGAAATTCGTTACTTGGACTGCAATAAAATTACCTGATGATGTAATTGCAAAACTCAATGAACTTCGGGAAAAAGAAGACAGCCCAATGGCAAAAGTAATTTACGATACAATGTTCAGGAATCAGGAACTCGCCGTAAAATTGAATCGTCCTTCGTGTCAGGATACGGGAGTTTTACAATTCTGGGTTAAATGCGGGACAAAATTTCCTTTGATTGACGATCTCGAAGCATTATTGAAAGAGGCCGTTATAAAATCCACGTTTGAGGCTCCGCTGCGTCATAACTCCGTTGAAACTTTTGACGAGTTCAACACCGGTAAAAACGTAGGCAAAGGTACTCCTACAGTATGGTGGGATATTGTCCCTCACTCCGACAAATGCGAAATTTACACTTACATGGCAGGCGGCGGCTGTACGTTACCGGGTCAGGCAATGGTTTTAATGCCCGGCGAAGGTTACGAAGGCGTTACAAAATTCGTTTTAGATCGAATGACAAGTTACGGCCTTAACGCATGTCCTCCGCTTCTGGTCGGTGTAGGCGTTGCAACATCAGTTGAGACAGCAGCATTGTTATCGAAAAAGGCTTTAATGCGTCCGATAGGTTCTCACAATCCCAACGAAAGAGCAGCAAAAATGGAAAAATTGCTCGAAGACGGAATTAACGCAATCGGTCTCGGCCCTCAGGGTATGGGAGGCAAATATTCTGTTTTAGGCGTTAATATCGAAAACACGGCAAGGCACCCTTCAGCAATCGGAGTAGCTGTAAACGTAGGCTGTTGGAGTCATCGAAGAGGCCATATAATTTTTGACAAAGACCTCAATTACGAAATCAAATCTCATTCGGGGGTGAATTTATAAATGTCAGTTGAAATTAAGGACGGCAAAAAAATTTTAACAACTCCAATCAGTGCCGAAGACTTAAAAGATATTAAAATCGGCGACATAGTTTATCTTTCAGGAAGTTTAACGACATGCCGAGATGTTGCACACAGAAGAGTTGTTGAGGAAGGCAGAGAAATTCCAGTTGACGTTCGCAATAATGCAATTCTCCATGCAGGCCCGATTATCCGACCTCTTGAAAACGATAAATTTGAAATGGTTTCGGTAGGCCCTACAACTTCAATGAGAATGGAAAAATTCGAGTATGAATTTGTGAAAATCACGGGCGTTCGTGTAATCGTAGGTAAAGGCGGAATGAAAGAGAATACCGAAAGAGCCTGCAAAGAGTTCGGAGCGATTCACTGTGTTTTCCCTGCCGGTAACGCTGTTGTTGCAGCCGTTGAAGTTGAGGAAATCATGAAAGCCGAGTGGAGAGACTTAGGAATGCCTGAAACTCTCTGGAACTGCAAAGTTAAAGAATTTGGCCCATTGATCGTGTCGATTGATGCTCAAGGAAGAAATTACTTTGAAGAGAAGAAAGTCGAATACAACAAGAAAAAAGACGAACAGATTGCAGAAATCAGCAAACAGGTAGGATTTATAAAATAAACATCAAAAAGGGGTTCACATCATAAAAATTTCGTGCTGTAGATTTGCAAGAAATTTTCCGGCGTGTGCCCCGTCCATTTGCGTATGGTGAAACTGAAATGATATTGGCAGATAATACTTGAAAAATTTTTTCTTATATTTGCCCCAAATCATAAACGGATTATTGAATATACCGCTGTTCATACCTACAGCTCCGTCAATTTCAGTATCAATAATCGCAGATGTTCCAATTACCATGCTATTAGCGGATAAATCCACATCTTGACATGTATTAGCAACTTGAACGGTATATTTCAGATAATCCTGATTGAAAACTTCAAGACTATCGGAAAAAAGAATGTCGCAGGAATTAACTTCCCCGTTTTTATTTTTGACTATTGTGTTGACTGCTATTGAATCATATTCTATTAATTTATCGCCGACAGGCAGCATAAAAAATTCTTTCACATTCGAGGCAGCTTTTCCAATACAATAATCAAGCAGCATATTAAACTTCAAATGACGCTTTTTACTAATCTTTACTAAATTTGTTACATCTATTGTTTTGAAGAATGTTACCATTGGGTTGGGAGCTTTTATCCAAAGTTCGTAAGCCATAGCCCTTGTTGTATCTTTGGGATTAATTTCTTTTGTCATTATGTCCTCTAAAATAAAATGGAGCGGAAGACGGGATTTGAACCCGCGACCCCAACCTTGGCAAGGTTGTGCTCTACCCCTGAGCTACTTCCGCAATATTCATATCATGGTGGTGGGACCCAGAATTGAACTGGGGACACATGGATTTTCAGTCCATTGCTCTACCAACTGAGCTATCCCACCGGGAATTTAGTATTTAATGGCGGGGCCGACGAGACTTGAACTCGCGACCTTCGGCGTGACAGGCCGACACTCTAAACCGACTGAGCTACGACCCCGCATTAGGGTGTATATATGTCGCTATTCTCTGGTGGGCGAAGCAGGGTTCGAACCTACGACCCCCTGCGTGTAAAGCAGGTGTTCTACCGCTGAACTATCCGCCCGGCGAACACAACGCTGCATATTCTATCCCTCAATCATTTTTCTGTCAAGTTTTTATTTTTCACGCAAAAAAACGCATATTTTTAATGCAAAAACTTTGTATAATTACTTAGAATTTTGAAATATTATTAAATCTAAAAGGTGAGAAAACTTTTCATGAAAAACAAAATTCTTAAGTTGTTAGCGGTTTTAGTAATCTTGATTTTTCCGCATTCGTCGTCTGCTTCGGTTTCAATGAGTTTGTCGCAATACATAAACGAGATTTTATTGAACAACCATTCAATCAGAGCAAAC
>JAFSKE010000047.1 GCA_017449135.1 Synergistaceae bacterium
AGTTCCTTTTTATGTATCATTTTTACCTCAGGATTTTTTTTATAATTATAAAAGAATCTCTGAGATTTTCAGAGGCTCTTTTTGTTTCTCTTAACTTAATGACATTGACCCTTAGCAAGGGGAGACAGAAAATACGGGGAACACACACTGCCGTTACAGAAAACTTACAAAAAGTTATAAATTAACCCTTATGTTTCATTCCTCGTTCAATGCGTCCGTTTTTGCGATGTTGCTGCTACTCACGTTTGGTGTAACGCTCCGGAGGCTTCAATTCCCGACTAACGCATCTGTATATCAATCCTAAGACTGATTAAATTTCGCTATTGATGGTTGAACATTTCACGGACGAAACCTATTAGCTTGATTATCGCACTTAATTTTTCTTCGTCCAACGCCCGAACATTCAGTCGCCAATGCTTAACACCGTATGAAATTTTATTCTGTCTTAGGTTTGAAGTCAAGTTAATTTATAAAATTTCTGTAACGATTTTTCACCTTCCTTTCATTAAAGTTATAAAGTAGAATTATAAATTTATAGTATTTATGAGTTTCATTTAACTGTTAATCTGCCTCCCCTCACTGAGGAGAGGGGAACCGCTTTAAGCGGTGGAGAGGTGAGACGGGTTATGTAATGGGTGCAGGATTGAAAACGCACAGAAAATTATTCAGTCCGAAAAGTTCGGAGTAAGGTTTTTTGATACCGCCGGCAACGTCAAGAATAAAATTAAAAATATCGGTACCGACTTCCTGAATAGTTTTCTCGCCCGTAACGACAGCCCCTGCACTAATATCTATAATATCAGGCCATTGCTCTTTCAATTCGTTTCTTGAACAGACTTTTATAACCGGAGCAGCAGCCAGCCCGTAAGGTGTTCCCCTTCCCGTCATAAAAACCTGAAGGCCTATCCCGCTTGCAAGCTGGCAGGTACCGCAGACGAAATCGCTTGCAGGAGTAGCGGCGAAAATCAAACCGTGCTTTGTAGGACGCTGTGCCGGAGATAAAACTTCAACGACAGGAGATGTCCCCGACTTTGCGATAGAGCCCATAGCTTTTTCGACAATGTTGCTTAACCCGCCTTTTTTGTTTCCCGGAGCAGGATTAGCACTTCTGTCAACCTGTTCTGCGGCAAGATAATTATCGTACCATAGCATTTCATGAGCAAGTTTGTTTCTGACATCTTCGCTGATACATCTTTCAGCAATAAAATTAACGCCGTCCCTGACTTCAGTAACTTCGCTGAAAAGTACCGTAGCTCCGCCCTTAACAAGCATATCAGCGGCATAACCGGCACATGGATTAGCCGAAACACCCGAAAAAGCGTCCGACCCTCCGCACTGCATTCCGACTAATAAATGGCTCAAGGGTAATTCTTCACGTCTGCGTTTATCGAGGATTTTTAATTTTTTTTCGGCCATGTCAAGAATTGCATTAATCATAGCTTCATAGCCTTTGCATTCTTGTAAAATAATAACATTTTCGGGAGTATTATTTTCCGTGCCGATTAATTTATCGACCGTTAATTTCTCACAGCCTAATGACACAGCCATTAATTGACCGCCGAAATTAGGGTGTTTAGCGATATTCTGCAATGTTCTGATAGGAAATTCAGCGTTAAGAGCGTTAATAGCAACCCCGCAGCCGTAAGCATGATTAACAGCAACGACATCATCAACGTGTTTATATTTCGGCAGGATTTCACGTTTAATTTTTTCGACGGCAACGTTCAAAACGCCCTGCACGCACTGAACAGTTGTTTGAATGCCTAAAATGTTTCGAGTGCCCGCATAAAAATCTTCGGAATTTCTGTAGCCCATGAAAGTTTTTCTGGGAGGTTCGGGGAGATTTTTGTTAATGTTAGTTCCCCATTTCATATTTTCGAGTGAAGGAGATTTGGGAAGTCTAAGCATGTGTTCATTAATCCATGAGCCTTTTTTGATTTCGTCAAGAGCATACCCCAAGACAACGCCATATCTTATAATTTCGCCGTCTTTGGGAATGTCAGCGAGAGCAAATTTATGAGCCTGCGGAATATCCTGCAAAGTTTTAATTCCTGTCATGATTTCCGTACCCTGTTTTACATCGTGAGTTACGACAGCGACATTATCATTATTATTTAATATGACATAATCACGCAAAATTTTTACCTCCTTAATAACAACCTTTCTGTCGATTTTAACCTCTCTGTCAACAAGTTGAAACGGGTACGCAGCCTCTCTGCTTGCGGGAAGGGGAACCGTGAAACGGCGGAGGGGTAAACTTCATCTACAGACATTCAAAATATGTTTCGTCATCTTTGACACGTTCCTTGTAGAAAAAAATCTGTCTCACAAGTGCCATTGAAGGGCCTCGTTTTAATTTTTCCTTCATTGCTTTGACATTTTCGGGGAGACCTTGAAAATATACTTCAACGCTTCCGTCAAATAAATTTTCAACTGTCCCCGTCAATCCCAATCTCTCAGCCTGTTCACATGTCCAATATCGAAATCCGACATGCTGAACTCTGCCTCTCACAACTGCACGCAATCTAACAAAATTACTTTTATCTTCGTAAGTCATTTTTATTTTTTTAGTGCGGGTTTATTTTGTAATTCGGCATTTCCGGTTTTCGTAAATCCTACCGACATTCCCGAAATATATTTTTCATAGAACTGCATAACTTCTCCTTCGTTCATTTTTACTTCCATTTTCATTAAAGCCCTGTTTATCACCGAAAATAAATTTAATTTGCTCAAATGATTTTCTTCAAGGTCTCGAATAACCTCCTGCAAAACAATTTCGGTTTTTAATTCAACGTTCCCGGCTCTGAAAAATTCGTCAATGTAAAAAAACGGAATGTCATTATTTTGAAGTCTCTGATAATATGCCTGTGAGCAATTATCATATTCAAGCATTACTAAAAAATTTACTTCGGGAGTCAATTCGATTAACGGCCAGAAATCACAATCGCTCGAAATTATTACGGCAGAGTCAATCATTTTTCCTGTAACCCTGCTTTCGACAATTTCCCTGAAACATTTTATCGCCAATGCAACATCGACAGCAGATTTTTCTTCTTTTACCCTGTCAGTCAAATAATATTCAAGAGGCAGGCTGTCATTTCTTCGTAAGGCTTTCCATTGAGGCGAAGTGTGTTCGTCGTCAACTAATAAAATTTTTGCGACTTTGTTTAACATTTCCTTCTCTTCAAGGTCTTTCAAAATTCCGATTACTTTGCAAGGGTCGGCGTTCTCACAATCTATCGCAATTATTACACGCTCTGAATTTGCGAAAAATTCTTCGGGGTCTGTCAGTGCTGCGTCTCCTGCTTCGGTTACTTTGCTCATGTCGTAAAATCTGTCATTGTTTCGTTCATACAAAATCGGCAGAAATTTTGCGTCATCTCTCAAAATATTTCCGTCGTTAGTATCAGGATCCCAATTTATAAATGACTGATAAGGAAACCAATCCCGATATTCGTTATATATTTTTGCAGCGTCTTTGTTTCCTTCGGTGGTGTTGCCTTTGATTATGAAAAATAAATTTTTGATGTAAGGCCATTTTATCCAATCGGGAAAAAATTTTTGACAGTTCGGAACGTGGGGGAGTAAATAATTATGTACATCAACGATATATTCATCAAGTCTTCGTCTCGCTCTTACAAATTGGATTCCGTCATCTTCGAGGGCTTTTAACGTTTCCTGAGGGACTAAATCGGGAATGGAGTTCAGATTTTTTATGTCGGAAGTCATTTCTATTAAAATTGGTTTGAAATTCTTTTGCAGCTTTGTCCTTAAATGACATAAATTCCTGACTATTCGAGCCTCCTTATCCTGATTCATTTCTTCGTAAACACTTCTATAAAATTGAGGGTTTGCGGCATCAAGTTGATTTATTCCAAAATATCTGTCGTCAACTCCTATTAAAAATGCAATTCTTGAAACGATTTCACGTTTTGTTCCTGGTGTGTCTTTTCTGAGCGGTAAATTTTCCGAAAAACTCTGCAGCGATTCTCTTTTATTTTCGTCGAGCAGATTTGCGATACTAAAATCATTCATAATTTTTTGTTACATCTTCCTTTCATGTTATAAAGTTCTCCAGCTCTTAAATCCCTGTCCTAAAACTTCCGAAGCATCACAGATTGAAACAAATGCTCTCTCGTCATGCTCCTTCAAAAATCTTTTTAACATTACAATTTGTCTCGGTTCTAAAAGCGAAAATAATACAGGTCTCTTTTGTCCCGTGTAACCTCCTATTCCCTCAAATTTTGTTACGCCTTTTCCAAATGAATTTATAAATTTGCTTACTTCGTCGGGAATATTTGTAATAATTACTGCCTGTTTGCGTTTGTCAAAACTTCTCGTAACGTTATCAAGCGTTATCCCGTTTATGTATAATCCAACAGCACCGTAAATTACGGATTCAAGTCCTATGATTTCGATTGAAAATGCAAGAATGAATAAATTTATGAAAATCGAAAATCTCCCGATCTCAATTCCGTAACGCCTTCTCAATGCCATTGCTATAATGTCAGTTCCTCCGCTTGAGCCTCCGACGTTAAACATCAAGCCTCCAGCAGAACCTTTTAATAATCCGACAATAACTGTTCCCATAAATTTATCTTCGGGAATTTGAATGGGATACAACGCAAAAATTGATAAAGCTGCCGAAAATGTCAAAATTGAAGTGAGAGTCAACGCTAAAAATCTTACGTTCAAATCTCTGTGAGCCCATGCAACTAACAAAATATTTCCGATTAAAACTACCCAGCTCGGCGAAATTCCGAAAACATAATTTGTTAATACTGCAATTCCTGACACTCCTAAATCAGGAAATTTATAATGAAGCGTGAAATAATTAACGGCAAATGCTTGAATCGAACTTGCAATTATGATTATTAAAACGGCTTTCCAATCGTCTCTGATAATTTGGATAATGTGAGAATAAATTTTTTTCATGATTTTGTTGCCTGCACCTCTCTGTCTCTTGCGAGACATCTCCCCTCGAAAGGGGAGACATGAGATAATAACATAAATTTATGACAATACGCTTAAATCTCCAACTTCACGGAATAATTTATTGCACTGCGAAAGTAAAGCTAATCTGTTGTTTCGGATATTTTCGTCCTTGTCCATAACCATAACTTCGTCAAAGAATTTTGAAATTACCGGCGACAATTCGGAAAGCATTTTCGTTAATTCTTCCCAGTCGTAAACTTCAAGGGCTTTATTAACGGGTTCGTCAAGTCTTGAAACTTCAGCGAATAAATTTTTCTCGGCTTCAGTCGTGAATAATGATTCGTTGATTGATTTCTCTGTACCGCCTGAACTTTTCTGCAAAATGTTTTTCACTCTCACCGCTGAATTAATTAAATTCGTGAACCATTCGTTATTTTTGACATTGTTCAACGTCTCAATTAATTTCAACGCCTGATACGGAACATCGCCGATAACCGAAATTCCCAACACTGCCAGCGAATGATCAAATCCTTTTTCCTTTAATTGTCCGAGAAGTCTTTGTCTGACAAATTCAAAAATTTTATTTTTAACTTCGTCATTAACTTCATTAATTTTGCACGATTCTGAAATTAATTCGGCTATGTTGAAATTATATTTTCTTGCAAACAAAATTTCATTAATACATCTTGCAGCACGTCTCAAAGCATAAGGGTCTTGTGTTCCCGTAGGCTCAAGATTAACTTTATGGCAGGCCGTGATAATGTGAACTCTCTCGGCAATTCCTAAAATCGCTCCTACGTCATCGGTCGGTGTTTTGTCTGCTGCGGTTTGAGGTAAATACTGCTCGTAAAGTGCTAATGAAACTCTTGGATCTTCGCCGGAAGTTTTTGCATATTCACGACCCATAACGCCCTGTAAATCCGTAAATTCAAAAACCATGTTAGTAACCAAATCAGCCTTTGAAAGATATGCAGCTCTGTCAACGAGTGAAGCAATATCGTTGAAATTATATTTTTCACAAAGCCACGCAGCTAATTTTCTCGTCAACATGACTTTATCGTAAACACTTCCCAATTTTTCCTGATAAGTTACGGATTTTAATCTGTCAACATACGAAGCGAGGGGAATTTTTCTGTCTTCCTCCCAAAAGAATGCCGCGTCCTCAAGTCTTGCCCTCAAAACTCTTTCATTGCCTTCACGAATTACATTTACATCGGGAACCATGTTATTGCTGACACCGACAAAATAATTCGCAAGTTTCCCGGCTTTGTCTTTGTTTCGGACGGCGAGATATTTTTGATTCTTCTTCATTGAGGTTGTCAAAACTTCTTCGGGGATTTCGAGATATTTTTTGTCAAAACTTCCTGCGAACGGTACGGGATATTCGACAAGATATAAATTTTCTTCGAGAATTTTAGGATCCATTTCGACTTCGAGATTTCCTTCAAAATCTTTTTGTAAATTTGCGATTAGGGATTTCATTTTCTGCAAACGTTTTTCCTGATCCAAGATTACGTTATTGTCGAATAAAACGTCCATAAATTCCGAAGCGTTATTAATCTCGATTGCCTTTTTCCCCATAAATCTGTGTCCGCTTGTTTTACGTCCCGAATTAACTTTGCCATATGTGAACGGAATAATTTTTTCGTCAGCCAGTGCGACAATCCAGCGTATAGGCCTTGCAAATCTTACGCCGTTGCTTTCCCAATACATGCTTTTCGGGAACGTTAAACTTGAAATTAAATTTTTGAGAATGTCGGGTAAAACGTCTAAAGTGTTTTTGCTTTCCTTAACGATTTTCGCAGAAATATATTTAACACCGTTTACTTCGATTTCAGTTAATTTATCAACATCAATTCCTTTACCTTTTGCAAAACCTATGGCAGCCTTTGTGGGTTCTCCGTTTTCGTCATAAGAATTTTTTAACGGAGGGCCTTTGAACTCTTCAATCTGTTCTGATTGTGTGTCGCTTAAATTAGTAACTATTAAAACCAATCTTCGGGGAGTTGCATAAGTTTTTGCATCTTTGAACTCGATTCTATTAATTTTGAATGAGTCTTCAGCGTTTTTTTTCAGACTTTCGAGAGCGTCAGGAATAAATCTTGACGGAATTTCCTCAGTGCCGATTTCAAGTACAAGATTTTTAATCATGATTTAATTCTCCTCAAAATAAGTTCCTGTTGAATTTTCAAATTTTTCCATTAATGGGAAGCCCATTTCCTCACGTTGTTTTCTGTAAGCTGCGGCACATCTGCAGGCCAACGCTCTGACACGTGAAATATAACCTGTTCTTTCAGTAACGCTGATTGCATTTCTTGCGTCAAGTAAATTAAACGTGTGTGAGCTTTTCAAAACGTAATCATAAGCAGGCAAAACGAATCCCTTGTCTAAAATTCTTCCTGCTTCGGCTTCGTACATGCTGAAAAGTTTGAATAACATATCAGTGTCGGCAATTTCAAAATTGTAATGAGACTGTTCGATTTCATTTTGTAAATGAACATCGCCGTAAGTTGTTTTTCCTTCCCATTCGAGATCGTAAACACTGTTGACTTTTTGAACATACATTGCGATTCTTTCGATTCCGTATGTTAATTCAGCCGGAACATTTTCCATGTCGAGACCGCCCAACTGTTGGAAATATGTAAATTGAGTGATTTCCATTCCGTCAAGCCAGACTTCCCAGCCAAGACCCCAAGCACCTGTTGAAGGATTTTCCCAATCGTCCTCGACAAATCTAATATCGTGTTCGCTCGGATCGATTCCTAAACTTGCAAGGCTCTCGATATATAAATCTTGAATATTTGAGGGTGCAGGTTTAATTATGACTTGATATTGATAATAATGCTGCAAACGGTTAGGATTTTTTCCGTAACGTCCGTCCGAAGGTCTGCGAGAAGGTTCGACATAAGCGACTCTCCAAGGCTCAGGACCTAAAACACGCAAAGCCGTTGCAGGGTTCATTGTTCCCGCACCGACTTCAATATCATAAGGCTGTTGAACGACACAACCATGACGACTCCAAAAGTTTTCAAGTCTGAAGTAGATTTCCTGAAAGTTCAAATTTATTTTGCTCCTTTAATTAAAATTTCTGAAAAAAATATGACAATAGACTTACGGCAATTCCCAACAATGCTACGTACCAGCCGAATTTTATTTGTATCGAGTCAATTTTTGCATAAATAGCCTTAATATCTCCCCGAATTTCACTAATATCTTCACGAACTTCAGCACGGAAATTTGCATTATTTTCCTTAAATTCAGCATATGATGCCTTAAATTCAGCTAAATTTTTATCAGAGATTGCCTGCATAGTTGTAATATGTTTTTCAAGCATTTTTTCTATTGATGATATTTGCATGTCTGTTCTTTCCTGTTGATTTTTCATGCGAATATCAAATTCATTTTTTGTTACATATTGAATCGTCGGATCCATTTTAATCACTCCTTTCCCCCTCCGTCAATCTTTGATTGACACCTCCCCGTAAACGGAGAGGCTGAGTCTCCCCTTGAGTAAGGGGAGATGTCTCGAAGAGACAGAGAGGTTGTTTATCTCAAAGCAAATTGTGAATTTACTCCGAGATATGGCACCGGATTAACTTTTGCATTATTGACACGAACTTCAAAATGCAAATGATTCGCCGTCGATCTTCCCGTATTTCCTACGTAACCAATAATTTGTCCCTGCATAACTCTTTGTCCCTGAACTACTGCAACGCTTAAACAATGTGCGTAAAAACTTTGTAATCCGCTTCCATGATCAAGCAAAACAAAATTTCCGTAGCCCCTGAAACCCATTGTTGAATTATTCCCTGTTCGTGAAACAACGCCGCTTTTTGCCGCTCTTATCGGAGTACCCGCAGGCATGGGAATGTCAATTCCTTCGTGTTTTCGTTTTCCTCTCATTCCGAAATATGACGAAACTTTCCCATTGACGGGCCACAACATTTTTCCGTTAAGGTTCGACATAAAGAAATTATTATCATTTCTCGATCTCGGAGTTAAATTGTAATAAGGCAGATAATCGGGCATCGTTCCGAATGTGTGATCTAAATCCGTCATTGAAGGTCTGCGAGGTGTTGCGTTTTCGGGAAGTCTCACAACCTCAACCGTATCTCCGACAATCACCAAACGCATTGCACCCTTTGAAGGGTCTCCGTTAGGCGAAAGAATTATAATCGGATCACTTTGTTTTTTTGAATCAACTTTTTTTGCTTTTGTGCTACCCGCCAAAATTTTATCAGGTTTTGCTGTATTAGCTATGACTTTCGCAGGAGTTTCGGATTTTTTTGTTTGTGTCGAAGCTGTGAAAGTCGGAAGTTCAACAGGCTTTGAAGGTGCTAAAGGTTGTGAAGGCGTTACAACGGGTTCAACTTTTTTAACTTCAACTTGTGCTGTCGATGTCGATTTTGATTTTTTAGGATTTGTGAAAGAATCCAATAATGCCTGTAAATCAGCATCGGGGATCTGTTCCATTTTTGTAACATGGCCGCTTCTCGCAGTGTCAATAGGTTTTACTTCGGCGACTTTTTTAACAACTTCAGCTTTCTTGACTTCCTTAACAACTTCTTTAACTTCAACTTCACCTTTAACTTCTTTTTCGGCACGTTTAGCAGCAGCTTCACTATTAACAGGAATTAACGCAGTAGGTTTCCAAGCTCCTTTATTCTGCCAAATTGAAAGCATATCAATCTGATTAACAGGAAGAAATACAAAATCTCCCGCCTTTAATTCCTCCTGAACTAAACCATTTGCCCATAAAACATCTTCAGCCTTAATGTCATGAAGCAGGCAATATTGATTTAATTCCGAAATTCCCTGTGCTATGTCATCGTTAAAAATTAATTTGTTCCATTTATCCGCATAACTTACACCTGTAAAAGCCATTAATAAAACTAAACCGATAAAAATTTTTGCGTACTTTCTCAAAATAAAAAATTCCCTCCTTAAACTCTTTCAGTTACAATTCTAAATCCTGCTTTTGTCAATTCCTGTTTAATATTTACAATTTGTTCGCCGTCCCGTGTCTCAAGTGCTAATTTCAAGAAACACGAATTTATGGCCATGTTAGTATCTCCGTGATCGTAATAAACCGAAACGACATTCGCACCGCAGGAAGCAATAATTTCCGAAACCTGTTGAAGCTGTCCGGGCTTGTCAACAAGTTCAATCGTTAAGTTTACATTTCGCCCCGTCATCATTAAACCTCTTGTAATGACTCGCGACAAAATATTAACATCAATGTTTCCGCCGCTTAAAACACATACGGTTTTTCTGCCTTCAATCGGTAATTTATGGAACATAGCAGCAGCAACCGAAACCGCACCGGCACCCTCAGCGATTAATTTTTGTTTTTCAATCAATGCCAATATCGCAGCAGCAATCTCATCTTCTGAAACGCAGACAATATCATCGACATAATTTGAAATTATATTAAAAGTATTTTCGCCGGGATTTTTAACTGCTATTCCGTCAGCAAATGTTGAAACACTCGACAAAATTTTTCTTTCATGAGCCTTGAATGATTCATACATTGAAGGTGCCCCAGACGCTTGAACTCCGTAAACTTTTACTGAAGGTTTCAGGGATTTAACGGCAAATGAGACTCCCGAAATCAATCCGCCTCCTCCAATCGGAACGATTACGGCCTCGACATCTTCAAGCTGATCTAAAATTTCAAGACCTATTGTAGCCTGTCCTGCAATTACAAAATCATCGTCATAAGGGTGAATAAAAGTTGCTCCTGTTTCCTCGACTAATTGAACCGCACGATCGTGTGCATCATCGTAAGCTCCTTTAACGAGTTCAATATTTGCTCCTAATCTTCGAGTACTTTCAACTTTCATTACGGGTGCACTGTCAGGCATACAAATTGTCGATTTAATTCCTTTTCGCGTAGCTGCCATTGCAACACCTTGAGCGTGATTTCCTGCCGAACATGCAACAATACCTTTTGATTTTTCTTCGTCGGACAACTGAGAAATTTTATAATATGCTCCTCTTAATTTGAAACTTCCTGTTACCTGTAAATTCTCTGTCTTGAGAAACAAATTATGATCTTCACTCAAATTCGGCGAAGCGATTAAATCCGTTTTTCTTGCACATTCTCTAAGAACGTATGCAGCGTGATAAACTTTGTCTAATGTCAACATTTGATGCTATTACCTTCTAAAAAATTCATTTCAATCACCCTCTTAAAAAATAATTAATAAGTATACAGCATTTTATGCAAGAATTGAGAAAAAATTTTTTTGAGTTTTGTTTTTGAATTTAGTTTTGTAAAAGTTTATGGCGACAATAAAAATTAAATATTTTTGTAGTGGCAAATGTAGTGGCAAAAAATTATTTTTTTTCTGTGATGTGATATTATTTTTGAAAAGTAAATTTTTTTTGTTCACAAATTATATCATCACGGAGGTAAAATTTTTCATGAAAGTTTTATTAATCAATGGCAGTCCAAACGAAAAAGGCTGTACATTCACGGCATTGAGCGAAGTTGCAAATTCACTCAACAAAAACGGAATTGAAACAGAAATTTTCTGGATCGGAAAAAAAGCTGTTCAAGGCTGTATTGCGTGCTTCAAATGCACAGAACTCGGACATTGCATCTTTAACGATGATGTTACAAAATTAACGGCACGTCTTGATGAATTTGACGGTTTTGTGATTGGTTCACCGGTTTATTATGCTGGACCTGCGGGGAGTTTGTGCGCATTTCTCGACAGATTCTTTTTCTCTGGAGACAGTTCGGCGAATAAATCGACATTTGCAAACAAACCTGCAGCCTGTGTCGTATCGTGCAGAAGAGGAGGAGCTTCAGCAGCTTTTGACCGTCTCAACAAATATTTCACGATTAAGAACATGCCAGTAGTATCTTCGCAATATTGGAATCAGGTTCACGGGTTCACGCCTGAAGACGTCAGAAAAGATCTCGAAGGAATGCAGACGATGAGAACATTAGGTGAAAATATGGCGTGGATGCTCAAGAGTATCAAAACAGGAAAGGAAGC
Organism: Synergistaceae bacterium; assembly: GCA_017449135.1. GTDB lineage: Bacteria > Synergistota > Synergistia > Synergistales > Aminobacteriaceae > JAFUXM01. The sequence goes on from JAFSKE010000047.1 coordinate 11,943, forward strand.
AGGAATTTCTGAGCCTGAACTTGAAGAAATTGTTTTCACGAACTTCATTCGCTGATATAATTACCTCAATAAATTTTCCAAAAATTTCAAACTAATTTTCAGGAAGGAAGTGCAGTAGTTTTGTTCTTCAGGAAATACGGGGACATCGTAACAGGAATTTTCTATGCTGTTCTTGGTGCTGTCGTAATTTATTTATCAAAACAGCTCCCGAAATCCAAAGTTATGAAAATCGGCCCCGACTTCATGCCAATGCTCATAGGTATAATAATTTTGATCTTGGCTTTAATGCTGTTGTTCAGTGCAATAAAAAATTTCAAAGCCAATGCCGAAAAAGCTGCTTCAATGCCTGCCGACACATCAGACTATAAAAGAGTTTTGGCTTCACTCGTTCTCGTTGTAATTTACGTGAATATTCTTGCACCAGTAGGATTTATTATTTCGACATTGGGCTATTTATTTTTGCAGATCGTAGTCCTTGCTCCGAATGACAGACGAACGCTTAAACATTTAATGAGCTATGCAGTTCTTGATATAGTTTTTGTTTTTGTCGTTTTCTTCCTGTTCAGATACGGTTTCAAAATCGTATTGCCCGCAGGAATTTTTACGCTTTAAGTTTTAGAGGAGGTCTGAAAAATTATGGGAGCATTAGGACAATTAGGAGCTGCAGCGTTAAAAGTTTGTGAGCCGACTTCATTATTGTTAATGATTGCAGGCGTTACAATCGGAATAATTTTCGGATCAATTCCCGGTTTAAGTGCGTCAATGGCAGTAGCTTTGATGTTGCCTTTAACTTTCAGCATGAGTTCATCGCTCGGAATGAATGTTTTAGTTGCAGTTTACATCGGAGGAATTTCGGGCGGATTGATTTCGGCAATTTTGTTGAACATGCCCGGCACAGCTTCATCAATAGCGACGACGTTTGACGGTTACCCAATGGCACAAAAGGGCGAGGCAATGAAAGCACTCGGAGTTGGAATTGTATTTTCATTTTTGGGATCGATATTTTCATTCATAATTTTAACTTTCTTTGCTCCATGGCTTGCTGACGTTGCGTTAAAATTCGCTGCACCTGACAACTTCGGAATTTGTTTCTTCGCCTTAACAATGGTCGCTATACTTTCTTCCGGAAACATGGTTAAAGGATTATTAGCCGGAATGTTGGGACTGGTTTTCGCACTTGTCGGACTTGCACCGATTGACGGAACTGCGAGATTCACATTCGGGATTCCTGAAATGCGGGGAGGCTTTAACACTCTCACAACATTAATCGGAATTTTTGCCGTCGCAGATATTTTAGTCAGTGCCGAAACAATCGGACAGGGAATAAAAACAATACCCGTTAAAAAAGTTAAAGGATTCGGATTCAGTGTTGCGGAATTTTTCAAATGGATTCCTGGAGCAATTCGAGCAGCATTAATCGGAACAGGAATTGGAATTTTGCCAGGCATCGGCGGATCGACTTCAGGAATGTTAGCGTACGTTACGGCAAAAAATATGTCGAAGCACCCCGAAACATTCGGACAGGGAGATCCTGAGGGAATCGTAGCTACTGAATGTGCAAACAACGCAACAATCGGAGGAGCATTAATCCCGTTATTAGTTTTGGGAATACCCGGAGACGGAGTTACGGCGATGATGCTCGGAGGATTTTTAATTCACGGATTAAGTGCGGGGCCGTTATTATTTGTTAAGAATGCTGATGTTGTTTACGGAATTTTTGCGGCTTGCATGATTTGTGCGTTAATAATGTTAATAATCGAATGGACATGTATAAAAGCCTTCGTTCAGGTTTTGAAAGTTCCGAAGCATGTTTTACTGCCGTTAATTTTAGTTTTGTGTGCTGTCGGAGCTTACGCAACAAACAACAGAATTTTTGATGTTCAATCAATCGTAGTGTTCGGAGTAATCGGTTATCTTTATCATAAATTCAAATTGCCGACAACGCCGTTTGTATTATGTTTCTTAATCGGAAGAATGACGGAAGAATATTTGCGTCGAGGCTTAATGAGATTTAAGACATTCGGAGCATTTTTCACACGTCCGATATTCTGTGTGTTTTTCGCAATCGCAGTGCTTGTAATTTTGTGGTCTTTGGTCAAGGAAATTCGTGCATCGAAGGCGGCTAAAAATTCATGAAACATAAAGTTAAATTAACCGTAATTGACAAAAAATTATATCCCGAACTTCAAAAACAATATTGTTCAGATCCAAATTCGGGAGAATGTCCCTGCTACAATATCGGCGACGAATTTATTTTTGAGAGAGACGAGATTAACGACCATTTTTGGCACATGGGACTTAACACTCTTGTTAAAACAAACGCAGATCCTGACACCGTAGCAGGAGGGAAAAAAATTCCGCATTGTTCGGAAGCATGGGACGCAATTTCGAGATATATTTACACGGGATTGCAGGGAGGTTCAATAATGAAAGGCTGGATGAAGGACGAGAACACAATGATTACGTGTTGTTCAGACGGAACGAGGCCTGTAATTTTCAAAATTGAACGAATTGATTATGAGGATTAACCCGTGAAAAAAAAATTTTGCGGGAAAATTATTTTTAATTTTTAAGGAGTTGTTTTCTTTATGAAAAAATTTTTATTAGCTTTGTTTGTTGTTTTAGTTGTTGCTTCGTGTTCATTCGCTGAATGGAAACCCACGACCACCGTTTCAATCATCGTCCCTGCCGGAGCGGGCGGAAACACGGATTTAAGTGCAAGAGTTTTCGCACAGTACGCAAAAGAATTATCCGGCTGTGATTTCATCGTTGTAAACGCAAACGGTGCAGCAGGATCAATCGCAGCAGATCAGGTTCGCAGTGCAGCACCTGACGGACACACATTTTTATACGGACACAATCTTGTAAACGTTGCTAACGTCGCAGGGATTACGGATTACAATTATTCAGCTTTCAAACTCGGCCCGACATTTGCAAAAGACCCCGCACAACAGTTTTATGCAAATCCGAGCAAATACAAAAATCTTGAAGAGTTCATCAAAGCCGCAAAAGAAAAACCCGGTGAACTTGTAGCCTGCACGGAAGTCGGAGCATACACTTATTATGAAATTTTGAAGTTCCAGCAGCTTGCAGGGATTCAGCTTGATTTAGTTGATTACGGTTCAAACTCTGACAAAATCGTCGGAATGCTTTCAGGACAAGTTGACATGATGCCCGGAGCATATATTAACTGCAAAGATTATCTTGCAAGCGGACAGTTTGTAGCTCTCGGAGTTCCCAGTGCCGAAAGATACGAATTAATCAAAGACATTCCGACATTCAAAGAACAGGGAATCGATTTAGTGTATCCTGACTGCGATTTTTCATTCTATTTCCCGAAAGAGACTCCAGACGAAGTTATCGCATGGTACGAAAACATTGTTCAGGAAATGCACAAGAATCCCGAATGCCTCGAAGCAATCAGAAAAGTTGAAATGATGCCGTACTATCTTTCAGGAGCAGATTCAGAGAAACACGACGCAGAATATTTTGCAACATTCAAAGCAATCGCAGATGAATTAGCGAAATAAATTTTCATCATGTTCACCCTTCCGCCTCTTGCGAGGCACCTCCCCTCTTGAGGGGAGGCTTTTTGTTACACACACAGAGGTTAAAGTAAAGGAGAAATTTTTATGTCGACACCAATCGTTAAAAGTATGAAAGTTGTTCCCGTTGCAGGTTATGACTCAATGTTAATGACTCTTTCGGGGGCACACGCACCGTTTTTCACACGCAACATTGTAATTCTCGAAGATAATGCAGGACATCAGGGAATCGGAGAAATTCACGGAGGCGATTATACATGTGAAGCTCTTAAAGCCTGCGAAAGTTTAGTTGTCGGTCAGCATGTCGGAAAATATCGAAGCATTTTAGACTCGATTCACAAACACACAAAAAAAGCTAAAGAAGATGACGGCGAAGGGATTCAATCTCTTGACATCTCAAAATTAAAATTTGTCGTTAAAGCTGAATGGGCGATTGAATGTGCATTGCTTGATTTACTCGGACAGGCTCTTGAAATGCAGATGTGCGATTTATTAGGCGACGGAAAACAGCGTGATAAAGTCGAAACTCTCGGATATTTATTTTATGTCAGCGACAAAAACAAAGCTGCGAAATTAAATTATCTCGATGAGAGTTCAAGCTCTGACGAATGGTTCAGAATGAGACGAACCGAAATGCTTACTCCTGAAAAAATCGTCGAACAGGCTCAATGTTTACATCAAAAATACGGTTTCAAAAATTTCAAATTAAAAGGCGGAGTCTTGGAAGGCCATGAAGAAATGAAAGCCGTATGTGCATTGAAAAAAGAATTTCCCAACGGACGAATTAATATTGATCCCAACGGTGCGTGGAGTTTGAAGGAAGCTATCGAACTTTGCAAACCTCTCGAAAATGTTTTAACTTACATCGAAGACCCCTGCGGAGGCGAATCGGGATATTCAAGCCGTGAAATCATGGCCGAGTTCAAAAATGCCGTTAAACTTCCTGTCGCTACAAATATGATTGCAACGGATTGGAGACAGTTTTATCATTCGGCGGCGTTAAAATCAGTCGACATTGTTTTAGCTGATCCTCATTTCTGGGGCTTCGGAGGTTCAACGAGAATCGCACAGTTATTAAATGATTGGGGTTTAACGTGGGGCAGTCATTCAAATAATCATTTTGATATTACTTTGGCAGCATTTGCACAGGTCGCAGCAGCAGCTCCGGGAAATCCTACAGCACTCGACACGCATTGGATTTGGCAGGACGGACAAAATTTGTTAAACGACACTCCGAGAATTGTTGACGGTTATCTTGAAGTCCCCGAAAAATTCGGTTTAGGTGTTACGTTGAACATGAAAAAACTTGAGGAAGCTAATGCACTTTACAATAAACTTCCTTCACATGACAGAAACGATGCCGAAGCAATGCAGTATTTAATTCCTAATTGGAAATTCGACAGCAAAAAGCCCTGTTTAGTACGATAAAAAATTTACCAAATATCGTTTTCGTTTGAGTAAACAGGAATCGTAAATAATTCCTCGAAGCCGAAATTTTTATAAAACGGAACTCCCGAAGGTGTAGCCTGTAAAACTATTGTTTTGCCGCTCGATAATCTGCAAATTTCAGACATCATTGCACGGGCTATACCTTTTCTGCGGAATTTTGGGAGAGTTGCGAAATAATATACTCCGGTTACATTTTCACCGTGAGTCAACAAAAACGTTCCTGCTTCTTTGCCTTCGTAAGTTGAAACGTAAAGCGAAAAATTTATGCATTCACTCAAAGATTCGACTATTGAAAAATAATTTTCGGGTATTTCGTCAGGATTTCCATCGAAACCTTCCCAAACAGTTTTTGCCCACTTTTCTATCGGCTTGAGTCTCCCCTTGCTAAGGGGAGACGTCATCGCAAGATGACAGAGAGGTTTTTCAACACCGGTAGATGTTGATTTATCGACAGAGAGGTTACTTTCCATTTTCATTGCCGTTAAATCACCCGCATAAAAAAGCCCTGAACTTTTCAAAATTTCTTCGCCATTTCCATAAACAGGCCATAAAAACGAAATATTTTGCTCGTTGAAAAATTTTATTACGTTTTCGACATCTTCGGGAGCGATATTTTTTTCGGGATAATAAACCCAGCTTTCAAGATCACAGCCCGTTGAGACACAAAAATTTTTATTGCTGAGATTCAGACTTTTGCTGACTGATAAATTTTTAAGGTTCTCAAAAAAAAATCCGAAATTTTCCCATACTATATTCATGACTTTATAAGACCTCCGGCAATGCACATTGAAGCAATAATGTTTTTATAACTTGTGTTTCTTCGGGATTAAGCGAATTTCTCAAATTTTTCACGGCATTAATTATTTCGTCATCAGAGAAATTAATTTTTTCGGCTTGAAGTTCGAGAATTTTTGCCCTCAAATTTTCACGTTCCGATTTTAAGTCTAAATCTTCCTGAGTTAATTCTCTGAGTCTGTTCTGCAGATCACGCCGTTCATCGTTTGTCAGACATGCAGCAGCGTAATCATTTTCATTTTTGAAACCTAAAGCCAATAATTTTTTGTTGAAATCGATTTCGTGTTTTTGAAGTTCCTCACGGCCTTTCGACATTTCAGTTTCAACGCTGTGAAGGTCTGTCAAAATTACATCGAGTTTTCGTGAATATTCATTTTTTGCTTCACGCCGTTCATTGAGTTTTGATTTTAATTCCGAGATTTTTGCATTCATTCTTGAATTTTCATCGGCAGGATTCTTTGACGCAAACAAAATTATTCTCTGTTGCTGCATACTGTCTCGTTCGGCTTCAATGGCTCTTAATCTTGAATTTAGATCTTCACGTTTTAATCTCAGGCTTTCACGTTCCTTTTTAAGTTTTGTCATTTTCGTATTTGAACTTGATAATTCGTGTTCAAGTCCGATTGATGATTTTGACGTTTGAATCCAATCATTCATTCTTTGCTCAAGATTATTTATTACATCAACGGGATTTTTATCCGGCAGAGCTTTATAACCGTAAGGCATGATCTGGGAAATTAATTCACGTTTCAAACTGTTGACAATTTCCTCCTGCGTTTTGTCTTCGTTCTTAATCTGTTCTTCTTCTGACTTTGCGTTTTGAACTTCAAACAATGCGTCCTGATGATATTTTGTAACTTCGTTTCGGGTCTCACGGACTTTTTCGAGTTCATCGCCTGCAATTTTCATATCTCTGAAAGCAGCTTCGGCAGTGTCGGTATTATTTCGGGCGAGCTGTAAAATATCCCTCGTTTTTTGCCGTTCTCTGTCAAGTTCTTCAAAGGGCGAAATACCTTCACTAAATCTCAAACCTAAAAGCGAAATTTTAGAAACAGTTTCAGCGTTCAAAAGTCCGATATTTTTCCGCAGTTCCGATTCGTCCAGTCCGATGTTTGCCATTTTGTTATTTAATTCACCGGCTCTTGTCTGTCGAAGCTGTAATTCAGTCTGCAATTTCTCTAAATTTTTCTGTGTGTCGTCTAACTGTTTTTGAATTTCCAAAGGATCAGGAATAATATTTCCCGAAGTGTAAGGGTGATTAACAGAACCGCACAAAGGACAAGGGATATTTTCCTGCAACAATTCACGGACAGCATCAAGGTCTTGAATCCTTTTCAGGAGTGTAATACGTTTTTCGAGTTTTTCGGATTCTGTCTGTAACTCATGAATTTTCCCTGACTGCTCAACATCTAAAATATTAAGCGAACGTTTTTCCTGTTGAATTTTTAATTTCATGTCCTGATAATTTTTTAACTTTTCCTCAAGAGATTTCATTTCCTGAAATTTCCCGTATAAATCATCAAGATCAGCTAATTTTTGAGTGTTTTTATCACATATAGCCTGCCATTCAGAAATACTTTTGCCCTTCAACGTACTTTCATAAAATGCTTTAGCACGGACAAAATTTTTCTCCATTACGGAAAATCTGTGTGTAACGTCGGAAAACATAGCGGCTCTGTCATTTAATTTATTTTGAGATTCCTGCCTGTGTTGAATTGACGTTGACAAAGAACTTTTAATCCCGACTTTTTTTGCTTCGGCACTTGCGTACATTTCAAAACATTTTTTAATTCCCGGCAAAGATGACTGCAATTTCTCATCAGTCGAATGAATCTGCAAAAATTTTCTCGTTTCTCTCAAAGATAATTCGATTTTTTCAAGTTCAGTCTGTTCTTTTTCAACCATTAAGGAACATTCTTTATATTGTTTATTGGCTTCTTCGTATTCCCTTTTAACCTGAATAGCGGCTTCCTGTCTGTCTTGAATTTGCTCATCGAGAATTTTTACTTTCTGGATAGTGTTTTCGAGTTTGCTCTGTTCGCTTAAATTAATTCTGTATTCACTTTCGATTAAATTCAAGGCTTCATCAGCGTTATGCAGATCAGTCCTTATGTTAGTAATTTCATCTTTGAGCGATGACTGACGAATTTTATTTTTCTCACGCACAGCCCTTAAATCTTTAATTATTTCGTAATCCTCGCCAAGTTCTAAAGTTTTTCCGCCTTTTTCGAGTCTTTGTTTCGACGGAACGAATAAAGCCGACCTCCTTTCCCAGTCAGTTCTTTGAGCATCTAAATCCTTCAACAAAACCTGTAATTTATTTTCTTCAGTTTTATGTTCAAGAATCCTTTTTAATTCCTGATAATTCATTTTATAAATTTCTCCGTTCGTCATTAAAAGTAATTTTCCCGTTTTTGCCTTCAACAGTAACATCTTTGCACCATTGGAAGATAAAATTTTCGGGGTTCAAGATTAATTTTACAAGTTCATTGCATCTTCGGCGTGATAAAGTTTTGAGATTTAATCTTCGTCCAGCTTCACGAATTATTAAAGAAATTTCGTTTTCCGTGAGAGATTTTAATGTTTTGCGATCGAAAATATACCCTTCCCCGCAAACTGCGATGTTAAACAATTTTTCGCTCAATAAATTTTCGTTTTCTCTAACGTGTCTCATTTCCTCGCCGAAATCCGCAAGATGATCAACTGCCGCTGAATTAATTTTCTTTTCGATTCTGGGCAGTAATTTTAATCTTATGAAATTTCGTGTATATTTTGTGTCGGAATTTGTGCAGTCCTCGTGCCATGAGATATTTCTGACCCTCAAAATCTCCCGCAGAAATTCCCGTCTCAATCCCAATAAAGGCCGATAAAATTTTATTCCTTCGATTTCGCTTGATTCTGTAATTCCTACACTTCCGCGAATCCCCGTTCCTCTCAAAATGTTAAATAAAACTGTTTCGGCTAAATCATCTCTATTATGTCCAAGAAAAATATTTTCGCAATGAAAAAAATTCCTGTTGCCTTTGAGAATATTTTGCAGTCTCAATCTTCGTGCTGCTGTTTCAAGAGATTCGCCCTTGAGTTTTTCGGAAGGAACATTAATTTTTATGCTCATAATCGGAACTCCTAAACTTACGGCAAAATTTTTAACAAATTCTTCGTCATTGTCAGCTTCAGAATCTCTGATACCGTGATTGACATGAATAGCAAAGACAGTCCCCTTATAAAATTTTTTGAACAGCCAAAGCAATGCAACAGAATCTCCGCCGCCTGAAATTGCAATTAAAGCCGATTTATTATTTTCAGGCAGCCAACCCTGTTTAATTCCTGTCTCGTGAAAATATTTTTTCAGGACGTAATCTGAATATTCGTATGGAATTTCGTTTTTATTTGTCATAGAGCATTCTGTAAATTTGCAAATTCGCCGAGACCCTTTGAACATAACCGTTAGTTTCTTCAAATTTCACGGCTTCGATCCATTCAGCGATACCTGAATTTTGATTTATAGTTTTCAACCATTTCCGGGTATTTCCTGAACCTGCATTATAAGCGGCCATGACATATTCTTTTTTGTCAAAATTTTTTCCGAGCCAGCCTAAGTGTGAAGTTCCTAATTTTATATTGTCGTTTGCGTTGTATAAATCATATTTTGAAAGCCCTGCACGTTTTGATTCTTCTTTCGCCGTAGCAGGCATTAACTGCATTAACCCTGCTGCACCGACCCAGCTTTTTGCACTGACTTGAAAAGCACTTTCCTGTCTCATTATCGCCCAAACGAAATTATTTTCGACTCCATAAGTTTTTGAAGCGGCATCAACAAGATTTTTGTAGGGTCTCGGGTATAACGCCTCCAAATCAGAACGGTATAAAGTTGGGCTTGATGTCATTAAAGTTTCAAGTTTTCGTGCTTCGGAATAACTTTCTTCAAGTCCGAGCCATTTCGACAAAATCAAAGCTCTGTAGAGTTCTTTGGTTGTTGCTTTAGGTCTTGAAAGTTTCAAATATGCGTGATTAATAAATCCCCAATTTTCCAATTCACTGGCCTTTAACGTCAAATTAGGATTAGTTCCGTTAATGATTTTAGGCTTAGGATTAATTAACAGGGCGTAAATCGTCAAGGGATATTTTCGGGTTAATAAGTCGAGAGTCTTTTTAGCTTCTTTGTCCTGTCCCGCTAAAGTCTGAGCATGTGCAAGCCAGTATAAAATTCTCGAACGTTTATAAAAACTGACGCCCGGAGCGTCAGCCTGTCGAAATAATTTCACAGACTCTGCTGCGTTGCCTGCGTCAAGATTTCTCCAAGCTCTTGCCCATAAAACATTAAACGCAAAATTTGTATTCGGGAATGATCTCAAAATTTGAGCCTCTAAAATATTTCTTCGTTCGGGATTATTTTTTCCGATTAAATTAACGAGAGACTGCAAAGCACGTGCCTGAATATTTCCTCGTCGTTCCCTTGCGATTCGTTCTAAAACATCAACGCATTTATTGTGCATTCCTTTATCTTTTGCGAGGTTTGCGATTCTTGTCACGGAAGAGCTTGCATAAGAATTTCCGCTGATAACGAGACTTCCCCATAAATTCAAAGCGTTATCGTTTCGTTTTAATCGTGAATTGCACCATGCTTTGTAATAAATTGCTTTTCGTCCCGTTGCAGTGTTCAAATAATCGAGTCCCTTTTGATTTTCTCCGATTGTATGATAATGAACACCGAGAGCAACTTTAATAGCATTATTAGGATTTTTGATTCCCGACAAAACTGCTGCGGCTTCTTTGTTTGCTGCGTTAAGTTCTAAAAGCGTCAAAGCATTTTCCCTGATATGTTTATTGTTAGACTGTTTTATTAATCGTGTAAGAGTGTAAATTTTTCTATCGTCAGTCTCTGCATTCGGCAACATTCGATTTAAGGCCTTCAACGTGTTATTTGAATCTTTAAGCGAATCATATAAACGATATTGAGCAAGAGCAACATAATATTTTAATTCCGACGGAGCATTTTTATATAAACTTTCGGATATTGAAACGGCTTTTCGGATTTCTTTTATATTTTCGTAAGCCAATAACAACGTCATCTCCGCATAAGGTTTAATTGATGCAGGAAAATTTTTAACGTTAGGCTCAAGAATGTTTATGACTTCAGGCCATTTATTTTGAAATCTGTAAGCATTCGCCATTAAAGCATGATCGGTCAAAGTTTTTTTTCTGAGCGAATTATATTGCAGTTCCATTTCCGGCCATGCTCTCCGCCAGAACAAATCCCTCAAATTCTGTGCAGCATGTGAAACCGAAATTTCAGTTGACAGTGTGAAAGTTAAAATCACAAATATTAACGTTAAAGCGTAAAATTTTTTTCTCATTTTTGTTTCTTCCAAACTCCTTGAAATTTTGAATATTATATAATAACCTCAAATTACAAAGTTTTTATAAAAGGAGAGATTTTGATTTTGTCTGTTGCAGCATTAAGTTCCGAAGAAATAACGGACATGGCAAATGTTGAAGAAGCATCGCCCGAAGAGTCCGCAGAAATTCTTGAAATGATAGAAAATATGACGGAAGATGATCAAGAAGTTGTCCGAATCGAAAGACTTGTTGCAAACACAAATACAAAATCATTCCAGTGTGTTACGGTTTTTAATGTTGAAAATTTAACCTCTCCGCCTCTTCGAGGCACCTCCCCCTCAGTGAGTGGAGGCAGTGTGTGCGAGGAATTTTCTGTCTCCCCTTAATAAGGGGAGATGTCAGACACAGTCTGACAGAGAGGTTAAAACAGCGTGGGAGATGTCTCGCAAGAAACAGAGAAGTTACAATATTAATAGTTATAGTTAAAGGAGAGATTTTGATTTTTATGAACGCATTTGAGATTTTGAAAGAACGCGGATATTTTGAATGGTGTACGAACGAGGAAAGACTCGCTCAGGTTATGAACGAAGAAATGGTTACGGCTTATGTCGGATTTGATCCTACTGCTGACAGTTTGCACGTCGGACATTTAATTCCCTTAATGGCTCTCGGCTGGTTGCAGAGAACAGGACACAGACCCATTGCACTTGCAGGAGGCGGAACGGGTTTAATCGGTGATCCGTCAGGTAAAAGCAAGGAACGAAATTTAATCACTCTTGAGGCCGTTCAACATAATATTGAAGGCGTAAAAGTTCAGTTGAAAAAGTTTTTGGATTTCGACTGCGGTAAAAATTCTGCGTTATTGTTAAATAATTACGACTGGTTATCAAAAATTTCATTCTTGGAAGTTTTGCACGATGTCGGAAAATATTTCTCAATCAACAATTTAATCGCCCGTGAATACATTAAATCACGTCTTGAAGATCCCGAAAAAGGAATTTCGTACACTGAATTTTCGTATGTCTTGTTACAGGCTATGGATTTCAAATATCTTAATGAACATTACGACTGTAAATTACAAATGGGCGGAAACGATCAGCAGGGTAATTTATTGGCCGGCTCTGATTACATTCGCAGAACAACTGGAAATGAAGTTTTCGGATTGACACAGCCTTTATTGTTGACATCATCAGGAACTAAATTCGGGAAAACCGAAGCCGGTGCAGTATGGCTCGATGCAACAAAGACAAGTCCTTATAAATTCTATCAGTTCTGGTTTAACACTGACGACAGGGACGTTGAAAAATTATTGAAACTTTACACTTTCATTTCGATTGACGAAATCAAAAATTTAATCGCTGAACACAATTCAGCTCCAGAAAAACGAATCGCTCAAAAGAGATTGGCATTTGAAGTTACGAAAACTGTACACGGCGAAGAGACCGCAAAAAGCGTAATCACTGCCAGCGAAATTTTATTCAATCCTAAAATTGATTTCGGAAATGTCAGCGATGAGACCTGCGAAATGTTGAAAACTGAAGTGCCGTATTCAAAACTTGAAAATATTAATTTCCCCGTCAGTGCTGTAAATATTTTGTCGGCTTCCGGAGCATGTGAAAGCAACGGAGACGCAAAACGTTCGATTCGTCAGGGCGGTGTTTCGATTAACGGAGTGAAAATTTCAGATGAGAAGGCAGAAATTAATCGTGAAATGTTAATCAACGGCAAATATTTATTTTTGAGAGTTGGCCGAAAAAAATTCAACATGGCCGAATTTAATTAAAAAATGCACAGCTGCAACTGGTATATTTCAAAATCCGTCAGCGATGTCTTAGCACAAGTCATTTATCACATGGCCGACGCTTTAAGAACTCACTCGAAGGACATTGAATTAAAAGTCATAAACGCAAACGATAAAAGCATTTCCGAATTTGAAAAGTCAAAAAGTTTTTTCTCAAAAAAAGACATTTGGCACTTATTCGGAAAAGCTCCTTTATGGTGGAAATTTGTAAGGATTCATTCAAGAACTGTTCACACGCTTTTAGACGGAAATAAATGCGGAAAATGGGCGGGGTATCCTTCAAGATTTTTCACTGAAGGAGCGTTAAACGGCGAGGCAGTAATTTTTCCCGTGTTCGATCCTTTAAGTTCGCAGTCTGAAGAAGTCAGCAAAGCAGTTTTTGTCAGAAGCGAAAGAAAATTGCCCGAAGGAGATTACAACGTTATGAACATCTCCGAAAAAATTTTGCGTCCCGAAGCATTAAGCGGAATTTATATTGCTGATGACATTTCGCCCCGTGAAGCAATGAGAGCAGGAATTTTGACGATGAGAGGACTTTCGATAGCGTCGAAGAAATCAGGTTATCTCGATGAAATTTTAGGGCCTGACGGATATTTTTTAATTCAGAATGAAGATGAGGATTTGCCCGATATAATTCAAAAGGGATTAACAGAACGAGGGAGGCATATGGCAATGGCTGCGAGACATTTTTTGAAGTCAAGACGATCTCACGAACGCTGTACTGATTCGTTGATTATGCTTTACAGGAAAGTTATGTCGCAATGAAAACCGCAGTTAAAGCAATAAAATTTTTTGAGAAATTCGCAGATGAAGGACTAAGGGGAAAGGTAACGAAAAAATTTTTCTCTGGACTTTTGAAAATCATAAATCCAAGAGCAAAATTAATCGACAAAAACCTAAAAATGATATTTCCCGACAGTTCCGAAAAATGGAGAAAAGAGACACGCTCAAAAATTTATGAAAATCTTGCATGGACTTTAACGGAAACTTTAGTTTTGCAGCACGATAATTCAAAGGCTCGTGAATGGATTAAAAACGTTAAAGGCGTTGAAATTGTTAATGACTTAATGGCGAAAAAACAAGGTGCATTAATCATTACCGGGCATTTTGGAAATTGGGAACTTGCCGGGAACTGGGTAGCACAAAACGCAATTTCACACGGCCATGAATTAAATGTTTTATATCAGGAAATGCACGACAAAGATATTTCGGATTATGTTCATGAAATACGGGAACGTGGAGGAATGAGAATGATCGATAAAAATATTTCGGTCATGAAAATTTCCCACATGTTGAAAGACGGCGCACACGTTGCGTTGTTGAATGACGTTTCGGGAAATCGTGAAATGACGGTTCCATTTCTCGGCCATGATGCTACGAATATGCCGGGACCTGCAATTATGGCAATTCTTTCGGGAGTTCCTGTTGTGCCATTTTGCAGTTACAGGATTTCACCGTTTAATCACGAAGCAGAATTTTTCCCGCCTCTAAAACTTCCGGAAAAAAACGAAATCCCTAACAAAGAGGAACGAATTAAAGTAATTTTGTCAGAAATGAATAAAGCACTCGGAAATTTTATATTAAAACGGCCTGAACAATGGTTCTGGCTGCATAACAGGTGGAAATAAAAATGTTATTAAGCAAGGATTTTACTTTTGACGCTGCACATAACTTGATTCACTATCACGGGAAATGCGAAAAATTACACGGCCACACTTACAGATTAAAAGTTGTAGTTGAAGGCACTCCGGATTCAGAAGGAATGATAATTGACTTTTTGGAAGTTTCAGAAATCGTGAAAGAAAACATAATTTCAATTTTGGATCACTCATACCTGAACGAAATAATTTCACAGCCAAGTGCTGAAAATATTGCATTATGGATCTGGGAAAAGATTGAGGATAAATTAAAACGTGATAATTGTAATTTATACGAAATTCATGTGTGGGAGACGGAGACAAGTTGTGTTATTCTTAGGAAATCAGATTTTTATTAATTCTAATTCTGGAGGTAAAAAACATGAAAAAATTTGTATGTTTGTTGATGCTTTGCGTTATGATTTTTTCTGTTCCCGTTGAAGTTTTTGCAGATGATTTCGGGAAACAGCTTCTTGGAACTGTTGTGAATGTTCTTGTCAACGAGGCCGCTAAAAATTCGCAAAAAAATGACAATAACAACAACGTCAAAACATCATCAAAAAATGAAAAAACGACGACAAAACAGCCCCGACAGCAGGTAACAAAACTGTCAGAAAATCAGGTCAAGGAATTTATGAGAATTTTTCTAGACGGAAATGTGCAAAAATTGAAAGAAAAACTCGAACGTGAAAATATATCTCCTAATGCTTCGGGAATATATGATGATGAAATGGGTACTCATATAGAATTGCCTTTGATTTGCGGTGCCGCTTATTGGTCTCCGAATGCCGACACGGTAAAATTTCTTATATCTTTGGGAGCTGATGTTGATGCAAAAGATAAAGATCCTTTTGATGATAACTTCAATCAGGATTCCGCATTACATCAAGCCGCTTTTCGTAATAACTCCGAAATGATAAAAGCCTTACTTGACGCAGGAGCTAAAGTTGATATAAGAAATGCACTCGGAGAAACTCCTTTAATGAATGCGGTCAAAAGTGCTAAAAAAGAAATTGATGATGTAAAACTTCTGATAAATTCGGGAGCTGATGTTAATGCAAGGGCAAAACGTGATGTTACAGTTTTAATGGTTGCTGCAAGCGATAACTGGGGAATGAATTACACGCCAAATCCTGAAATTGTAAAACTTTTGCTCGATGCCGGAGCTGATGCAAAAGCAAAAGACATTGACGGAAAAAGTGTAACCGATTATGCGAGGGAAAATAAAAAACTCACAAAACAGGCTCGTCAAATGATAGAGCAGGCCGCAGGGACATCGAAGAAAAACGAAAAGGCAACCAAAAGCACAACGAAAAAAAGCAAAAAATCGAAATCATCGAAAAAGAGTAAAAAGAAATGAGTAAGTTAAACTCCTCCGCCTCTCCGCTTGCGGGGAGGTGGCACGAAGTGTCGGAGGGGTATAACTTAACGACATTGAAAATTTGTGTTATTCTTAATTTAATTAATTTCAGGAGGTAAGAAACATGAAAAAATTTGTATGTTTGTTTATGCTTTGCGTTATGGTAATGTCGGAACCCCTTGCGGCTTTTGCAATGAACGCTGACAGAATCGGCGAAAATGTTTTGAGCAACGTTTTAAGCGTAGTTATCATTGATACTATCAGAAATTCAAGCAAAAGTTCAAAACGTCCCGCACCATCTACGGAGGCTGAACCTAATGTAAAGACATCATCACGTGAAAAAGCAGAAGCCGAGTCTGAACCTGTAATCGGACTTTCTGAAGCACAGTTCCAAAGTTTCTCGGAAATCTGCCTTGCAGGGTCATTAAGTGAGTTTCAAAAGAAATTCGAGAACGAAAATATTTCGCCCGATGCTGTTTACATTCAGAAAAACGAAAATAACACTGTAATCACAAGTTTGCTGCAGCTTGCAAAGACTTCACCGAATCCCGACATCGCAGAATTTTTGAGGGAAAAAGGAGCAAGAGAATAAATTTTGCCTGAAATAGCGAGATTTTACGGAATCGTTATAAAAATGTTTTTTATGTCAAGCGAACATAATCCCCCTCATTTTCACGCTCTTTACGGTGAATACATGGGGGAGTTTGACATAAATACTCTGAAAATGATTCAGGGAGATTTACCGCCTCGTGCAATATCAATAGTTCTTGAATGGGCAAAACTTAATCAGGCTGAGTTACTCGAAATGTGGAATACACAAAAGATTCATAAGTTACAGCCGTTAAAATAATCATGATATTTCATACAGTAAAAGAAATTACGCCGCTTTCAGATATGATGTTGCTTGTTGAATTTCAAGACGGTTCAGTAAAAAAATATGATGTAAAACCGTTAATGAAAAAATTTCCTGTATTTCAAATGCTTGATTATGTTCCTGGATTATTTCGACAGGTTCACGTTGACGCAGGAGGTTATGGCGTTGTGTGGAATGACGAAATAGATTTGCATTGCAATGAATTATACGAAAACGGAAAATAAAATTATCATGCGTGACGTACAAAAAGAAAAAGACTCTCGAAACATTCAAATTGATCGTGTCGGAGTTCGCGGGGTCAGTTATCCCGTAATCTTAATGGATAAGGACAACAAAATTCAAAACACGATTGCAAATGTCTCGATGAGTGTTATGCTCCCAAGAGAATACAGGGGAACTCACATGAGCAGATTTATTGAGACACTCGAAGAATATCATGGCCGGGTGTCTCCTGTTAATCTTGAACATTTCACTAAAAGATTATGCGAGAAATTAAACGCCTCCGAAAGTTCCGTGAGTTTTGAATTTCCCTATTATTTCCGCAAAAAAGCTCCCGTCTCCAAAATTGAAAGTTTTTCAAAATGTGATGTCATTCTTGAAGCAACTTACGAAGAAAATAAAAAATTTGACATGGTAATTTGCGTTAAGTTAAACGTTCAAACTTTATGTCCATGTTCAAAAGAAATTTCAAAATACGGTGCCCATAATCAACGTGCCTTAGTCTCCTTAAAAATCCGCTGCAATGGTCTCGTTTGGTTTGAAGATTTAATTTCGATGATTGAAAATTCTGCATCTGCTCCTTTATTTACGTTATTGAAGCGTGAGGACGAAAAATTTATCACCGAACATTCATATGAAAATCCAAGATTTGTTGAAGATTTAATTCGTGAATTAGCTGTCGAACTTGATAACGATGATAGAATTTTATGGTATTCGGCAAACGTTACAAGTTTTGAGAGCATTCACAATCATGACGCATTTGCCGAAATCGAACGTGATAAAATAATTTCATGAGCAGAAAACGCAAAGGACTTTTACAAAGAATAATATATTACTCGATTTTATTAACCATATTTTCATTGGGATATAAAATTTATTCTTTATGGTACGATAACTATAGATTATCAAATCCGCAGTTTATTGACGCAATCACGACAAACTACAGCGAAGAACAGCCCCTAAACGGAATTTTATTGTGGGACGAGCAATTAATTTACGCACCTCAAAACGGGATTTTAACATATCCTTCGCCACGTCCCCGAATGGTAGCGAAAGGAGAAATTTTAGCGGCTCTTGACGGAGTTGCTGTGCGAGCTCCTTATCCTGCATATTTTTTTCCCGGACTTGACGGACAGGAAGGAAATTGGGTTTATGCAAAATTATGGCCTGATTTCGCACCGTTCCCGGAATTTAATAACGCAGAATTAATCGAAAACGGAACTCAATTAATGCGCGGCGAACCTATAGGAAAATTAATTCCCCAGCCTCAAATTTTACGCTGCATTGCATATCTCGATAAAACCCCTTCGCTTGAAAAATCTCTTAATAATGCAGCTGCCACCGTCAGAATCAGAACTGAATACGAAGGCAAAGAACGTAAAGCTGAAGTTGTCGCAGTGAAATCTTCGGGATATAAAATAAAAGTTTATTTGAGACTTCCATTTTTCCCGCCAAATGTTTTAAGGTCAAGACACTTTTCGGCCAGCGTAGTTACTGACATTCAAAAAGGCGTAATGGTTCCTGACACGGCAGTAATCACTCAAAACGGAAAAAATTTAGTTTTCCTTGTCGAAGGAAACAGCCCGATTTTACATGAAGTTGAAGGTTTCCCGGCAGATGACGAAAATTTTTTCATTGAGAGCGGTGTTTTGCCCGGAAATAAATTAATCCTTAATGCCGACACGATTAACATAAAGGACGCAAGCGGGAGAATCTGGTAAATTAATTTATTCTCCCAGCATCATTAACGCAAAAACTTTAGCATTATTAACAAGATATTTGATTTCAGTAAATTCATCAGGCTGATGAGCTACTCCTTCAGCTTCAAGACTCCATACTACGGCAGGAATATTTTTACGTCTGAAAAATACCGCAAAAGTTCCTCCCCCGACTCCTCCGATTTTAGGTTCTACGTTTAGGACTTCACGAATATTTTTTACTAACATTTTTACGACTTCACTGTTAGAATCTGTTGCTGGTGCTGCGTCAGATCTTTCGATTTCCAGATTAATTTTTGCTCCCGTCTTAGCTTCAATATTTTTTCTGACATCTTCGACAGTTTTAATAACTTCATCGAGTGAAACTTCGGGTAAAATCCTACAGTCAAAATCGAATCTTTCACGGCCTGGAACTGTATTCACGTTCGGAACATTTGTAAATCTTCGTGTGGGTTCAAAAGTTGAGAACGGAGGATCAAATAAATCATTTTGTTGAGTAAAAGTTTTGTTGAGTTTTTCATCGACTTCATAAGCCAGCATATTAGCAACCCTGCAAGCGTTTATTCCGGTATGAGGCAGTGAAGCATGAACCTGTTTTCCGATTACGGTAAAATATAATCTCAACACTGATTTTTCCGTAACTTCGATAAAATCTCCCGCATCATTTCCGCTGTCAGGAACTATCACTAAATCATCATGCCTGAATAAATTTTCACGTTCAATTAATTTTTCAAGTCCGTAATGGCTTCCCATTTCTTCATCAGAGACGAAAGCAAGCAAAATTGAATATTCGGGTTCAACTCCTGAATTTAATAACGCCTTCAAAGCAAATAAAGACGAAATTAAACAGCCTCCGTTATCGCTGACTCCACGACCGTATAATCTCGTTCCCCTGACTTCGGGACTAAACGGATCAAAACTCCATAAAGTTCTATCGCCTTCAGGTACTACGTCAATATGAGTCAAAATACAAATTCGCTGCGATTTTTTACCCGGATATTCAAGAAATAATGACGCTCTTTTTTTGGTCGGGGATTTTTCATCGTCAACATATTCATATCTTAATTTAGCCTTAGGAAAATTTAACTCATTTATAATTTTTTCAAGCTCATGAAGTTTTGCGTCCTCTCCAGTTCCTCCGTTATGAGGGGAGATTGCGGGGATTCTGCATAGTCTTGTCAAAGTTTCAACCATTTTTGTCTCAAGCATTTTAGCCTCAGACAATATTTTTTCGTGCATAATTAACACCTTCTTAAATATTTTGTTTTATGAAAGTTTTATGGCGTTCAAGAAATCTGCGTTTGTTTCAGTCTGCTTTAATTTATCAAGTATCAGATTTAACGCTCCGGCCTCATCGATTCCTGCAATTCTTTTACGTAACATCCAAAGCCGTTTTAATTCCTCATCAGGCATTAATAATTCTTCACGTCTTGTGCCTGATTTTGTAATGTCTATGGCAGGGAAAATTCTTTGGTCGGCAAGTTTTCTTGATAAATGCAATTCCATATTTCCTGTGCCTTTGAACTCTTCATAAATAACATCGTCCATTCTGCTGCCTGTATCAGTTAAAGCAGTTCCGATTATCGTAAGACTTCCGCCCTCTTCAAAATTTCTTGCTGCACCGAAAAATCTTTTTGGAAAATACAAACCCGAAGGATCAAGACCGCCCGATAAAGTTCTTCCCGAAGGAGGTACAGTGAGGTTTGAAGCTCGTGCAAGTCTGGTAATCGAATCTAAGAGAATTACGACATCTCTTTTTGCCTCGACAAGCCTTTTTGCTTTTTCAAGTGCCAAATTTGCGACTCTTATATGTTCGTCAGCAGGTCTGTCGAAAGTTGATGCAATGACTTCACCGTCAACAGATCTTGCAATATCCGTAACTTCTTCGGGGCGTTCGTCGATTAACAAAGCCATGATTATAACGTCAGGGAAATTTTCGGCTATTGCACAGGCAATTCGTTTTAACACAGTAGTTTTTCCTGCTTTTGGAGGCGAAACAAGTAAAGCTCTCTGTCCAAATCCTATA
This sequence comes from Synergistaceae bacterium, assembly GCA_017449135.1. Classification (GTDB taxonomy): domain Bacteria; phylum Synergistota; class Synergistia; order Synergistales; family Aminobacteriaceae; genus JAFUXM01. Next base: position 32,707 of record JAFSKE010000047.1, read on the forward strand.
GGTGCAAACATGTCGATTAATCTTGTCGCTAAATCTTTTGGATCATATTCAAGACTTAATCTTTTATCCGGAAAAATCGGTGTAAGCTGTGCGAAAATCGGTCTTCTTCGTGAATGTTCAGGGTCTGAAAAATTCACGGTCTCGACTCTCAATAATGCTTCGTAATGTTCTTGATCTCTCGGAGGTCTGATTAATCCCCAAATTACATCGCCGTTACGAAGTCCGAAACGCCTAATCTGTGAAGATGACAAATAAACGTCGTTATCAGTCGGAAGCATTCCCTTTGGACGCAAAAATCCGAAATTCTCCGGCAAAATCTCCAAAGTTCCGCCGCCAAATCTGTAATTCATACTTTCAGCCTGAGCCTTGAGAATCGAAATTATTAAATCGTCCTTACGCATTGAAACAGGAACATTAATTCCGATTTCCTTTGCAAGTTTTCTCAAGTCCGCAAGATTTCTCACGGATAACATAGCATAAGTATATTTTGGCTTAGGGTGTTGAACTACATCACGCTTTTTATTTTTTGGGTCTGATTTCTTTTGTGCTGAATCTGAATCCGAATCATCGTCATCAATTTCACCGTCGATTTCGTCGCCTTCAAAATCTTCATCGTAGATTATGGCTTCGTCGTCCTGTTCGATTTCATTCTCATTCTGACCGGCCAAATCCTGCGTATACTCGTCTGTATCTTGTAAATCTTCTCTTAATGGCATTTATCAAATTTCCTTTGTATTATGAATTCGTAATAAAACCCCTCCGCAGTGGGAGAGGCACATAATAGAGATGTTTAATTCATTTTGTTTATTAAGCTCAACATTTCAGGGCTTAATGATTTATGTTCGCTCCAGGCTCTTTCAAGAGGGCTTAAAACGAGTTTATGGTTAATGTTTCCTACCATCATTCCTGATTTCCCGATCATCAAATTCTCTGTGGCAAAAGCTCCCATTCTCGTAGCAAGTACAACGTCAAATGAAGTCGGGTGTCCGCCTCTTTGAATGTAACCGAGAACCGTAACTCTTGCATCATATCCGCCGGCATCTTGTAATTGTTCTTTCATTTCCGCCGCCGTCATAACACCTTCAGCTAATATTATTAACGTATGGCTTCTGTGTTGTGAATAAGAACTTTTCAGACGCTTTGTTAAATCTCCAATGCTTAATGGCAGCTCTGGAACGATAACGTATTCAGCACCTGTAGCGACTGCAACTTCCAGAGCTAAAAAACCTGCGTTTCGTCCCATAACTTCAACGATGAATAATCTTTCATGACTTGATGCAGTATCACGCAATTTCATGATAGCTTCGAGAGCCGTATTAACTGCCGTGTCAAATCCGATTGTTTCGTCAGTTCCCGTTATGTCATTGTCGATAGTTCCGGGAATACCGATTGTGGGAAAACCTAAATCATGAAGAGCCTTTGCACCGTGAAAAGATCCGTCTCCGCCGATTACAACAAGTCCGTCGATTCCTGCTTCTTTCATTTTTGAAAGAGCTTCTTCGCGTCCCTCAGGAGTTTTGAATCTATCACTTCTGGCAGTCCTTAAAATAGTTCCGCCGTGATGAATGATTCCTCCTACAGCAGCACGATCGAGTTTAATAAAATCTCCCTCGATTAAACCTTCATAGCCCCTGCGAACGCCGATACATTCCTTGTCATTGAACATACAGGTTCTCGCAACCGCACGAACTGCAGCATTCATACCTGGAGAGTCTCCGCCGCTTGTTAAGACAGCGATTCGATCCATTTTTGCCATAATAAAAAATAACTTCCTTTCAAAATTATTTTAATAATATTTTCCTACTTTGATTGTAATTCGTCTATTCGTGAATTTACATCTTCATATTCTTTGTTGAGAGCGTCAAGCTGTTTTTGTAATGCTTCACGATCTGCTTTGAGTTTGTCAGACCTTTTGATGAGTCTGTCAGCTTCGAGTCTGTCGGCTGCTTTACCTCCAGAGATTGATCCCCTGTCTTTTTTCAAATCCCAAATCCAGATTATATCGCCATTAGTTGATGCTGCTAAACTTACGGCACTGTCAAAAATTAATCTGATTTCTTTTGCACCTGCTAAAATTTCCTTGCCTGTTTTAGGGTCATATCTCGGAAAATAAACCATGCCGTCTCTTGCACCTAAAATCTTGAAATTAAATCTTCGGTCATAATCAATCGGTTCATATTTATTTTTTCCGATTCTAAGTGTTATGTGCTTGTCGAAGGGAGCTGCGTACATCGGGATTCCTCGAACGTACATGTCAAGGTGAAAAGGAATACACTCTGCAAGATTCAAATTTTTTAGCAAAGTATATTTGTAATTTTCCATTTCGTCATTGGTCCAGAGATTTTTTTCGGCTTCACTTTGAATCAATGCCTCGACATATTCATTTGAGTAATAAGTCGCTTTGATTTTCAGGCTTTGTTCACTGCTTGTGTCTCTAAAAAAATTCTCATGCGACCAAGCTGCTAAGACTGGATTAACTTTTTCTGCCGCGAATGATTCTGTTACAATCAGAAACGTAATCGCAGTAATTGAAATTAAAAACGCTGAAACTTTTTTGTTGCTCATTTCAGAAATTCCTTTCTATTTTCAAAAATTGCACACATTGGGATTGAAAAAATGAATTAAAAAACTTCGTGAGTATTATACAACAAAATATATTAAATTCGGAATAATTTATTATGCTGAAAAAAAATATTATAATTATACGAAAATTTGTAAAGGAGTTTTTTTTATGTTAAAAACAATTTTGACAGTATTACTCATAGTTTTAACGTTTTCGACTTCATTTGCTGACGAAAATTTTTATATTTCGGAAATCAGCGATGAAATTTTTGCACGTATCAAAGGCAAATCATTCAAAGACGACTGCACTTTACCCGTTGAAGATTTGAGATATTTGCATGTTCTTCACAAGGATTTAGACGGAAAAACCCACGAGGGCGAAATGATCTGCAATAAATACATTGCTGATGACGTACTCGAAATTTTGAAAAAACTTTTTGAGGCCGATTACCCGATTGAAAAAATCCGTCTCGTTGACGAATATAACGCCGACGATGAGCTTTCAATGCGTGATAATAACTCGTCAAGTTTTAATTTCCGTTTCATTTCTCACACAACAAAAATTTCAAAGCACGGTTTAGGTCTTGCAGTTGACATTAACACTTTGTACAATCCTTACACAAAAGTTGTTGACGGCAAAAGGATTTTAGAACCTGCAACGGCCGGAGAATATGTTGACAGGACAAAAGATTTCCCGTACAAAATTGATGAGAATGATTTATGCTATAAACTTTTCATCGAAAAAGGTTTTGAATGGGGCGGAAGCTGGAAAAGTGCGAAAGATTATCAGCATTTTGAAATTCCCGATGATGTCGTAGCGAAACTCTACCCCAATAATAAATAATTTTCACATTAAGCCAGAACTCTTTAATATCAGAGTCCATAAAAATATAGTTAAAATCGAAATAATGGTAGTAGTGCAGACAAGTTGACCGGCGAGCTGACCGTCTGCACCCATTGCTACTGCCATAGGGTATGACGAAACAGCAGCAGGTGCAGCGAAAATTATCATCATCGCACACAAACTCTGTTCACGAAATCCGAATAAAATTGAAACAGGCATGAAAATTAACGGAACTATTAACATTCTCAAAAATATTCCCCATGATAATAATCTCGTGTCTGTGTTTTCTCTTGCCATGTCAAGACCGATTCCGAGCGATATAAAACTCATTGTCGTTGTCGAATTTGCTACACTCCTTACGACTGACCAAACAGGAACAGGAATTTTAATGTGAAAAAATTTGAAGATGAACGCTAAAATTGCTCCGATTATCATAGGATTTTTAAGAATTGCGACCGAAAGCCCGAAGAAATTTGTTTTGCCGGAACGATTTAATTCTAAAATTATTGCGGCATAAATATTTATCGCAGGAATTACAACAACGCTTAACATAACGACTGCTCCGATATTGCCTTCACCGTACAAAGCCTCCGACACCGCAACGCCGAACAAAATATAATTTCCTCTTACAACGGCCTGAGCAAGCGATGCAGATTTATTCCCGTCATCAGTAAGAAATTTTGAGATCACGATACTGAAAAAGAAAAGCAGTGTTATACAAATTCCCGCAAAAATCATTTCTTTCACTGCCAACCCCTGTGAAAAATCCATGTCATAAATATTTTTGAATAACAGTGTCGGCATGAAAATTTTGAATAAAATCCTGTCAACTTCTTTCATTGCAGGGCGTGTAATCATTCCCTTTATTCTCGTGAACCAGCCTAAAATTATCAATAACATCATGGGAGTTACAACTTTGACGGCAGCAAAAAAACTCTCGCTCATAATAAATAATTTCTCCTACAAAATAAATTTTCCTTACAAATAAACCTCTCTGTCAAACAAGTTTGACATCTCCCCTTACTAAGGGGAGACAATGCCTCTCCGTTTTGCGGGGAGGTGTCTCGTAGAGACGGAGGGGTTAAAAATATAAAACGTGTTTAATGTAATTTGGCCATTCAAAATTAAAACTCTCACGGAGAATCGCAAACGCCGAACTTCCCGAGCCCGTAATTCCCCAAGCTAAAGCAGCCCCCGAATTTTCAAAAATCGAAAAAATTTCGTTATATTTCGGGTGATCTTTAATCAGAACTTTTGAAAAATCATTCGGCAATAATCCAAGCTGTTTACCGTCATGAGCATTTGCATGATAAATATCTTTCGTTTCAGTCCTCGCAAGCATCGTGTCAACCTGATAACCAAATTCGTCAAGTTCAGAATATGCTTTTTTAGTTTCAGTCTGCCAGTTAGGAATCACGATTACTCCGTGCGGTTCAAGTTCTTTCATTGGTTCGATGTGTTCGCCGATACCCGAAATCAGAGCCATTTTTAAGTCCGAACATAAAAACGGAACATCAGCACCGACTTTTGCAGCAATTTTTTCAGCCCCTATAGCTTTCAAGACTGCTGCGGCATTTCCTGAACCTGCTCCAAGTCCTGAACCGGGCGGAATGCTTTTATGAATTTTCACGTTTAGCGGAGGAATTTTGAAACCATTTTCACGTGCAATTCTTAAAGCCTTAGCTACGATATTTTCTCCCGTTAAATTTATGTTCGCACTAACTTCGTCATTTTTCCCTGAAGCCTTTGAAATATAGAGAACGTCCCCCGAAGGAATTTTGAGGAACGTTGAAACTATATTGTGATAACCATCAGGGCGTTTGTTAATGACTCTGAGAGTTAAATTTAATTTTGCGAATGTCGGTAATATTAAACGCATTCCGTCCAACCGAATTTGTCAGGTTTTGTCCCCCACTGAATGCCCGTTAATTCATCGTAGAGTTTTTGAGCAGTCTCGCCGATTTCAAAATTATTAACGGTGTATTTTTTGTCGTTGTAGAACAATTCGCCGATCGGAGAAATTACAGCAGCTGTACCTGTCCCGAATGCTTCTTCGAGTTTTCCGGATTCAGCTGCACCGATTAATTCGTCAACGCTCAACAATCTTTCTTCAACAGGCATTCCCCAGCTCTTCAAAACTTCGATGCAGGATTTTCGTGTAATTCCGCCTAAAATTGAACCGTTTTCAAGCGAAGGTGTTACAACAGTCCCGTTGATTTTGAACATTACATTCATAGCTCCGACTTCTTCAATATATTTTCTGTGAACTCCGTCAAGCCATAAAACCTGCGAATAACCTTTTGCAAGTGCCCTGTCTCCTGCTCTGTTTGAAGCTGCGTAATTTCCTCCGCATTTCGTGTAGCCTGTTCCGCCTCTGACTGCTCTGACATCTTCGGTTTCAAGCATGATTTTGACGGGTTTAATTCCTTCGGCGAAATAACTTCCGCTTGGTGAAAGAATAATCACGAAAATTGCGTTGTGAATACCATGCAAAGCAAGTTCCGGATCAGTCGCAAAAATGAACGGACGAATATAAAGCGACGTACCTTTTTCCGAAGGAACCCAATTTCTGTCAATGTCAACAACTTTTCTGACTGCCTCAAGGAAAATTTCATTCGGAATTTGAGGAAGTCCGATTCTCTCGGCTGAAATGTTGATTCGTTTTGCGTTTTCGATTGCTCTGAAAAGATGAATGCTTCCATCTGCCCAACGATATGCTTTCATGCCTTCAAAAACTGTGTTGGCATATTGAATACCGCTTCCCGCAGGATTGAGGGATAAATTTCCATAAGGGATTATTCGGGGATTGTGCCATTTTTCAGCGTCGTTGTAATCCATTATGAACATGTGATCCGAAAAGATCGTGCCGAATCCTAATTTATCGCTTGGCGGTAATTTTCCGGGATTTTGATTTTTTGTGATGCTTATCTGCATAAAAAAATTCTCCTTATTTATAAGTTTTCAATATTGTAACTCTTTTTATCGCATTTCTTCAATGTGGTGAATATAATCAAGAGACCTCAAAGCCTCGATAATATCCTTGTGATTTTTGAATTTCTCAATGTCTCTCTGTCTTATCGTCATTGAAACTGAATAAACGCTTAAACCTGAATTTAAGTATGCCGGATTCGATTCGATGTCGTCAATTTTTAATCCGAGTTTGCGAATCGTCGTTACAAAATCCTGCAAATTATATGTGTTTTTCAATTCCAAGTGAACTTCAAAATGATTTGAACGGTTTTTCAAAATTTTCTCGACTAAAGGAAGTTGGGAAATACAACATAAAAGTGCAACGAATGATATAAAACTTATCGTGTAAAGCCCTGCACCTGCCGACAGCCCTATAATTCCGCAGCCCCATAATCCCGCCGAAGTTGTTAAACCTTTAATTTGATTTCGTGAGCTGAATAAAATTGAATTTCCGCTGATCATTGCAACTGAAACTACAGACGCTGCCGAAATTATCGGGATTCCGTTTTGAGTGTTTGAAATTATGCTTATATCAACCATTGCCGAAGTCGCCGAAGCCATAGCAACTATTATAAAAGTTCTCAAGCCTGCCGAGTGTCTTTTGCTTGAACGTTCGCAGCCTACCAATGATGTTAAAACTATAGCAAGACAGATTCTGAAAATTATTGAATAAACATTAATTTCCGCTGCCCATGTTCCGAGATATTCAATTAAGGGATCATTAAACATTTTAACGCAAAACTCCTTCCGTAAATTTATCAAATGCCTCAATACCTTTTGAATCGCGTTTATAAACTCCGCAATCGGTTAAAACTCTTGCAAAGACATGGCCGACTTCAGAGCGTATAACATTTTTGATTTCGTCAAAGTCATTGAGATTTTCATATTTTGAACGTAAATATTGATACCAGTTTTCATGGATTTCAAGTTCTGAAGGCAGAGAATTTTTGTTATCTCGTAAAGCCTCCGAAATTTTTTCAAGCGATGTTTTTAATCTTGCAGGCAGAACAGCGAGTCCCATGACCTCAATTAATCCGATATTTTCCTTTTTAATGTGATGAACATCTGAATGAGGGTGAAAAATTCCAAGCGGGTGTTCTTCAGTTGTTCTGTTGTTTCGTAAAACTAAATCCATTTCGTAATTTTCGCCTTTTCG
>JAFSKE010000048.1 GCA_017449135.1 Synergistaceae bacterium
CCGGCTACCCGTCGTTATCTTGGTGGTCCGTTACACCGCCAACTAATTGATAGGTTACGAGCACCTCCACCAGCACATTGCTGCTTTAACCCTAAGGCCTATGGGGTATTAGCATTCGTTTCCAAATGTTGTCCCCCTCTGATGGACAGCTTCTCATATATTACTCACCCGTCCGCTGCTCCGTAAAGTAATTCACATCGCTGCTTCATACTTCCGTCGCTCAACTTGCATGTGTTACGCACGCCGCCAGCGTTTATCCTGAGCCAGGATCAAACTCTCAGTTAAAAATTTTGATTCTTGGCTGTTATTCGCAAAATAAAAACTTATTTTCTCATCTGTAATCTTACTCTGTCAATTTACCCGAAAACGTTTTATAATTTCTCTTTGTTTTCGTCGTTGTCCTCTTTCTAAGCTCTTCTCCGTTTCGGAGCGTCTGCCTCTCTCAAGCACAACGATAGAAATTATACACCCCTTTTTTTCTTTGTCAACACTTTCTAAAAAAATTAGTTTTTGCCACTACATTTGCCACTACAAAAATCTTGACTTAATCCAGTAATTGCAAATTTTTATAAACGTGCTTTCAAAAACAGAATCGAATTTTTTATTTCACTTTTTTTCGACAAATTCAAAAAAATAAATGACCTGTTTTACCGTTAAAAGTGAGTTGACTAATATTGACCTGAAAAATATAATTTGCTTTTGTAGAATAATATAAGGAGTTGAATTTTTTAATTCATTATGGAAAACGAAAATTTATCGCAAGTCATTGAACAGTATATTTTGGATTTGTTTAATCTTGAACAGGAAAATTTTATTACGATGAGGCGTAAAGAACTCGCAGAACATTTTGAGTGCGTTCCAAGTCAGATTAATTACGTCTTGAGAAGCAGATTTTCACCGGCACAGGGCTATTTAATCGAAAGCAGGCGGGGAGAATACGGCTACATCAGAATTAAGAAAATCACCTGCGAAAGTCCGGAAGAAAAGATTTCACACATTGAGGATTTAATCGGCGAAAAAATTTCTATGAATAATGCTGCTAAATTGTTGCAGTCATTACAGGAGAGAGATTTTATTACGGCAAGAGAGAGGCTGTTGATTGAAATTTCCTTAAAGGAAAGCAATAACCCAGCTAAACTTTTACAAAAAATTCTCAGCGGCTTAATGCTTGTACAATAATGTAAATATGAAAGGAAAAAATTTTATTCATGTGGCAGTTTTACACTGAAAGAGGGAAAAGAGTTATCCAGTTGGCTCATCAGGAAGCGTTAAACATGGGTCATACAATGGTAGAACCTGAGCATTTATTATTGGGATTGCTTCAGGAAAGCGGCGGAGTTGCTTATCAGGCTATTACAGAACTCGGAGTCGATCCCGAAAATTTAGCATCTCACATTCGTGATTTAATCGGAAAATCAAGAGACATAATCGCTAAACCCGTTGACCTCCCTGCAAGTCAGAGAATGAAAAAGGCTTTAGATCTCGCAATGAGTGAAGCAAGGAAAATGGGCGTTAATTATGTCGATACGGAGCATATTTTGCTGGGAATTTTGGCGGACGATTCAAGTCTTTCGGCTCAACAGTTTAAGTCAATGGGATTAACTCCTTTGGCAGTTTTGAAACAGATTAACGAGATTTTAACTAACGGCACAGGTTTGAAAAATGCTTCGGGAAGTTCTGACTCCTCAAAAAAAGTTAAAGTTAAAACACCTACGCTGGATCATCTCGGAACTGATTTAACGGAACGTGCTAAAAACGGCGAATTAGATCCAGTTATCGGGCGTGAAAAGGAAATTAAAAGATTAATGCAGGTTTTATGCCGACGCACAAAAAGCAATCCCGTCTTAATCGGTGAACCTGGTGTCGGGAAAACTGCCGTTGTCGAAGGTCTCGCACATCAAATTTCTTCGGGAATCGTCCCTGAGCCTTTGCGTGATAAAAGAATTGTCCAGTTAAATATGGGTACTCTTGTAGCAGGTACGAAATATCGAGGGGAATTTGAAGAACGTTTGAGGCGTGTTGTCAAAGAATTAACGGACAGCAAGGGAGACGTGATTTTATTCGTTGACGAAATCCATACGATTATTGGAGCTGGAAATGCAGAAGGTGCAACGGACGCAGCTAATATTTTGAAGCCTGAATTATCACGTGGAACTTTTCAATTAATCGGTGCTACAACTCAAGACGAATACAGAAAATATATTGAACGTGATGCAGCACTTGAACGAAGATTCCAGCCTGTCCAAGTTGACGAACCCGACATCGACAACGCTATCTTAATTTTGAAAGGATTAAAAGACAGGTATGAAACTCATCACAACGTTTTCTTTACTGAAGAAGCCATTGACGCAGCAGCACGATTATCTTCAAGGTACATTCAGGATCGATTTTTGCCTGACAAGGGAATTGATTTAATTGACGAAGCCGGTGCAAGAACACGTTTATTGTCGCTTGAACCTCCAGAATACATTAACAAGATTCAAAAGAGACTTGACGTAATCCAGAAAAAAAAGGAAGAAGCCGTTATGTCAGAGCAATACGAACTTGCGACTGAATTACGGGATAAGGAACGAAAAATCTCTGATGAGCTTGACAACGCCATGAAAAAATGGCAGGAAAACCGTAAAAACAAGAAATCAAGAATCACATCTGACGATATAGCTACTGTTGTTGCGGAACAGACTGGAATACCTGTTAAACAATTAACCGAAGCCGAGACAACAAGATTATTAAAAATGGAAGAAGAAATTTCAAAGCGTTTAATCGGTCAGGACGAAGCCGTCAGTGCAGTTTCAAGAGCTATCAGACGTGCCAGAACAGGTTTAAGAGACCCGAGAAGACCAATAGGAAGTTTTTTATTCATGGGGCCTACAGGAGTCGGAAAGACGGAACTTGCAAGGTGTTTAGCAAGATTTTTATTCGGGAAAGATGACGCAATGATAAGAATCGACATGAGCGAATTTATGGAACGTCACGAAGTCTCAAAACTTGTCGGAGCTCCCCCCGGTTATGTCGGCCATGAATCAGGCGGAAAATTAACTGAAATGGTGAGGCGAAAACCTTATAGCGTTATTCTCTTTGACGAAATCGAAAAAGCTCACCCCGAAATTTTTAATATTCTTTTGCAGGTTCTCGATGACGGGAAATTAACTGACGGTCAGGGGCGAAAAGTTGACTTCAGGAACACAGTCATAATCATGACAAGCAATGTCGGTGCTAAAGAGGCTCAACAGGGAAATTCGTTAGGTTTTGGGAGCAGCGAGGATTCAAAAACTCAAAGGGATTGGGAACGCACTAAAAACATAATTCTTGAAGAAGCTAACAAACTTTTCAGGCCGGAATTTCTTAACAGGATTGACGAAATGGCTGTATTCAAACCTTTATCACGTGAAAATCTCCTGAAAATCGTTGACACAATGCTTGATGAGTTATCAGAGAGACTCGACGTTAAAGGCGTTAAAATCAATGTCGCTAAGGAAGTTAAGGCGAAAATTCTTGATAAAGGCTTCAAACCGAAATACGGAGCAAGACCTTTAAGGCGTGCTATTCAGTCAATGCTTGAGGATAAACTTGCTGATTTTATGCTGTCAGGGAAAATTGCAACTTCTGAAAAGACATCAAAAATTAATGTAAATCTTGACGGCGAAGAACTTAAATGCGAACTGCTGGAAGTGTAATTGAACGTGAATTTTATTTGAGAGACGCTAATTTAGTAGCTCATGACTTAATCGGAAAAATTCTCGTTCACGGCGAAACTTCGGGAATCATCGTTGAAACTGAAGCATATAAATCTGACGATAAAGCCTCGCATTCTTACAACAACAGGCGGACTTCCAGAACTGAAATTCAATTTCGTGAAGGAGGTTACGCCTATATTTACATGATTTACGGAATGTATTATTGTTTCAATGTTACGGCGAATCTTCCCGACATTCCCGAAGCTGTTTTAATTCGTGCCCTTGAACCTCTTGACGGGATCGAATTAATGAAATCACGAAGGAAAACCGACAAGATCGTGAATTTATGCAATGGTCCCGGCAAATTATGTCAGGCTCTTAACATCACAAAAGCAGATTACGGCGAAGATTTATGCGGGAAAAAAATTTATATTCTCGACAATCCCGTAAAAAATATAAAAGTTATGACATCTCCGAGAATTAATATCGATTATTCCGAAGAATGCAAAGATTTTTTATGGCGTTATTTTGCTGCTGAAAATAAATTCGTATCGTGATATTATTACCCAAATCCCAAATTTTAAGGAGTAGTGTTATTCATTATGGAAGAAGTAAAAAAATTTAAGCGTATCGGAGTTTTAACAAGCGGCGGAGATTCACCAGGTATGAATGCAGCAATTCGTGCAGTGGCGAGAACAGCAAAACATTACGGAATGGAATGTGTCGGGATTCGTCGCGGCTGGCAGGGCTTAATCACAAGCGATTTCGTAATTCTCTCGGCTGATATGATTCGTCATATTCTCGGACTCGGCGGGACGATTTTATACACTGCGAGAAGTGAAGATTTCATGACTGAAAAGGGAAGATTGAAGGCTCTCGGAACTTGCAAAATGCTTGGACTTGACGGAATTGTCGCAATCGGAGGAGACGGAACTTTCAAGGGTGCGTTGGAACTTTCAAGGCTCGGCGTTCCCGTTATGGGCATTCCCGCAACTATCGACAACGACATCGGCTGTTCAAACTACACAATCGGATTCGACTCTGCCTGCAACACTGCCATTGAATGTATCGACAAATTAAGGGACACAATGCAGTCTCACGAACGTTGCAGCGTTGTTGAAGTCATGGGACGAAATGCAGGATTTTTGGCTCTTTACGTCGGAATTGCTGTAGGTGCTACATCGGTTTTAGTACCTGAAAAAGAACTCGACTTTGAAAAAGATGTTGTTGAGAAAATCCAGAATGCAAGGCTTTCAGGAGCTACACATTTCATGATAGTTGTTGCCGAAGGTGCAGGAAGTGCAATCGAAATCGGAGCAAGAATCAAGGAAGCTGTCGGAATCGATCCCCGTGTTACAGTTTTGGGACACATTCAAAGAGGCGGCGCACCTACCGGACGAGACAGGGAAACCGCTACAAGAATGGGATATTTTGCAGTTAAGGCATTTGCTGAAGGAAGATCGGGAAGTGTAATCTGCACTCAGGAAGGAAGCATCAAGGAAATCCCGATTGAAGAAGCTCTTAAAATGGAAAAACATTTGCAGATGTATCGTTATGACATTCTCGAAGCTATTTCGGCACCAGGAATTAATTTTCATTAAATGAATAACATCTCTTCTCCCCTCAAAAAGGGGAGATACTTATATTACTTCTTATTGAGGTAAAAATTTTGAAAAAATTTGTTGCGTTGTTAATTTTGTTGTCGGTTTTTGCCGGGCGTTCTGATGCTGTCCAGATTAACAAAAAGGCTCTCGGAAGTATTGATGACATCGTAAAAGAAGTTACGAAGGGCGATTTGGAAATTCCTAAAAAGTCATTATTATTTGTCGAACTTCATAATCTTGATTATAAGTATGAGACGGGAAAAAAGAGAAAAGATCCATACTCAAGTGTAAGCAGTTACTTAGTCCCTTATATTTTTACGATAAGTTCTGACGCTTCACTTGCGAAAACGTTTAAGCAGCCTGTAATTCACACGGAAAATTCCGAAGATTATTTGTTGCTGAGGCATGATTCTCGCAAAATTTTCCAAACTGTATTATCTGCTGTATCACAAAATTTTAATGTTATGTACCAGATAAGCAGTTTAACTCAAAATTTCCTTAACGGATTTTACAAGATTAAGAGTGAAAATAACAGCATTTCAAGTACTGCCCTGACAAAGAAAAAAGACACTTCCCCTGCTAAAAAGTATGCAAATATTTTTGATATGGTCTCAGTGCCTGTCAAGGGTTATGATAACGATGTTTTTGCTGCGGTTTACACTTCGGAAAGTTCTGACGTTGCAAGAGTTATATTATACGAAGTTGACGGCGATTCATGGTCTGTAATAAGTGAACTCAAAACAGCTCCGAATAACGTTGAACTTGCTTCACTTGCTGTCGGTGATTTCGATGATGACGGCTTCAAAAACGAATTAGCTTTAATCGTAAACTCAAAAACTGAAATAATACTTTACGTTTACAGATTTGTTTATTCTGGCGGAAAATTGCAGGTTAAAATGCTTGGCTCTGCTGAAGGTTACAAAATTCTTGAAACAGGAAGCAATCAGGCATTTGCTGAGTCTGCACCGTTACAGGCAGCTTCACAGGTCTTGGCCGGAGATTATGACGGAGACGGACAGGACGAAATCGCAATAGTTTTCCGTGATACCGTTCATAACACTGCTGACAAAAGCAAGGAAAAAACCGTAATCGGAAACATCAACGTAACAATTTATAAATGGAATAAAAACGGCGGTTATGACTCTAAAAACAGCAACGTTTCATATAATTATTATGAATACAAGAATTTTCTTCATGTATGGCAATATGCAGGCGTTGCAGGTGCTTTCACGGGAACTGTCGGAGCTGTCAAGACTGTAGATGACATTGCTTTAGGCTGGTGCTGGGGAGTTCACAGAAAAGTTTACGTTTTCAAAACTGCTGTAAAAGACGGAGCTTTTGACGGTTTCGGCGATGCAGTTAAAATCTATCAAAACAGTACACTTGATGTTGATGATTCAATAAAGGATAAAGATAGTTATCAAAGAACGGGAGACAATAAAGTTGTGCTTGTTGCCGCTGATTTTGCAGGTGAAGGCGTTGAACTCGGAAACCCGATTCACGTTGTCAACAAATCCGACATCAGTTACGCAGCAATAATTCAGGCTCCTCCCTATCATGTTGATACTATTGACGTAACCGGTAAAAAAATCCAGAAAGCTCCCACCAATTTTACTTTCAGTGAGGGCAGGGGCGGTCATATGAGTACCTCCTACGTAACGTCTGAAACTAAAACCGAAAATAAAACCCTGAGTTTTAACATGCAGACTGCTGTAGAAACAATTTATCTGATTGACAGCAAAACGACACAGACTATAGCAGGCGGGGCAAGGAAGATAACAAAACTTGTCGCAAATGTCTTAAACTTCGCAGGAAAGGATAAAGTCGGAAACTCAATCACGGGAATTTTGAATAAATTTCTTGACAAAACTACAAAAGTTACAAACGGAACTGAAAGCAATATTTCAAAAGTTACTGTTGAAGATAAAATCAAAGCTACTGCGAACGACGCATTGCTTTATTACAGGGCAGACCAGCATATATGGCGTTATCCGATTTTGTCGAATCCCGTGCCTTCGTGGCTTTTCGGAGCAAGAATTGATAACGATTCAGGGGATCAGACAGGAAACAATGCAACTTCTTACATAACTTTTTCGCTTTATGATGACTTAGTAAAAGGCAGTACGGCTTCGGTGAATACAAATACTTATCAGCCCCTTCACGAGGAAGGAAACTTTTTCTCATATCCTCCTAATTTTGAAGACAGTGAAGGCTACAATCCTGCGGGAGTTTTGACGAATCCATTGGAACGGGCTTTTTCAGACGGTACTGAATTTACAAGATCTAATGCTTTTGAAAAAAGTGTTAATAATGAGCAGGCTACGAGTCAGACCACCGAAACAAGCATTATCACGGAAACTGTTTCATTGCTTGACAGAATTGCTGGAGGCGAAAAAGTCGGAATTAAATCTATCGTCCCTCAAGCCGGAAATCCTGAAACTTTCAAAACATCTTACAGTAAAAATGAAAAAATCCTCCTTGAGTTTCAGGCTCGTTCAGGTGAATTAGTTCAGGCTGCCGGACATACTCTGAAATTTGTAGCTTATATCAGCAAATTCAAAGCTATGGCAATCGGAGCTGCTGTAGAGTTAGCAGAAACTGCAACGTTATGGACTAACAGTTTATATACGCAATTTCCTGATCCTTCGTTAATTCTGCCTCAAAAATTTATAACATCAGGAAAAGCAGGCGTTGATTTTGTCGTAAATCCTAATGAAAAGACATCTACGTTAATTCGAGGCGTTAGATTTTTCCTGCCTGAATACTTATTTTATACTGATAACAGGCTTGTAAACGGCGAAACTTACAGAATCAGAGTTCCACTTTACAACGGAAGTTTCAAGGATTCGGGAAATTTCACCGTCAGACTTTCATACGCTTCCGACAACACCGCTAAAGCTGCTAAAACCGCCATCGCAACGACAACTTTATCGTTAGGAAAATGGGACAACACTAAAAATAACAATAAAGGCTGGGCGGATTTCAACTGGACACCGAATTTGAAAGCAGGAAAATATTATTTCTATGTCGAAATTGACCCCGAAAACAAGTTAAAGGAAGTTCACGAGGCTAAATCGGCTACTGATCCGGGCGGAAATAACACAGGTTTTTACCCGTTTTCAATTTTTGATGCTGACGGTAAAAACTATAAAGCAGGTCAGACGGATTTGAAAGTCAAAGGGAGCTTATACACTGCTGGAATTTCAAAATTTTCAGGCAGCACAGCTCACGATGTTCCTGACGAAATCAACGTTACCGTAAAATTTAACGGCTCTGAAAACCTTAAAGACCTTCAGGATTATTTAGATAAGGCTTCAAAGGATTACGGTGCTGATGAGATTGTCCCAATATCCTGTGATATTCAATATGAAGGCGAATACAATTTCCCTTATATCGACATTTACGGATTCAACCTCAAACCGGGAATTTATGACAAGAAAGTCGGAAATAATTTCTCTGATTTAATCGATGATGACATTGACAGCTATTTCATGCATCATAGTACTTCTATGTTTACGGGCGAACAGGGCGAATTTACATTTATGGTTTCTCCTTCAATGGTAGATTTAGACAACGGAATTATTTTTATTCTGTCTATACCTTATGAAGCTGTCGCAGAAGATGAAACTTTAAGCGGCGAAGATCCTTTGAGTATAAGCTACTTCGATGATGCCGAAACAAACACTGACACTGACATTGACAATAATATTACTTCGTCATCAGGCGGAGGCTGTATGTTAATGCAGTTTAGCTGGATTTTGATTTTAGCGTTCTTCATAAAATTTGTAAGATGAGAAAATATATTCTTAAACGGGTTTTTTCAAGTCTTTTAACGTTATTCATTGTAGTAACAATTACGTTTTTTATGCTTCGGGCAATTCCGGGAGGCCCTTTCACGGAGGAAAAGGTTATCCCTCAATTCGTTCTCGACAAAATCATGAATCGTTATGGACTTAATGACCCGTTATATATTCAATATTTCCGTTATTTATGGAATGTTTTATGCTTCGATTTAGGCCCTTCGTATCGTTATGAAGGAATGACCGTCAATGAGCTAATCGCCGGCGGTTTTCCTACTTCATTTATGATTGGAGGGTTTGCGTTAATTTTATCGCTCTTAATCGGAATACCTACGGGGATTGTCTCAGCTTTGAAACGCGGGAAATGGCAGGATAAATTAGCCATGATACTTGCGACTTTGGGCGTAACAGTTCCGAGTTTCGTAATTGCTGCCTTAATGGTTTATGTTTTTGCTTGGCATTTAGGCTGGGTAACTGTCGGATTCTGGGAAGGCTGGACAACATCAATTCTGCCGGCTTTAACGTTAGCGGGGTATCCTGCGGCGTTTATTTCAAGGCTTGTGCGTTCAAACATGTTAGAAGTTTTAAGTCAGGATTATATTCGCACGGCATACGCTAAAGGCCTCAGCAAATATTCTGTTATATATATTCATGCCCTGAAAAATGCCGTTATCCCTCTCATAACTTATTTAGCACCTTTAACGGCGGGAATTTTGACGGGAAGTTTTGTTGTCGAACAGGTTTTCGGAGTTCCCGGACTTGGAAAATTTTTTGTAACAAGCATTACTAATCGTGATTACACAACCATTATGGGAGTTACGATTTTTTACAGTGCCCTCTTAATCGGCTTTAACTTAATCGCTGATGTATTAGTAGCGTTTATAGATCCGAGAATTAAGTTGAAATAAAGGAATGATAATAATATGTACGACCCTTTAATGTTTATGCCGATTTCAGAACATGACAGAGCCGAAACCGAAATAATCAGGCCTTCAAAAACTTATTGGCAGGACGTTCGATCGAGATTGAGACGTGATAAATTAGCCATGTTCGGACTTGCCGTGATAATTTTAATTTTATTTCTTGCGGTATTTGCTCCGATGTTTTCAAAATATGAGTACGACACTCAAGACTTCATGGAAGCAAATGAACCTCCGAGCTTAAATCATTTCTTCGGAACTGACATGTTCGGCAGGGATTTATTTGTCAGAGTTTTATACGGGGCGAGAATTTCTCTTGCTGTAGGATTTTTAGCAAGTTTTATCAGTCTGTTTATCGGCGTAATTTATGGCGGAATTTCGGGCTTTTCCGGCGGTAAAACCGATGACGTTATGATGAGAATTGTTGACGTAATTTACAGCGTTCCAATGATGATTTATGTAATTCTCTTAATGGTCGTCGTTGGCTCCGGACTGAAAAGCATTTTTATAACGCTTGGAATTTCTTATTGGGCACCTATGGCACGAATTGTAAGAGCTGAAATTTTGCGACTTAAAAACGAGGAATTTATTTTAGCCGCTAAGGTCATGGGAGCTTCTCCGAAAAGGATTTTATTACGTCATTTAATACCCAATGCAATGGGCTCTATTCTTGTTACTTTGACACTTTCAATTCCAGGAGCAATTTTTACGGAGGCATTTTTAAGTTTCGTAGGACTTGGAGTAAGCGCACCTATGGCAAGCTGGGGAGTTTTGTGCAGTGATGCAGTTTCTTCTCTGGCAATATATCCTTATCAGTTATTTTTCCCTGCCGCTGCAATTTCACTTACAATTCTGGCATTTAATTTTTTCGGCGACGGACTTAGAGATGCTTTAGACCCCAAATTGAGGAAATAAAATCATGAACAGAAATATTTTAAGCGTTGAAAATTTATCCGTATCGTTTTTTACTTCTGCAGGTGAAGTTAAAGCCGTTGACGATGTTTCTTTTGACGTTAAAAAAGGCGAAATTTTAGGTATTGTCGGAGAATCTGGAAGCGGGAAAACTGCGACAATGCTTTCAATTTTGAATTTACAGGGAGAAAACGGAAAAATAAAATCAGGCTCCATAAAATTTCATGATAATCATGATATTATTCGTGGGAAAAATATTTCGATGATATTTCAAGACCCCATGACCAGCTTAAACCCTGTCTTGACAATCGGTTATCAGCTTGAGGAAGCTCTTAAACGTCATAAATGGAATGGAAATATTCGGCAGCGTTCGATTGAAATTCTTGAAAAAGTCGGAATCGTTCCTGCTGTTCAAAGACTGAAGCAATATCCACACGAATTTAGCGGAGGTCAGCGTCAAAGAATTATGATAGCAATGTCGATTATTTGCAATCCCGATCTGTTAATTGCTGACGAACCTACAACGGCTCTTGATGTTACTGTTCAGGCTCAAATTTTGAAATTAAT
Organism: Synergistaceae bacterium; assembly: GCA_017449135.1. GTDB lineage: Bacteria > Synergistota > Synergistia > Synergistales > Aminobacteriaceae > JAFUXM01. The sequence goes on from JAFSKE010000048.1 coordinate 11,481, forward strand.
GAAGGATTTACAAATTGAAAACGGAATGTCAATAATCTTAATCAGTCATGATTTAGGTGTCATTGCCGGAGAAGCCGACAGAATTTTAATCATGTATGCCGGAAAAATTATGGAACATGGAACTGTCAGAGAAATTTTTTATAATCCTGCCCACCCTTACACTAAAGGTCTTTTACGTTGTGTTCCTAATCCCGACAAACCAAAAGAACGTTTAATCCCGATTGAAGGACAGCCCCCTGACTTGTTGAATCCCCCCAAAGGCTGCCCATACGTCAAAAGATGTCCGAACGCTATGAAAATCTGCCTCGAAAATAAACCGGAATTAAATAATTTAACAGAAACTCACGGCTATTCGTGTTGGTTAGGAGTGAAAAAATGATCGAAATTAAGAACTTAAAAAAATTTTTTGATGCTCCGAACGGTTTTAACAAAAAAGTTCATGCTGTTGACGGTGTAAGTTTTAATATTTCAAAGGGTGAAACTCTCGGATTAGTCGGAGAATCAGGCTGCGGAAAAACTACGTTAGGACGAACGATAATAAAATTATATGAGCCTGACGAGGGGAAAATTATTTTTGATGGCAAAGACATCACAGACATTTCACCTAAAAAGATGCTCCCATTTAGGAAAAAAATTCAAATGATATTCCAAGACCCTTACGCTTCATTAAATCCAAGAATGACCGTTGGGGATATTATCAAGGAACCGATGATAATTCACAAAATCCCGAAAAATCTTCACGATGAAAAATTAAATTATTTATTAAAACTTGTCGGACTTAACAGCGAACATTCAGGGCGTTATCCTCATGAATTTAGCGGAGGTCAGCGTCAAAGGGTTGGAATTGCAAGAGCTTTAGCCGTTGAACCTGAATTTATAATCTGCGATGAACCTATTTCAGCACTTGATGTTTCGATTCAGGCTCAAATAGTAAACATGCTCGAAGATTTGCAAAAGGAACTCGGCCTGACATATTTATTTATTGCTCACGATCTTTCAATGGTAAAGCACATCAGCAATCGTGTTGCGGTTATGTATCTCGGAAAAATTGTTGAAATTGCCGATAGCAGCGAATTATATTCAAACCCTCTTCACCCTTATACAATTTCGCTGTTGTCATCGATTCCTGTTCCTGATCCCGATAAATCAAAAAAACGAAATTCAATCGTTCTTGAAGGGGAAGTTCCGAGTGCGTTAAATCCTCCTTTAGGCTGTAATTTTCACATACGATGTCCGAAAGCAAAACCGGAATGTAAAAACTTTGACATGACATTAAAAGATTTCGGAAACGGTCATTTATGTTCATGTAAATTTGTGTAAGAAAGGAAATTTTTTGTTATGAAAAAAATATTTTTAGCGTCAGTTTTTATTTTTTTAATTAGCGTTAATAGTGCTTTTGCGGCTTCAAAAGAAATTGTCTACAATCTCGGAGCCGATCCTAAAACCATAGATCCGGCATTGAATCGCACTGTTGACGGAAACAATGTAATCATGAATATCTTTGAGGGACTTTTTAGGACAGGTTTTGACGATAAGCCTGAACCGGGTTGTGCAGAGAACTGGGAAATTTCGGAAGACGGAATGACATGGACATTTCATTTACGTGATAATTTGAAATGGTCTGACGGTGAAAAATTGACGGCCTCGCATTTTCGAGACGGATTTTTGAGGTCATTGAATCCCGAAACAGGTTCGCCATATGCTTATTACGCTTTTTTCATTAAGAACGGAGAAGCATTTTACAACGGCAAAGCAAACGCTGATGAAGTCGGAGTTTCTGCACCTGACGACAAAACTTTTGTAATTAATCTTGAGTATAAAAATCCTTTAACAATGGAATATCTTGCTTTCCCGATTTTCATGCCTGCCAGAACTGACATTATAAGCAAATCCGAAATATCTTGGGCAGCTAAACCTGAAACATTAATTTCAAACGGTGCTTTCAAACTTGAAAATTGGGTTCACGGGGACGGCGGAGAAATCACGCTTGTTAAAAATCCTGAATACTGGGACGCTGAAAATGTAAAAATTGACAGATTGCGTTTTGTCATGATAAACGACTCTAACACTGCATTAGCTGCATTCAAAGCCGGACGCATTGATTACATGAATACTATCCCCTCACAGATGCTGCCGATGTTGTTAAAGACAGGCCAAGCAAAATCACAGCCATCATTAGGAACAGCGTTTTGTGATTTCAACAACAGTAAACCTCCTTTTGATGATGTCAGAGTCAGAAAAGCATTCTCACTTGCAATCGACAGACGAATCATAATCGACAAAATTTTAATGGGAAATCAGAAACCTGCTACAGGGCTTGTTTGTGATTTAGTACCTGGAACGACGGACGAAAAAGATTTCAGAACTGAAGGCGGAATATTTTTGCCTGAACGTGCCGATGTTAAGGAAGCTCAAAGACTTTTAGCCGAAGCAGGTTATCCTAATGGCAAGGGTTTTCCTAAAGTTTCGTACAAATATAATTCAAATTCCGGTAATAAAGCCATTGCCGAAGCATTACAGGGAATGTGGAAAAAATTTTTAGGCGTTGAAGTTGAATTATTGAACGAAGAATGGAAAGTTTTTATTGAGACACGCAAAAACGGAGATTTTGAGATTGCCAGAAATGCTTGGATAATGGATTTCTTTGATGCCGGAAGTATTTTAGAAACTTTTATGTCGGATTCGCCGCAAAATGATTCGTTTTACAAGAATGAAAAATTTGATTTGGCCATGAAAAACGCATCAATCGAAATGGATCGTGTTAAACGAATAAATTACATGCACGAAGCCGAAAAAATCTTAATGGAAGATATGACCGTTGCCCCGATATATTTTTATTCTTCGGCATCAATGCAGTCTAAACGAGTGAAAAATATTTATCATTCTCCGAGAGATTTTGAGATTTTCAGAAACGCAGAGATTCAAGAATAGCCCCTCACCACAAGCGGAGAGGCATTAGGCAAAAAGTCTCCCCTTTTTAAGGGGAGATGGTAGGTTATCATATCAAGTGCAACAGGGAGGTGCTAAACAACAAAAAAATGACATAAATCTCCTCTGATAAAATGTTAAAAACTAAAATTTATTTGTA
>JAFSKE010000049.1 GCA_017449135.1 Synergistaceae bacterium
CAACGGAGACACAGTGAATTATTCAATCGGTCAGGGATATATGTTAATGACTCCGATTCAGATTGCGAGGGTTTATGCGGCCATTGCTAACGGCGGGAAGATAGTTACGCCTCACTTAAACTCTAAAAATTACAAAACTCCCGAAAACATCGGATTGAATCCCGAAAAATTAGCTATCGTTCAAAAGGGTTTAGATTATGTCGTCAGCAGGGGAACAGGCTCAAGGGCTGGAAGATTCGGAATCAGAGTTGCAGGAAAAACCGGAACGGCTCAAAATTCACACGGAGATGATCACGCATTATTCGCAGGTTATGCCCCTGTCGATAATCCGAAATATGTTGCAGTCGCAGTTATTGAAGGCGGAAAACACGGAAGCAGTGTTGCAGCTCCATTGGTCGGACAATTATTATCACATTTACTTTCGCATTAAAAAACTAAATATTGTGTTATCATAAGTCGCAAAATTTTTTGATTTTTGATTCAGAAAGGAGAAATTTATTTTCATGGCTTATTATTACAGCGAACCTTCACACACATTCTCCGAGTACTTGCTAATTCCGACGTACTCATCAGAAAATTGCGTGCCTTCAAACGTTTCATTACGAACGCCTCTATGTAAATTCAAAAGGGGTGAAGAAGCTCCGATTTACATTAATATTCCTTTGGTCAGTGCCTGTATGCAGTCCGTATCAGATGACAAAATGGCGATTGCTCTTGCTCGTGAGGGCGGAATATCTTTTATATTTTGTTCACAGCCTATTGATAAACAGGCAGAAATGGTTGAGCGTGTCAAGAAATATAAAGCAGGTTTTGTCGCAAACGATTCCTCAATCAGTCCCGAACAGACACTTAAAGATATTCTTGCATTGAAAGAACAGACAGGACACACAACCGTTGCTGTTACTCATGACGGAAGTTTAACGGGTAAATTACTTGGAATTGTAACGAGCAGGGATTACAGAGTTACGAGAACAGACCCCGACATGAAAGTTAGAGATTTCATGACACCGATTGACAAAGTAATTTCAGCTCATGACGGACTAAGTTTAAGCGAGGCCAACGATCTTTTATGGGAACATAAATTAAATGCCCTGCCCGTAATCGATGAAAAAGGAAACATGGTTGCATTTGTATTCCGAAAAGATTACGACATGCACAAAGAAAATCCGCTTGAATTACTTGACTCTCAAAAGCGTTATATGACCGGTGCAGGAATTAACACACGTGATTATGAACAGAGAGTGCCTGCGTTAATCGATGCCGGAGCAGATGTTTTGTGTATTGATTCTTCCGAAGGTTTTACGGAATGGCAGAGAAGAACTTTGCAATGGATTCGCAAAAATTATGGCGATGAAGTTAAAGTCGGAGGAGGAAATGTTGTTGACGCTGACGGATTCAGATTCTTGGCCGAAGCAGGAGCAGACTTTGTAAAAATCGGAATCGGAGGAGGTTCGATCTGTATTACGCGTGAAGCAAAAGGAATCGGACGGGGACAGGCAACATCGGTTATTGAAGTAGCAAAAGCAAGAGACGAATATTTTAAGGAAACAGGGATTTATATTCCGATTTGTTCAGACGGCGGAATTGTGATGGATTATCATATTACGCTGGCACTTGCAATGGGAGCGGATTTTTGCATGTTGGGGAGATACTTTGCAAGATTCGACGAAAGCCCTACAAATCGTGTAATGATAAATGGAAATTATGTAAAAGAGTATTGGGGCGAAGGTTCATCAAGAGCAAGAAATTGGCAGAGATACGATTCAGGTGACTCATCGCAGGCAAAATTATCATTTGAGGAAGGTGTTGACAGTTACGTTCCATACGCAGGAAGTTTAAGAGATAACGTTGACGAAACACTCAGCAAAATTAAATCAACATTTTGTAATTGCGGCTCATTAAATTTATGTGAAATGAGGGAGAACGCAAAAATTACTCTCGTCTCACCGGTAACACTGATGGAAGGCGGAGCTCACGATGTTTTAATGAAGGAAGCTGTAAGACGGACAAAATAAAATTATAATTCCATTGAGGGCTGATAGATTTTGCAACATGCCCTCCCGTTTTTCTTTGCATCATATAAAGCAATGTCGCTCTCATGAATTAATCTGTCAATAGTTTTATCTTGATGTTGTAATTTTTGAGATATTCCGGCACTTATCGAAAGAGTTTTCATAGTTTTAGTCTGAGCGTAATATTCGAGAAGTTTTTTCATGAAATTATTAACTTTGCTTTCAACTTCTTTGACATTTCTTTCACCTGTCAAGACAAGCATAAATTCATCACCGCCCATTCGAGCAGCGAAACCGTCCGTAAATTCCCGTTGAATCATTTCCGCCGTAGCAGCTAATGCCCTGTCGCCGGCACCGTGTCCGTAAGTATCATTAACGAATTTGAAATTATCGAGGTCGAAATAAATGCACGTAATATTTTTTTCGTCTTTATTTTTTTCGATGTATTCGTTCAAATACCAGCGTGTTGCAAGTCCCGTTAAATAATCCTGTCTCGCCATTTCCAAAATTCTTTTTTGATATTCAAGTTCCTGATTAATTTGCTGTGAATTTTTAGAGTTCCATAACAATATTATTGAAAGATATTCGTTAATATTTTCAAGAGCTTTTTCGCCTTCATAAATTTTTTCTTTGTCAGGAATCCCTGCGAAATCGACACGGATAATTTTTTCGTATTTAGTGATTAATTCCTTAATATTTTTAATGGCAGTAGGTTTATAAATTGCTGCACAGTTTGAATTTTGCAAAGTTAATTTTATTTTTTCGGGATCAGCAGTGCCTGGAATAATACTTAAAATTTCGTCCGACATCGCCAAAAATTTTTTAGCACACGCAGCAGCCAAAGAATGTGCCGAAATTCCTGGAATAAAAATTAATTCAATATCAGGGAAAAATTGTTTTAGTTCTTCGATTAAATATGCCGCTGTCGAATATAATAACGAATCGCCGATTACAGGAAAAAAAATCTTGTTTGAGCTTTCAAGTACAGATTTAATATTTTCGATTTGATCGTGAATAATTTTGTTACGTTCTTTTGAATCGTTAATCATCGGAAAAAAAACGTACATAAATTTTTTATCAGAAACAAAATTTCTGATTATATTTTCAGCGACACCCTGAATATTATTTTTGTGAGATTTCGGAATTAGAATTAAATCCGAGTTTTCAGCGTGTTTCAGAGCCGATACAGTAATTAAGTTAAAATCTCCGGGTCCAAGACCAGCAATAATTAATTTCATAATAAAGTTATAATAACACAATGAAAGGAGAATAAAATTATGGGATACATAATAGCTTTTATACTCGCAACGATATTTTTAGTAGGATTAATTCAGTGGGCACAAGGCGGAGCAGATTTATGGAAAATATTTAGATTAAAACGGCGTGAAAAATTTTTATCTCGTGAAGAAGTAATCGAAGCTGAAAATGAAGTGAAAAAACTTGAACAGTCAGCCGATAGAACGATCGGAGCGAGTTTTAGAATAATAGCAGTTTTAGCCGTAATAGTCTGGGTAATGTTGGGAATAACGATGATTCTGGATTTACTCGGAATAAATTGGGTAAGTTCATTATCGACGAGGGCAAAAACATATTGGTCTCAGCCCGGAATGGAATCGCAGCAGAATACGCAATCAAGAAGCGACATGTTAAGGAACATGGGAAATAATCTGCGAAGATAATTAAGGAGTGATTTAACTGATTAGATTAGTAATTTTCGATCACGATATGACTGTCGTTGATTCAAGTTATGCTATCATGGCCGGATTTAATTATGTCGCTGAACACGAGGGACTTCCTAAAGTTTCTCACGAGCTCGTAATGGAAAATATCGCAGCTCCTATGGTGGCATATTGCGAGGCTCTTTTAGGCGAATACCGTCCGGAATGGCTTGAATTATATCGTGAAGGCTGTAAAACTTTTGACCGTGAATTAATTAAACCGTTTGATGACACGATCCCGACTTTGACAAAATTAAAATCAATGGGAATTAAAGTTGCCGTTGCTTCAAATCGCGAAAAACCAAGTCAGGCATTAGAACGCACAGGACTTTCAAAATATTTTGATGTCATTGTCGGAGCTGAGGAACCTTTCGGGATTTTACCCTACAAGCCTAACCCTGCAATGTTGAACGAGATAATGAAATATTTTAATATTAATCTTGATGATACTGTTTATGTCGGAGATTCTGATGTCGATATTTTAACTGCAATGGCTGCAAACGTTCGAGGAATCGGAATCACTAAGGGAACATTCACACGGGAAGATTTTAATTTGCTTGGAGCTTGGAAAGTTATTGACGGTTTAGGCGAATTAATTGAAATTGTAAAATCTGACAATGCCGATCTCAAATAATTTTATTAATGATCTCGGTTACCTTGCAACTTACGGCGAATATTCCGAAGAAGTTGTCGCAAAGTCCGAGAAAAAATCTTTTGTCCCCGTTAATCATCTTGGAAGTGAATTAAGCCCTTATCTCCTTCAACATGCCAATAATCCCGTCGGCTGGTATTCATGGGGAAATGAACCTTTTGAAATCGCAAGACGTGAGGACAGGCCGATATTTTTATCGATAGGATATTCAACGGAGCATTGGTGCAGCGTTATGAATCGTGATTGTTTCAGTAATTCCGAAGTCGCAGGATTTATCAACGAAACTTTTATCCCGATTTTAGTTGACCGTGAAGAACACCCCGAACTTGATAATTTATTTATGGAAGTTTGCAAGATTCAAAATGGTAGTGCAGGCTGGCCGTTAAATATTTTTTTGATGCCGGATTCGAGACCGTTTTTTTGTACAACATGGCTTCCAAGACGAACTACTGGACAAATGCCCGGAATTACGGATTTACTGCCAAGAATAAAATGGTTATGGCATATGCAGCGTGAAGATATTGAACGTTCTGCCAATGATTTAACCGAAATGGTGAAAGAACGTTTTGAAATTATTTCAGGCAATAAATATAAATCAAGTTCACGAATCGGAAAAATTAAAGCCTTTGAAGCACTTAACGACATTCGCAGGATTTTTGATATTCGCTGGGGAGGATTCGGAAAAGCTCCGAAATTTCCTGAACCCAATAAATTATTATTTTTGTTGAAGCAGGCGGAAGAAAATTCAGGTGCCTCAAAACGTGATAAGTCTGACGCTTACACAATGATTGACATAACTTTAAGGCGAATGTGGCGGGGCGGAATCCATGATCATTTAGGCGGAGGTTTTTCACGTTATTCTGTTGACGAAAAATGGCTTGTCCCTCACTTTGAAAAATTATTGTGCAGTCAGGCTATGTTATTGTTGACGGTATCAAAGGCTCAGGAATTGCAGGAAAATTCGTTTCACAGATTAATGGCTGAAGACATAATTTTTTGCCTCACAAAAGATTTTGCCGATAACAATTCATATTCTCAAGGTTTTAGGGCAGCTATCGGGGGAGACACAAAAGACGGTGAAGGACGTTATTATTTATGGAACGAAAACGAAATCAAAAAAATTCTCCCCGAAGGTGTCGCAGGTTTATTCTGTGCTGCTTATGCCGTTTTACCGAGCGGAAATTTCGGGAGTGAGCTTGCAGGTTCTCAAATGAGCTGGAATATTTTATACGAGGCTTCAACGGTCAATGAACTTTCAAAACGTTATAACATTCGAGGTTCTGAAGTCGGACAAAAATTATTTGAATGCCGGAAAATTTTGCTAAATTACCGTGATAAAAGATACCCGCTAAATTCTGACAATAAAATTTTAATGGGCTGGAACGGTTTAATTATCGGTGCTCTTTCTCATGCTTCAGTTTCGTTTAATCGTCCGGACTGGAAAGATATTGCGGAACGTACAGCTTTATTCATTCAAAAAAATTTCCAGGACAAAAATAATAATTGGAAAAGATGTTGGATTGACGGCCATGTAAATATTAACGCTTTAGCCGAAGATTACGCATTTTTGTTGTGGGGAATAATTGAACTTTACAAAGCCGCAAAGAATTTTAATGCCGGTGAAAAACAGTTAAACGACTGGATCGAATTTGCAAAAACACTCGCCGACAAAATGATTGAAAAATTCGGAGATGAGAACGGCGGATTATATTTGACTCCCGAAGATGACAAAAATATTTTCATGCGAATGAAATCTGCTGATGATAACGCACTTCCTTCTGCAAATTCAATGGCTGCATCAGCTTTGACGGAACTTGCATTAATTCTTGATGAAAAAAATTACTCGGATTATTCACGAAAAATTATCGGGTGTTTTTCTCATTATGCTTCGGAAAATCCTTTGAGCTGTCTTTCACTGATAATTTCGGATTTGGATTGGAAACCTGTTAAGAAGAAAGTTATTCCGCCTCCCGAAGAGCCTAAAGTATTAACGGACGAGGAATTAAACGCCGAAGAAAATATTAATACTCCTGAACATCAGGAAACAAAATCACATGACGAAGAAAGGAGAGCAGCAAGATCAACAAGACGTTCTACACGTTCCGGAGTTGTAAATTCGGGAACTTCAGAAAGAAGTGAAAGAGCCGAACGACGAGCCAGAAGAACATCACGAACTCGTGAGCATTAAAAATGCAGAAAAAAATAATATAATATACGTACTGAAAAAATAATTTAATTTTAATTTTATACAAGGAGGTTAAAAATTTTGAAAATCTTAAAGAAATCCGCAGGTGTAATTTTAATATTGCTTGCGGTTATGTTTGTAACATTCGGCTTGAGTTTTGCTGACGACTCCGGTTATGAAGTCGATGACCTTATGGGGGAAAATGCGAATACTCTCCAATGGATGGTAATTAACGACAGCGGTAACACTTTTGGCGGAAGATTTAACGAAGCTATCACAGTTTCGACAGATTTAACGACAGATATTTACGGAAATTCAAAAATCAATATTTTGAGCGGAACACCTGACAGCACGGTTATGACAGATAGAAATCCTCATTTGTTATTTTTCCTTTTGTCTCAAGGTTTTGGAGAATTTTCGGTTAATCTTAAACTCGAGGATAGCGGTTTTGATGTTTCAACGCCGACTCCTGAATTAAGTACAATAGTCGAAGAAGGTGCTACGCCGTATTATTCGACAAGGCAGGATATGGGTATTCCTGTTTCAGAAGATCTTGACTCTACGTGGCGAAAATTTCACTTTAATTTGTTGAGGAACGGTGCAGCAAGTACGCAATATGATACCGTCGTGCAGTCTTTCAACTTCAAACAAAATCCGAATGCACCTTCACAAAATTTAGCCCGAACGACAGTAATTTCAAATGTCAGTCCTTATGACGCAAGAACAGAACCTTTAATTTTGCGAATGACATTAAGGAATGCGGCATCAAACGGAAACATCGTAGCTTATGACACGACTACGTGGGCAGTTGATAAAGATCAAAGTGCAGGCGGGGATCAATGGGTATTTGTCCCTGTTGACGATAGAATTTTGAACGACAGACAAATAAAATATTATTTGACAACAGAAGTCGTTAATCATACTGCTGCAAGATACGAGGCATTACCTCTTGACGGTTACGGAACATGGCAATTCCCCGATTATTGGAAATTTGACCTTCCACGTTATCATTGGACAACAAACGTAAACCGGGAATTTTATTTATCGCCTACGAGTCATATTGCACCGGGTTTAGTTTCGGTTTTCAAAAGGCAGTACAACGTCAGCGAAGAAAATAAAAGAGCCTTGCGGGTTCAGGGAGTTGACACAGCAAACGTCGGATTATATAACATGTACTTGGATCACGACATAATTTACGGGAAACTTCTCGGAGACACTCAAAGTATAAGATCGTCGCAGGGGAATTTTAATTTATTTGAGGTTACAGCGTTTCAGCCGAATGAATTTAGCATGAATTTTTACGAAAATGTCAAGTCAGTTGTAACTGCTGATTCAGAGACTGCAAAGGAAATCAAAACTCCCACGACAAAAATTTTTAATGCCAATGCCCTCAAACAGGAAGATGATATGCCGGGAATTGGAAGCCTGACGGAATTTTTCACGATTAACCAAACTATTCCCGCAAATATCAGATCGTCATCAACCGAAGGACTTTTGCCGTTACACATAACTTTCAACATTCCGATTACGTTAATAAAAGATGAGCAATGGCTCACGGATTTAATCGACACATGGAACGATTCGGGACGCATTGAAAATTTATTTGCCGAGAAATACGAAATTGTACTTTTAACGGAAACTAACGGAGAATTAAACCCTTGGAACTTGACGCAGGAATTGCAGAGAAAAGGCTGTTACGAAACCCAAGTTAAAGTTTTTTACGATGAGGATAGAGGGACAACAACCTCCGACAACACAAAAGGATTAATTACCGTAAGTTTGATAGCAATGTTAATGGACGGAACGAGAGACGGAACGAGACCTCAATTAAGTATTGCAACGGATCACGCAATCGACGCTGACAAGGAATATATAATCATTCGTGACGGAATAGCTGATAACAAATGGAATATGACATTTTTTATTTCAGAGGCCGGCTATCAGAATAACCCGAACTTAAATACAAACGCAGGCACAAGTGCAAATACAAATCTTGGAAGTCCGACCAAAAGCAGTTCAACGTGTAATTCAAACTTACCGGGAAAGTATTTATTATTTGTAATCCTTCCGATAATGATAATGTTTACATTTAAGAATCGTGAAAGGAGATTTTGATTTATGGTAAAAATGGCAAAAAAATTTTTGTTCGTTCTGACATTAATATTTGCGTTGAGCTTTTCGGCGTGGGCATTCGGTGCGACTGTAATAACCGTTAAAACAAATCCGGCTGCATTGCAATTTACAGGTGAAGATGTAAAAAATGAAAGCGGTGATGTAACTTTTACTCACTATACATTAACCGGTCCTTATGAATTTTCGACAATCAAAGGGGCTTTGGAATTTGCAAGCGACCCTCAGGGTTATCTTGATACAAATTTTCAGGCTACAGACAGTGATGACCATAAAGTAGGAACAGACGATTTTTCAAATATTGAAATTAAACTTGAAAATGATAATCTTCTCGGAGGTGCGGTTACACTCAGTAATTATTCATTATCATCATTGTTAATTACGGGAAATTCACACAAAATTACATCGACAGGCTCACGTGATATTACACTTAATGGCTCAATGACATTTGAAATTAACGGTCTAACGATTGAAGGCAATAATTCTTTAGGCGGAATAGAGTTGGGAGCAAGTACAGGTTCAGCAACATTTACCAATGTAACATTCCAAAATATTAAGGATTCAAGCGTTGACGGGGGAGCCGTAAAAATTTCAGGCGGAAGCGGAATCACATTCACAGGCTGTATATTTTCAGGTTGTGAGGGAAATAACGGCGGTGCGATTTACACAAGCAACGGGACAATAACTGTTGACGGTTGTACATTCAATACAAACACTGCGACGGTTGACGGAGGGGCGATGTGTATTGCCGGAGGAACATTAACGTTTTCTAACGCAAATATATTTACATCAAACACTGCTGCAACGAACGGCGGTGCAGTCGCTGTAAAATCGGGGAGCATTACACTTTCTCAGGGTACATTTACAACCAACAACGCAGCAAGCGGGGGAGCATTATATTCTTCAACGACAGGAACACTAACGGTTGATGCTGATGTTAAATTTACAAACAACACTGCAACAAACGGAGCAACAATATATATTGCTAAAGGTACTGCAAACATTAATTCCGACATCACAGGCGTAAATACAACGACGAACGGCGGGGCTGTTTATATTTATGACGGAACTGTTAATATTAACGGCAATCTTAACACTAACATTGTAAGCGGTGACGGCGGGGCGATTTACGTTTATGACGGAACTGTTAATGTTTACGGCTCTCTTAAAAGCAACGAGGCAACGAACGGTGGGGCTGTTTATATTGCTGACGGAACGGTGAATATTTATTCGTCTCAGGACATCACTAAGAATAAAGCAAGCAATAACGGCGGGGCTGTCTGCATTGCAGCATCGGACACGGCAACATTGAATCTTGCAAGCAGTTCAACAGGAAATTTCAGCAGTAATTCAGCAGGAAAAGACGGCGGGGCAATTTATGCCGGCAGCGGTTCAAAAATAATTTTTACTTCCGAAACTAATTTCACCAGCAACACTGCGACAAGAGACGGCGGGGCTATATGGCTTGGAACTTCCTCACAGCTTAGCAGAATGACAGGAACTGTAAGATTTAACAGTAACATGGCGGGAAGTGTCTCTAATCAGGTCGGAAACGGCGGGGCAATTTGTATCGGCGATTCTACGACCTCAACAGGGGTAACTTTGAATAGCGATCACGGTTTTGTGTTTAACGAAAATACTGCTGGGGCTTTAGGAGGGGCGATTTATACATACTCATCTGATATTACGTTTGACGGAGTCACTGTTGACTATGTTAATACGGCAGGTGTCGGAGGAGGTTTTGCTGCTTCAGGCTCAGGGAAAATTACGATTCAAAACAGCTCTAAAATTTCCAAACAGACAGCACCTACGGGAGGAGCGATTTACGGCGGAAATATTGTTGTCGACAGCTCAGACTTCACCGCTAATACAAGCACCGGAACGAATGGAACTAAAGATGGCGGAGGAGCAATCTATGCAAGCGGACAGCTCACTCTCACGAAAGCATATTTTTATAATAATAAAGCTGATCAGGAAGGCGGTGCAGTTTTTGTAAGTCTTAACCCTGACACTAAGGGAACTGTAACCGTTGAAGATTCGTTTTTCCTAAGTAATCGAGTCGAAGCAGGAAACGGCGGGGCTATGAATCTTGCAAATACATCTTTAATAACGATAAAGACTTCGACATTCAGAGATAACAGAAGCATAGGCATGGACGGCGGGGCGTTATACATTCAGGGAGACAAACCCGAAATCGATAATTCTTACTTCGTTGAAAATTATGCAAAACATTACGGCGGGGCAATTTATTACAACCAAACCAAACCCGGCGATAATAATCCTGTTTTCTCAATGACTTCCTCAATGATTGAAGGTAATTCGGCTTCGGAAGGTTACGGCGGCGGAGTTTACATAATGTCTAACGGTGCAAAAATTGACAGTTGTACATTCGCCAATAATGAACTTGTCGCTACATCTGAAGCAGGCTACGGAGGTGCTTTATATCTTGACACAGAAGGCAGTGAGATGATTCACAACACAATCGATAACTGTACTTTTGTAGGAAACAGAATCGACGGCGGAACTTCGGGGAGTGCAGGCGGTGGAGCATTAGCTGTAAAATGTGAACAGACTACAATACGAAGCTGTACATTTACAAGTAATGAGTCGCTTTATAAAGGCGGTGCAATTTTAGGTGCTGAAGGTCGTTTTATA
>JAFSKE010000050.1 GCA_017449135.1 Synergistaceae bacterium
AAATTTACGAATTTAAAATGTACATACTTTGGGAAACGTCCTATAAAAACTTCGATATTCCGAATTAAATATGTCTGAATAATAGGGATGTATCCCCACTACTCCAAATCAAATATGTCCATTTTATGGGGAGTATTATAGACTTCACATTTAGCTCCCGCAAATTAAGATTAAGAAGAGAGGGGAGCCGCTTGTGTGCTTCACTTCCGTGTTGCTGGGAAGCTTCATAAACTAATAATTTCTGCGCCGTATTGCCGTAATAGGGGATTTATCTGCGGGACAAATGAAGATATGCTGACCAGCTATAATATGGCTTTGAAATAATCACATTTTCGGGAATGTCAAAAAGCTGATCATTGTTATTCAGAGCATGAAACCAAAAAACGGCATCGACTCTTCCTGAAGCCAGAGCTGAAGCCCTTGCTCCTGCGTCAATATGAACCAGCTTAACATTAATCTTTAGCCGTCGTGCTATTTCCGAGAGTATAGCGATGTTAAATCCGGCAGGTTTGCCGTATGGATTCACATAATCTACAGGCGGAATGTCTCCCGTAACTCCGATTTTGACTGTTTCCGCGCCGTCAAATTCGCTAAATTCTACGTTTTCTCCTCCTGATAAGAAGTGAACCTGAAGATATTCCAGAGTTCCATCATTTTTGATGGATGTTAAAGCCTCATCAAATTTATCTTTCAGGGTTGTGTTTCCCTTGATGAACCCAAACACATAATCTGAAGGCCATACAGGGACGATGCAGCTTACCTTAAAATCAGGTCTCATCTTGAGGACGTATTCGCCAATTATTGTGGGAAGGTCTATTTCGTCAACTTCTCCTTTATCTAAGCCAAGTATCATTGATGACAATGAATCGTAGAATTTGAAAAAATCGTCTTTGGAATGCTTAGCATCGTTCCAAGCATTGGAAGACCTGATAGAGCTGTTAAATTCTTCTTCCGATAGACCTAATTTGCCAAATGTGCCGATGTTGAGAGCTGCAGAAGCTGAATCAGCAGCCATCGTAGCTGTCATTGCGAGTACTGTAAGTACTGTGAGTATTGCGATTTTTCGTAACATAATTTATCACCCGTTATTTCCAGTAGAATATTAGACGGTGCCAAATTTAGCACCATCTCAAATTTTTTTCACTATGCCCCGTCCCAGCTTACAAAGGAGTGAGACTTCACAGCAAGTTCAGCTTCTTTTCTTATTTATTCTCAATTATTATGTAGGCTCTTGCACGGCCCTTAATTTGTCGGAACATTCGGGCGATAAGAAGAAAAGACGGCAAACCCGCTTGTGTGCTTCACTTCCGTGTTGCTGGGATCGTTCATGCGGGCCTTTCTAACTATGTTCCCAGTGGGATAATAGTTTAGACGGTGCAGAATTCTGCACGGTTCTTTCTCATTTTTGTGTAGGACTGCGATTTCAATGAATGAATTTCAGTTATAGCCGCTAGTTTTAATTTTAATGGCATACACAAATTTGAGAAAGAGCCTTCTGCACCATCTAAAAATTTTTTTTTTAGCTTTTACGTTGCGATTAGCTAAGAGCCTTGAGTTGTTAATTTGTTGTAATCTCTAACTTACCGCAAGAGACCAGTCTCCCATTAACTCTTGAGAACAACACAATCCCCTCACCAGCAAAGGACAGTCTCACTTTCTGCCCTATCTTATATAACACGCCTCCAAAGACAACTCCTGTGAGTAAATAATTCAGAACCTTTATTCTCACTGTCGTCTCCATACCTGTGGGCATCGCGGAGAAGATTTCTCCTTCAATGGGCCCGTCTTCAGAAATTTTAATAAACTCTGGGCGAACACCGATTACCCAGTCATTGTGATCCAATTCTCGCTTTTCTTGTTCTGTATCCGTAACCATCGCAATCGGATAATTAAAAGGAAGATCCTTATTCATTTTCTCCGCCGGACGTTGTTTTGCATTGAAGGCCTTTATTTCTTTTTCTGCTGAGGCGTACCAGTCAGAGACATTTATTTTCTCTGTGGGAGTAAATTGCCCTTCATACTTATCTAGCAACCTCAGTGAAAAAGACCCATCCGCCTGCTGACTTCCTCTCGCATTGATGAAATTAATCGCGGGATTTCCTACAAAATCAGCAATGAATGTATTCTTAGGCCGGTTATAAACGGTTAAAGGTTCATCATACTGCTGAAGAACTCCATTATTAATTAAACAAATCCTTGTTGCAAGTGTCATAGCCTCCATCTGGTCATGGGTTACATAGACAAAAGTACTGCCGGTTGAGAGATGCAATCTTTGCAACTCTGACCTCATCTCTAACCTTAACTTCGCATCTAAGTTCGATAACGGCTCATCCATAAACAACACTTTCGGACTGGGGGCTAAGGTTCTTGCTATTGCAACTCTCTGCTGCTGACCTCCGGAAAGTTCTCCAGGATAGCGGTCCATGAAGGGCTGAATTTTAACGATGGCACTCACGCGAGCTACGATTTTGTCGATTTCTTCTTTAGTCAGTTTGCGTTCTTCTCCAGCGGCTGAGGGATTGCGTATTAATTCACCAGCTTCATTTAC
>JAFSKE010000051.1 GCA_017449135.1 Synergistaceae bacterium
GTTTTGTTAGGTTGGATTCCCGGACTCGGAAACACCATTAACGCAAGCACTGCATTTGCAATCACTGAAAGAATCGGTTGGAAAATCGCAGAAAAATTTGACAATGACGAGAGTCTTGACTTTTAAGGAGGAATTATTATGAGCGACAGTTGGCTTGGATTTATTTTGAAAGTTGCGGGCGGTTTAGGGCTTGCAGGTTTAGGGTATGTAGCATGGAAAGAAACTTGCAGAAGAGCATATGAAAAGGGTAAAGCTCAGGGTTACAAAGAAGCGTCTGAAGAGTACGAAGCAAAATTCAGAAATCAGGCAGAGGAATTTTTGAGCAAAGAAAAAGAATTTGAGAAACTCATAAATCAGCATGAAGACGAAAAACAAGCTCTCAAAGAAAAAATTAATGCTTATCGTGAAGAGGGGGCTCGTTTAATCGGCGAATACGAGGGACTTCAAAAACGTTACAACGAACAAAACAAAAAACTCTCAAAGTCAACACAAACACAGTTCTCAAGTGTTAAAAAAGTTTGGGATAAATTGAAAGCCGCATAAAATGAGCCTCGAAGATTTCAAAAAATTACACGCAGAACTCGGACAGGCTCTTGAAGATTACGAAGTCAACGAACAAAAACGCAATGAACAGGCACAGGAAATTTTAAGCGATATGAAAAATATTGCAAAAGAATCCGAACGTGTCGCTGATGTTGCCCGTGATGTTCCTAAAATGCTGGAAAAAAATTCAAGGCTGAAAAAAATATTTTATTATGTTCTTGTAATTCTTGCATTTTTGATTTTTGCAGTTGAACATTTCGTGACGGATAAACTTATTAGTTTTATTCTTTTATGTATTTTGTTAGTTGCAGGATTTTTCACCGTAAAATTTCTTTGGAAGTTGAGACGGGAAAGTCAGGAAAAAATTTTCACCGAAATACGAAACAAAATCAGAGGGGAAAAAATACATAATTAATTCCCCTCTCTGCCTCTCAACAATTCACGGTCTCGCAATTATAAATGGTTGATCCTTTTGCTCTTCGGGTAACATTGAATGATCGAACCACATCGCATAAAACTTTTCGCCGTTATTGACAACATAACCATCTTGTTTATGGTCGCAGGTGTCGTAAGGGTCTGCCAAAATCAAAACGTCATCAAGCGAATTATTTTCAGTTCCCATTGTGTCATAGCCGATTATGACTCTCCAATGTCCTCCCCATTCAACATTTTCAACCATTATGGGCGTTTCTTCGGATAAATTTTTCAACACGAAATTCTGAAATTCTCCGTAAGTTTCAAATCTTGAATGTGTCAAACTGCTTTCCGTTTTCCAGCCAATTCGCTTAAAAAATTCAAGCATGTCTTTAGGATTAGTTCCGATCGGATAAGGCTGAGTTTTCATTTCTTCAGCAAGTTTCATCTCGTCATAGTCTTTAACTCCGAAATAATATAAAACCGTCAAAGCTGCTGCGGGGCCGCAAGTGTTTTCACGAGTCTGCTGATACGTCGGAAAATGCGTCAAAATAATTCTGTTCCTTGAATTTGAAAGTTCAAAGTAATCCGTTAAAGTGTCAAAGTAAATCGAAAATTTGTGATTTGTACTTTCAGGAGCTGACGAAGCACCTTCGGTTTGTGTGTCGAGTCCTTCAGGATAAGGAATAACCCTTAATTCATTTCCAAACGCCGAAATCGACATAACTAAAATTAACGCCATAACAACAAATAATTTTTTCATGAAATTAATTTCACTCCTTAAAAAATTTTTTCGTACTCTATTATAAAATTTGATATACTGCATTCATGAGCAAAATATTTTTTTTATCTCAACAAAACTACGACAGAATTGAAATTTATAACGCCGTCAAAAAAATTTTCGATTACTTCGGAGGTGTCGGAAATTTTGTTAAAAATGGCGAAAAAGTTTTATTGAAGGTTAATTTAGTTTCAGGCCATGAAATTAAACGCAGGGTTACAACAGATCCTTCAATAGTTTATGCCGTTGCAAAATTAATTCTTGAACAGGGTGCAGTACCGTTTATCGCTGACAGTCCGGGAATTGACAATTTCAAAACTTCCGCCGAAAAAGCAGGATTTATGGACGTAGCACGGGAATTAAATATTGAATGTAAAGAATTAACAGATCCCGTTGATTTGCCGATTAAAAACGAAGCCGATTATCACAAAATTCAAGTCAGCAGATTCGTACTTGAGGCCGACAAAATTATTAATCTACCGAAATTGAAAACTCACGGACAAATGTTATTAACAATGGGAGTAAAAAATTTATTCGGCTGTATTCCAGGCAGGTTAAAAGCTGGCTGGCATTATAACGTAGGTTTGAATCGTGAAAAATTTGCGTCTCTTTTACTCGACATTTACAAAAATATAAATCCCTGTTTCACTCTCTTAGACGGAATAATAGGAATGCACGGTGAAGGGCCTACATCGGGAGAGCCTTACAATTTCGGAATTTTAGCAGGAACTCAAGATGCTTTGTCAATGGATTTTCATTTATGTAAGATGTTAGGAGCAAAATTTGAAGATTATCCGTTATGGCTCGCTGCGAAAAAACGAAATTTCCCCGAATGCGAATTAAATTATGATGATGTTGTGTGGGATTCTGCCTCTCATATTTTCCCTGACGTAAAAATCCCTAAAACTCAATCAATGCGTTTATTGCCGAGACTGCCATTTCTTGAAAGGTTAATGACTTCAAAGCCCGTTCACATTCCTAATTTGTGCATAGGCTGCGGAAGATGTGAAAAAATTTGTGCGGCGGGTGCGTTGAAACACGAAAACAAAAAATTATATTTTGATTACAAAAAATGTATTCGCTGTTATTGCTGTCATGAGATGTGCCCCGTTAAGGCGATTGAATTTAAGGAGAGTAAATTACTTGCTTTAATTAACAAATTATAAAAATTAAAGTATGTTAAAACTTATTCCGAAAATGTCATTGAACAGAGAAAAAGACCGTTAATTAAATTTTAGTTTTAATGGTCATTGAGAAATTTTGAAACCTTTTCGCGAAAGAGGATAGAGGTTTACTAAGTAACAAAGCGTTTAGCCGAATTTGTAAATTCATTGCAAACCGAACTTTATTTGGGACGGGCGCGAGCGTTTACGGATAAAGATTTCAGAAACTCGGTCGAAAGATTTATTTACAGAATAGGCAGTTACTCTCATTCATAAATTATAAATTTTAATTATAATGAGAGGCGGAAAATTTAACCAAATCTTCTGAACATGGACGACAGAAGAAAAGATATTTACAAGTATACAAGGAGGTTTTTGTACTATGTCAATGGTAATAGCACACAATATTCCTGCTCTTCAGAGCTACAATATTGTAAACAATACGAGCAATGCTCTTCAAAAGTCAATAGCTAAACTCTCAAGCGGTCTTCGTATCAATTCCGCAGCAGATGACGCAGCAGGTCTCGCAATCAGTGAGAAAATGCGTTCACAGATTAGAGGACTTGACAAAGCAGTTGCAAACACTCAGGACGGTATCAGCTTAATTCAGACTGCAGAAGGTGCACTTAGCGAAACACATTCAATTCTTCAGAGAATGCGTGAACTTTCAGTTCAGGCTGCTAACGATACGCTCACTCAGCAGGACAGAAGTTATATTCAGGTTGAAATCGATCAGTTAAACGACGAAATTACAAGAATCGGAAACACAACTCAGTTCAACAAGAAAAAACTTCTCAACGGCGACGCAGCAGCACTTTGGAGCAGCGATGACAACGACACCAAAGCTATCATTAACGGCGGTCTTCGTAAAATCGACCAGTTCGGCCAGAAAAATTCTGTTGAAGGCAACTACAAATTAAGAATCAAAGCAGATCCCGGTCAGGGCGAAGTTCAGAAATCAGACATCATGAAAATCAAACATGATAACGTTGTTATGAACAAGTCCGTTAATACTGCTTTTGGCGTTACAGATGTTTCTGTTGATAACATGCCCGCAGGCAACTACTCACTGAAATATACTGCTGCAGCTCAAGCAGGAGCTACCCTCACAGGAGCTTATGGAATTGGCGGAACTGAATACACTCACGACACTACCCTTACTATGCAGAACACGAGTGCACCGGTTACAAAAATCAGCGTTCAGACAACTGACGGAGTCGAAATTTGGTCAACATCAGGCTCTGACATTTTCGGAGATAACGGAAGTGGTGCAACGGCAGCCCAGCAGGTAGCATACTTCATGGGCGGTAATGCAGATGATGTCGATGGAACAAAGCATTACTATGCTGGTGTAATTGATGAAATCGTTGCAAAGGCGAGAGAAAAGGGAATCACCCTTGAAGGTTATACCCGAAATAACATTGACGATGCAGTAACTGACGCAACAATGGATTTGAATACTTCAGTTATGAACTCATCAGCACCCGGAATCAGAATCGTTTATGAAGGCGGCGGATCGGGTTCAACACCTCAAGTAACAACCGATACCGATAATGGAGGAACTCAACTTCCTGCAGTCGATTATTCGAACACTCCTACAAACGATGTATTTGAAGTAAATGCAGGAACTGTTCTCGACAACGCAAGCATTCTTTTTGAAGTCAAATCTGTTGATGCCATAAACCAGACCGTTACCCTCAAGGCAAGTGCTACGAAACTTTCGCAGGACGGCACAGTTTCTACGGCAGTTCAGGATAACATTATTCTTAAAGATGCCGGTTCAGGCGGAACTCCTGTCGCAGTCGAACTTGATCAGCTCTTCTCAGGTGCTACAACAGCGGCTTCAATTCAACTCAATGCTGACAAACTCAAAGCAATTCAGGACGGCGGAAAATTTGTTTACTCGATAACAGCAACAGCAGATCCTAACACAAACACAACTGCTCCGATCGGCGTTACTCTCTCAGGCAACCTTGACAGCACTTGGGACGAAAAATGGGACGGCGGTCCGTTCAGAGGTCAGACACCTACGTATGTGCTTAACGGTGATAAATTGGCAGATACCGAAGTTCAGTTCAAAAACTACATTTTGAATGAGAAAACGGGAGTTGTCAACGAAGGCACAATCACAATGTCAACCGACAGCACATTCAAAGTAACTAATGGTGCTCTTACAACCGGAAATGGCGGAAACGGCATAGCTGAAGGCGATGTTCTTGCAAGTTTTGACGCTGCATACATCGGAAAAGTTGCAGGCGGAGACGTAAAACTTCGTGATCTTGACAAATTCTGGAACTCAGAGGGCGTATTCATGCTTGAAGATGCAAAGACAATCACCCTTAACCAAGCTGACGGAAGCACAGCAAGCGTTACCCTCTATGCAAATGACACTCTTGACGATGTCGCAACGAAACTCAACGATGCAATCGCAAACGGACTCGGACAGGCGAAATATGTTGACGATGCAACAAAATTTGCCAAATACGTTGGAAACGGCTCAACCAATAATTCAGAATCAGTTGACGGAACATTCGTACTTCGTTCTGTAATTCCTGGCAAGAGCGGTGAAATCACACTTTCAGGAGATCAGGGAATCATTGATGCATTTTCGCTCAACACGATTCAGAAATCCAAAGAAACAAACTTCACTGTTGACGTATCCAACGCACACACCGGAGAAGCCATTGCAACAGGTGTCAAAGTAACAGGAAACATCGCACACGGACTCATTGACAAGAACGTTGACGTTGAATTTGGAGCCCTCAAGGGAATCACAGCTTCATGGAATGACAACCTCAACAAGTTTGTATACTCATCATCAACCGAAGAGACCGTTTTACACCTTGCCGACAACACAACAGTACTTCAGATCGGTGCAAACGAAGGTGAAGACCTCGCACTCGACATCGGAGATATGAGAAGCCATGCACTCGGACTTGACGGAGTAAACGTTATGAGCCATGACAGAGCTGCACGTTCAATTACAATCATTGACAACGCAATCGACAAAGTATCAACTCAGAGAGCAAATCTCGGAGCATACCAGAACAGATTGGAATACACAGCTAACAACCTGACGACAGCCAGCGAGAACTTGACAGCTGCTGAAAGCAGAATCAGAGACGCTGACATGGCAAAGGAAATGATGAATTTCACGAAGTTGAACATCATGCTTCAGGCTGGTAACTCAATGCTCGCACAGGCAAACCAGCAGCCTCAGAACGTCCTCAGCCTGATCCGTTAATCAATCTGAAATTTAATTTTTTCGATGGGGGGAAGGGGGTAAATTCACTCTCTCCCCTTTTTTGATATTTTTTGATATACGGATTGAAGGTGATTGAATATGAATATGGGGGTGAATGTGAATGACCTCCCGGATTCTTTTACTCAATCATCGCCTGCTGAACAACGTCAGGTAATCAGGACTAAGACAATAGGGCGCACTGAAGGAGATTTTCAAACTTCAGAATATAAGAACACAGCTAAAAAAATCAGTCAGGAATTACAGAATAAATCTGAAAACATGGCCGATGAAGCTAAAAATGCAATCCTCGACAAAGCCTCCGAAATGCGTCATTTAAGATATGAAGTTATAGAAGACGCTGATATTGTTCAGATCAGTGTGATAAATTCCGGGGACGGTACAATAATTCGCAAACTTCCACCGGATAAAATTGTCAATTTCATTCGCAAAGTCCGGGAAAAAAATTCTGAGCGTAAACGAAAAATTGACATTCAAGCATAAATTTATGAAGTAAATTTTTTCATGGAAGAAAAAATGTATTAATCTGTTTTAACCTCTCTGTCAGCCTCTCCGTTTGCGGGGAAGTGCCTCGAAGATGCGGAGGGGTAACAGATTTAATACATGACACTAAGGAAGGTGAGAAAAATTGTCGATGATAATGAATCATGATATGACTGCAATAATGGGACAAAGAATAATGCAGCGAAATTCTTTGGCAATGCGTCGATCGCTTGAAAAATTATCTACCGGAATGAGAACTAAAATTCCCGATCTTGATAACACTGCCGAACTTGCAATCGGCGAGACAATGAAATCAAGAATTTATGGAATGGAAAAAGCGTTAAATAATTCTCAGGACGGTATAAGTTTAATTCAGACGGCTTCGGGAGCTTTGGAATCCACGCAGTCATTGTTAATGAGAATGAGAGAATTATCCGTTCAGGCTGCGAATGATGTTTTGACACAACAAGACAGAAGTTATATTCAGGTTGAAATTAACGAAATTCGTGATGAGATTACCAGAATCGGCGACACAACGCAATTTAACCGTAAAAATATTTTGAGCGGAGACAGTGCTGTTTTATGGAGTACTACGGGTAAAAACGTCAAGGCCATAATTCACGGCGGTTTACGTTCAATAGATAATTACGGTCAAAAATCAAATGTTGACGGAAACTTCAAAATTTCAGTACGAACTACGGCAGGAAAAGCTCAAGTTCAAAAATCCGACATTTTCAGAATAAAACATGATGATGTTCTTACGGACAAAAACGTTAATTCAGATGTCGGCGTTAAAGATGTCGAAATCTCAGGCGAAATTCCTTCGGGAAAATATAATTTGACTTTATCGCAGGGGTCAGGGCAGGAAGCAAAAGTTACGGGCTCATTCGGAATCGGCGGACAAGATGAGGACGGGAACGTTTATAAATTTGACGACGCTTTCACTCTTGAAACTTCAAACGGGCTTGCTGATAATGCAAGTATTTTATTTGAAGTTCAAAATGTAAATTCAAACAATGGCACTGTAACATTAAAAGCTACGGCGAATATTTTAACGTCTGAAGGAATTTCAAAACGTAAAACCCTCGATAATATTTTGTTAAAAGAAGGTTCTGACTCGGTAAATCTTGACGGCTTATTCGGGAGTGATTCGCTCGGAATAAAACTTGAAAATTCAGATTACGTCAATGAAGGTGCAAAATTTTCTGTTAGTGTCAGTGCAAATTCACCAATCGAAAATTCAATCGGAATTGACATAACCGGAACTAACTCCGAAATTTTCAAGGGCGAAACTTTACATTATGTTCTTGACGGGAATCAGACCGGCAACAAAGAAATAAAATTCTCAAACTTTTTTGTCAACGAAAATTCACAACAGGTTACCGAAGGAACAATAACTTTGACAACTGATAATTCATTCAGGAGTGCAGATGTCGGAGGAAGATTGAATCCTGACGAAAATACTTCGCTTTCAAGTTTCGAGGCTAATTATGTCGGAAAAATTGCGGGCGGCGATACGAAATTGAGTGATGTCGATAAATTCTGGACAGTTGACGGAGTTTTTGTACTTGACGAACCAAGAGAATTAACTTTGACTCAGGGCGACGGCAAACAGGCTCGCATAATGTTATATGCCGATGATACGCTTAATGACGTTGCAAAAAAATTAAATAATGCCGTATCAATCGGACTCGGTCAGGCTCAATATGTCGATGAAGGTGCAAAATTTGTTACATTCGTTGAAGGTTCAACAAAGGGACTTGAATCTGTCGAGGGAACTTTTGTAATTCGTTCGGTTGTTGCAGGCGAACAGGGCGAAATTGTTTTGTCGGGCAATGAAGATGTCTTGAAAGCATTTTCGTTAAATACGATTCAGGAATCAAAAGAGAATCAATACGATATTACCGTAAGCGACGCACACACAAATAATTTAATTGCCGAGAGCGTTAAAATCACGGGAAATCGTTTAGTCGGAGTAATTCACCAAAATGTAGATGTCGAATTTGATTCAAATTTCGGGTTAAATATAGGCTGGAACGACTCGACTAAAAATTTTGAGTTCACTGACTCAACAAACGGACAAGGCAGCGAATTTATTTTACACTTGGCCGACAATACAACAGTTTTGCAGACTGGAACGGGCGAAGGCGAAGACGTTATGTTAAATATCGGGGACATGAGAGCCCACGCACTCGGACTCGACAGCGTAAACGTAATGAGTCAGAAATCTGCCGCAAAAGCATTAACTATAATTGACTCAGCTATCGATCGTGTTTCGATGCAGCAGGCTAAACTCGGAGCAGCTCAAAACAGACTCGAACATCACATCGGAAATTTAACTGATGAAATGCAGGCACTTATCGAAGCTAACAGCACAATAATGGATACTGATTACGCAAAGGAATTAATGGAATTTACGAGAATCAGAATCCTTATGGAATCAAATTCTGCAATGCTTGCACAGTCAAACGCACTTCATCAGCAGAGTATTTTAAGCATAATGAGATCATAAAAAATCATGGCATTTGGACCTGAATTTATAACGGGACTCGCAGGGGCGTTACAACAAATAATGCCTTTGCGGGTCAATCGTATTGAAAGCGGAGACACTTGGACAGCATTAAAGAGCGGTGAAGGCTGGATTTTATTTTCGTGGACATCAGGGGCTGCGGGAATTTGTTTAGCTTCACAAAACGAGATTAACGCATTAAAAGACATTTCACCTTCAAGAGCTTCAATTTCAGAGGCGTTAAAATCAAGATTGACACACGGCGGAGAAATTTTTTCGGTCAGACAGCTTAATCACGATAGGATTTTAGAATTTCAGGCACGACGCAGAATTTCAGCAGGTGTGAGCGTGAATTACTTTATTATTCTTGAAATCACAGAACCTGTAGCGAATTTTATTTTGCTTGACGAGGATTACAAAATTGACGAAGCAGCGAGACATTCAACACCTGACGTAAACCGTTACAGAACAATTCTGCCCGGCCATGTTTACACAGCTCCTCCGGAATTTGAAGGAATAATTTTAGAAAATCATAAAACATTGAAATTCGAGGACGTTCAAAACATTAAAGGGATAGGGAGACCGTTAGCAAGATTGATTCAAAATCACTGGGAAGAACATGAAATTATTTCGTGGCATTCAGCATTAACAAAGCTGACTGACGAAAATATTTCAGACATTCCCTGCAAAGTCATAACGAAAAATAATTATTTAACACGAATCGATTTTGATTTTCCTGAATGTATTTCACTCGGCAATGATATTTTGAAGGCTTCGCGTTATGGAGTTTTGAGGCCGTTATTGCAGAGGGGACGCGAAAAAATTTTACATGAGACCGATGCAAAATTAAAACGCTTGGTAAAATCCCGTGAACGTCATCGTGACGGATTATTGAAACAGTTAAAGGAATGTGAAGAAGCAGAAATTTTCAGATTGAAGGGCGAGGCTGTTTTGTCGAATTTGTACAAAATTCCTAAGAGAGCTGAAAACGTAATTTTGAATGATTGGGAAGGCAACGAATTAAAAATTGATTTAGACCCTGATTTATCGCCGTCAAAAAATGCCGAAAAATATTTCAAACGTTACAAAAAAGCTAAAGGGAATCCCGACGAAATTAAAAATAATCTTGAAGCAGTCAATTCCGCAATTCTCGAAATCAAAGAGCAGCACGAATTATTAGACGCAATCGACGATCCCGAAAATTTCAATCAGGCCGTAAAAGATCTGAACGAATGGATTACGCCGAAAACGGAATCAAATTCGCATTCACAAAAACGCAAAAAATCCCAGTCTGACAAAAACGCTCCGCCGCATTTAAGCATAATGAAGGACGGAATAAATATTCTTGTCGGACTTTCGGCACGCGGGAATCGTTATGTAACTTTCAAACTTGCAAGGCCTGAAGATATTTGGCTTCATGCTCATGAATTAACGGGGGCTCATGTAATTGTAAAAGGCTTAAAACGTGAAGAGCTTGAAAATTCGAGACGTGAAATTCTGGAATTTGCGGCAGGCTTGGCAGCGGGGCATTCGTCGGGGAAAAACTCAAATTCAGTCCCGATTGATTACACCGAACGAAAATATATTCGCTCAGTTCCCGGAACAGTCGCACTTGTAACATATACGAATCCGGGAACATTGAGGGTTAAGCCGTTAAGTAATGTATAATTGCCTTAAATTTCAGAAAGGAGACGTTAAATCATGAAAAAAATTGTTACGGTCATGTTATTAATTTTAATTTTTTCGTCATCATCATTCGGGGCAGTTTCTGAAGATATGAGCGTTTATGTCCGTCAAGATGTTTTCGATGCGAAAATGGAAGCTATGTTTTTGAGACTTGAAGGCGAAATAAGAGTTTTAACGGAACGTATTGACGCTTTGGACAAAAAAGTAACAACTCGAATGGACGCACTTGAGGAAAAATTGACAGCAAAAATTGATGCCGTTGACGCAAGATTATCGACAAGAATAGATGCTGTTGAAGGGCAAATGGCGATTCTTACGATAGCGATTTATTGGGTGTTAGGTACGCTCGGTGTTGTTTTTGCAGGCTTAACTTTAGCTCCATATTTGAAAAATCTTCGCAGGCCTTCAATTACTCTTGAAGATGTCGAACGATTGATTGACGCAAAATTAAGTGCTCAAATCACAATGTCCGCAAAATAAACAGTGTAATCTCTGACGGATCAAATAATCTTAGACAAAATCCGTTCCATTGTGAGGTGCCGGGACTCACATATAATTTCATTTTTTCAACGTCATACCAGCCTCGAACAAATCCCTTATTCGCTCTTTTGACAAGATAATAAATTCCCGGCATCTGTCCTCCGTGTGTATGTCCTGAAACCTGAAGCGAAATATTAAATTTTGCGTTTTCCCTTGCGTTTGAAGGTCTGTGATCCATTAATATAATCGGTGAATTTTCGGGAATGCCCTTTAATGCTTGTTTCAAATTCGGTGCTGAAAGTCCCATTTGTCCGCCAGTTGAATCAGGTACTCCGGCCAGAATTAATTTTGAATCCCCAGATGTAAAAATTACGTTTTCATTTTCGAGAATTTTTACGTTTAATTTCGGAAATTCATTAATCCAGCCTTTATAATCAAAATAATATTCGTGATTTCCCGTTGTCCCGTAAACTCCGAATTTTGATTTTAAGTTCTTCAACGGTGCTAAATTTTTTCCCTGCGATTTAACCTGACCGTCAACAAAATCTCCAGGAATTAAAATTAAATCGGGATTTAAGGCATTTGTTTTATTAACTACAGCTTCGACAAAATTTTTATCAGTTAAAGTATCAGCGTGAATATCAACTAACATTGCAATTTTCATTCCGTCAAATTCTTTTCCCAAGTTTTCGATATAAATTTCGTGAGTGTTTACGGCGGGAACTTTCAAAGCCTCGTACGTTCCATAAACCGTTGAACACAAAGCTAAACTCAATACAAACAATGAAGCATTATGAGTCGGAAAATTAATTCTAAAGACTTTACACGCTACAAAAATAAAATCTTTTATCACTAACATGAACAGAGCAACTATAATAAAATTGTACGCTCCCGAAATAAATAATTGAATAAAATAAGGCAGTTCGTAAATATCAAAACCTGTTGGAGTCCTGACAAATAAAAAACCTTTTGCAAGTCCCGAAATTAAAATTAATGATAATAAAATCTTTGTTTGAATCGAGAATTTTAACGGCAAAATCAAACTCAGAATCTCATAAGCACACATTGAAATTGAAATCATGACAAACGCATAAAACATAAAATTTTTCTCACTTTCTTGACTTAAATTTTCCTGCGATATTATATAATTAGTAAAATCAAAATTTATTTCATTTAGGAGGTTTTTTTCTTTTATGGAACAGGTTAGATCTTTGTCTCAGTTAATTGAAGAGGCTACAAAACTTTGCGGTGAAAAAGGACGCAAAAGAATTTCAGTTGCAATGGCTGAAGACGCAGGATTAATCGCAGCAATCGAAGAAGCAAGAAAAATGGGGCTTGTTGACGCAACACTCGTCGGGAATCCCGATAAAATTAAAGCATGTATTGCCGAAGCCGGAGCATCAGAAGCAAATTATCATATCATTCCCGAAACAAACGAAGCAGCTTGCGGTATCACAGCAGTTACGGAAGTTTCATCAAAACGTGCTGACATTTACATGAAAGGCCAGCTTCACACGGATAATTTCCTTCGTGGAATGTTGAATAAAGAAGTCGGACTTCGTGTAGGCAAAAAAGCAATTTCACATTGTTATTTCCATTCAATTCCGGGATATGACAGAGTAATTTTTATCGCTGACGGAGCTTTCAACATGTATCCCGATTTGAAAATGAAAGCTGACATCGTTCAGAACACAGTAAATTTTGCACGTTCACTCGGAGTTGAGATGCCGAAAGTTGCATGTCTCGCAGCAGTTGAAATGGTAAATCCCGACATGCCCTGCACACTTGACGCAACAGCACTTGTCCAAATGAATCAGAGAGGGCAGATTAAAAATTGTATTATCGATGGGCCATTAGCTCTTGATAATGCAATCGACGAAGAAGCCGCAAGAATTAAGCATATTAAATCACAGGTCGCAGGACACGCAGATATTTTGTTTGTACCTCAAATTGAAGTCGGAAACGCACTTGCAAAATCAATCAGTTTCTTTGCAAAAGGCAGCGAGACGGCAGGATTAATCATCGGTGCAGCAGCTCCGGTAGTTTTGACAAGCCGTGCAGATTCCCCGAGAGCAAAATTATTATCAATCGCAGGAGCGGTTATGCTTTCACATCATCAGGGATAAAGAAAAATTTTCAGAGATTAACACAAACCTCTCTGTATTTGTTAAAAATGCGGGGAGGTTTTATATTTGAGGGGTTCTGCTTAACTGTGCTTCAGAAATTAATTTTTTCACGTCGTCAATCGTAAATGAAGGTTTGCGGAGATTTTGAACAATTCCTCCAACTATCGGTGCTAAAACAAACGAAGCTACTAAAAACGATAAAATTCCAAGTCCCCAATAAACAACGGTTTGAAGAACATCAATTTTATAATCCATTCCGTCAATTCTTCCGCTTAAAGCATCAATTCGCCCTGACAATGTTGCAAAATTAGCATCAATTTTTGCCGATAACTTTTCAAAATTATTGTCAATTTTTGCTGACAAAGTTGTTATTTCTCCGTGAAGCCTCTCGAATAACGCCTCCGTTTTTGCGTCAAAAACATCTTGTCTAACGTAAATACTGCTATCTTCAGATACTGCCCCGTAAGATAACGACGAAAACATAAAAATTAATAATGTCGCAGCAATAACTTTTTTCATTTTGATTACCTCCTCAAATAAATAAAATTATATACTCTTCATAAACTCCGTAATGATTCTCACAAAATCCTCGATCGTGTAAGTTCTCACTAAAAACGCAATTATTCCTATTAATATGCAGCACCAGACAAAATTTTTTTCGCCGCGACTCATTTCACCGAATTTTTTTGACATGTGAAAAACGTGAAATCCTATGTCCCTTTTCCATGGCCTTAAAAATGGAACCGTCCCGCACCATGCGTCCTCCAAAATATGCAGAACACACCCCGTAAACCAAAATCCTACGCAAGACCATACATCAAAATGTGCGTTTTTTCCGTCTATCAGCGTTGATATTTTCGGAACTATCCACCCCGATCGCTGAAAGCAAATATATGCTAAAAATGCCCATGGTATAAACCAATGTGTCCAGCGTCTGTGATAACGGTTTCGACGTTTTCCGAAAATTATATATTCCGACGAATCCGGAAATGTACTGCCAAATAAACTTAATATCGCCGCAAACGGTGAACTTGTTGTCCCAAGTACTATTGAAAATGTTGATAATCTGTGTCCTGTTCCTGTCATTTTGTTTTTATCGCTCTCGTTAAAATTAAAATTATTGTGTTCGTCAAAATTATTCCTGCTCCCGTAGGAATGTTAAATATAAACGAAATTATTAATCCCGTTAAAAATGCTAAAATCGAAATTACTCCCGAAATTATTATTAATGCCTTAAACCCTGACGCTAAATTTTTTGCACTAACTGCCGGCAAAATTATTACTCCCGATATTAAAAGCGTTCCCATTATCCGCATTCCTGAAACTACGATTAACGCCGTTAAAAGTGAAATCATAATCTGATAAAAAGCCGTGTTTATTCCCAATGAACGTGCATAATCTTCATTATAAGTAATCAGGAATAAACGATTATAAAATATCACAAACAAAATTATAATCACAAACGACAAAATTACGCTGAAAATTAAATCCGCTTCGTTCACCGCTAAAACACTTCCAAATAAAAATGAACTTGTATTTGAAATTGAATTTGTCAACGATGAGATTATTATTCCAAGTGATAAAGCTGCTGAAGATGCAACGGCTATTGCGGTGTCGCCTGCCTTTGTCAACATAATTAAAAACGATGCAGCTATCACTGAAGGTACTGAAATTATCATCGGGGAAATTTTTAACGCTGACGAAATCGAAAGCGATGCAAAACCAATTTCAGATAATCCGTGTCCGATTAACGAATAATGTTTCAACACGAGAATTACGCCCAATATCGACGCACAAATCGAAATCAGCGATCCCGAAATCAACGCCCTGATTACAAACGGATAAGATAAAATTTCTAAAATTTCATTCATGGTTATTCGACATCTCTATTACACGTGAATTTTTAATCCCTTCCAAGTCCGAATCATCATGTGTAACCATAATAATTGCACAGCCTTTTTCGAGAATTTTTTGAAGGCAGCCAAACAAAATTTTATGACTTTCAGCGTCAAGACCTGCACAAGGTTCGTCAAGCAACAATAATTCAGGTTCTCCGCACAATGCACGAGCTAAAAATACACGTCTCAACTGTCCTCCTGAAAGTGTTTTTATTTTGCTGTCGGATAATTCAAAAATCCCAAGTTCTTTCATGAATTTCTCTGCAAGTTTTTTGTCGTTTTGAGTGTAAAATAATTTTCCTTTTCTTTGAGTTCCCGTTAAAACAATTTCTTTGACTGTTGCAGGAAAATTTCTGTCGGCCTCTTCAACCTGCGGAACGTATGAAACCCTTTCAGCCCTGAAAATTTTTCCTGAGCTTAAAGGCAATAATCCAGCAATCCCTCGAATTAAAGTACTTTTCCCGGAACCGTTTGAACCCGTTACAAAAATCATTTCGCCGGATTCAACTTTTAATGAGAAATTTTTAATTATCGCAGTGTCGCCGTATTTTATTACAGCGTTTTCAAGTTCTAATCTAATCATTTAATGCAAGTTCGAGATTTTTATAATTTTCGTTCATTATATCGATAAAATCAGCTTCTCCGTCAACCATATGTGCGGAATTAAAAGTCAAAATTTCCGTTCCCGTCTGTTCTGAAATTGATTGAGTGATTTTTGAGATTCCAAATTTGTCGGCAAAAATATATTTCACTCTGTTCTCACGAATGAATTTCAAAACTTCGGCCATGCTTTTTAATGACGGTTCGTTTTCACCTTCGTAAGCACTGACATAATTAAATCCGTAACGTTTGACAAAATAATTATACGAAAATTCCCCTGCAAATACCAAAGTTTTATTTTTATTCAGAGCCATAAATTTTTCGTCAAGTTCCTTGAGTTTTGACATGTAAATTTCAGCATTATTTTTATAAATTTCCGAATGTGCCGGGTCTGCTTCACAAATTCCTTTCAAAATATTTTCAAGCATTAAAACGGCTTTATTCATGTCTAACCAAATGTGAGGATCATTATCTAAAATTTCGATATTCTCGGACGCTTCGATTATTAAAGTGTTAGAAAGTGATTGCGAAATTCTTTCAGCCCAGTGTTCGAGATTTTTCCCTGTAAAAATAAAAACTTCGGAATCATTCAAAACTTTTATGTCCATTGGCGAAGGTTCAAACTCGTGAGGCTCAACACCCGGACGCAATAATAATTTCACATCTGCATAATCTTTTACAATTTCACGGGCAAAATCATAAATCGGAAATAAACTGCATGAGATTGAAATTTTATTTTCATTTGCATTGGCAAGGGGTTTATTATTAGTTGAAAACATTAACAAAAATACTGTAAGAAAAATTAAGATTTTAGATTTCATTATATTTATACATTCCTAAGAAAATTTTATCGGTTATTATATTATCATGTTTATATTTATTTGCGGAAATTCAGGAAGCGGAAAAAGTTTTTACGCCGAGAAAAGATTAAGCGGGTTTTCAAGTGAGAAAAAAATTTATCTTGCAACGGCTAAAATTTTAGATTTTGAGATGTCGGAACGTGTTAAAAAACATAAATTAATGCGTCAAAACAAAAATTTTATTACAATAGAATGCGAAAAAAATTTAGATGTTATAACAATTCCTGAACATTCAAGCGTCTTAGTCGAAAGTTTAACAACATGGCTTTCAAATGAAATGTTTGATTCAACCTCTCAACCTCAAATGCGAGACACACACAGCCTCTCCGTTTGCGGGGAGGTGGCTCACGAAGTGAGACGGAGGGGGAAAAGTGGGGAAGGGTTAATCATTTCAAAAATTTTCTCCGACTTCAACAAATTAAAATCTCAATGTGAAAATATAATTCTTGTTTCGGATTATATTTTTTCTGACGGAATAATTTACGATGATTTAACGGAAAATTATGTGAAAGCACTTGCTGACTTAACAAAAAAATTTGCAAATGAAGCTGATGAAGTGATTGAATGTGTTTCGGGATTAATTTTAAGATACAAAATCTGAAAGAATATTTTATAATTATTTCACGATGAATGAACATAATGAATTGAATTTTAATTTTACCGGCGACGAAGCTTCTGATTATGAAAACCTTGTGTCTCAAATTCTCACGAGAGTAAGCGAATTATCTCAGGCAGGATTTGAGCAATTAATCACGGATTTATTAATACGCATGGGCTACGAAGTTTATAAAAACGCAAAACGCCGATTGAGTTCATCAGCAATTCAGGGAATTATAATCGAGGACGGCCCCGGTTATAAGCCGATTTATATTCAGACAAGAAAACTTGAACGGGGAAGCATAATAACGAGCTGGAGTATGCAGAATTTCGGAGACGCAGTAACACGAAAAGCAGGGCGGGGACTTTTAGTAACAAATGCGAATTTTTCAAAACCTGCTCAAGACTACGCAAAAGAAAAACATATTATTTTAATCGACGGAAATATTTTAGCGCGATTAATGATCGTTCATAATTTCTGTGTGAATATCAAAGAGGTTGTTGAAATTAAATCAATAGATCCGAATGCGTTTAAGGATTACGAAATTTAACAGGAGGAAAAAATTTGTTTATTAATCTTGATAATGTCGTATGGAAGGAAAAATCAAAAACTTTAGGAGAGGCTTTGAATGAAATTGAACCTTTCAGACTTTCAGAAGATGTAATTTCAAATAAGGCATCAATTATTGCAGATGTTCCAATGACGAAAAATTATGTGCAGAAAAGGCGACATAATATTAATAAAGTCATATAAACATTATTCTGTTGTTTTACCGCAGCATTCTTTTGTTGTGATAGATGACAGAAGCGGTGAAATAAACGGATATTGGTTTATTCACTAACAGGGCAATGAACAAAATAATTCAAAAAGTAAATACGTTAATATCAAATGGTTTTCAGATAGAATCAATTACGGATAATCTTTAAGGAGGAAAAAAATTTTATGAAATATTCAATTATCGGTGCAGGTGTAAGCGGTCAGGGTCTGGCATTTTTAGCAAAACGTCAGGGAGCAGAAGTTTTTGTTTCGGAACAGAAAAATATTCCCGATGACGTAAAATCATTATTCACTCAAAATCACATAAATTTTGAAGAGGGAGGAAATACCGACAAAGTTTTTGAGAACGTTGACGAAATTTTAATCAGTTCCGGAATACCTCCAAAATCAAAAATCCTTCTCGAAGCTCAAAAACGAAATATCAAATTAACCGGCGAACTCGATTTTGTTTTACCCAATATCAAAACCAAAAATTTAATCTGTGTTACAGGTTCAAACGGGAAAAGTACTGTAACATCTTTAATCGGTCATATCTTAACTAAGGCAGGATTGAAAACCGCAACAGGGGGAAATCTCGGCACAGCTTCTTCAACTTTCACGCAGGAAAATTTTGATGCAGTTGTCTTAGAGTTAAGCAGCTTTCAACTTGCAAGGGCGGAAAAAAATTTTCATTCCAGCGTTTCAATCATCACAAATTTAGCTCCGGATCATATCGACTGGCACGGAAGTTATGAAAATTACGTCGAAGCTAAATCAAGAGTTTTGAAATTGAGAGACCCTGAAGGGATAGGAATAATTCAGGACAGAGATTTTGAGATGTTGAAACCTGAAGGAAAAATTATTGTCTTAACATGGGACAAAGAACCCAATCACAAAACTTTCGGTAATATTTTCATGGCCGATGACGAAGCATTTTTGACGTTAAACGGAAAAACAGAATTATTATTCAAGTATTCTGACACGGATTTAATCGGCTCTCACAATCTCGAAAATGTCGCAATGAGTTTATGTGCAATGTTGTTGTGTAACCCCTTCGCCACAGGTGGCCCTCTTCCCCGTATTACGGGGACGCATTGCCTCTCCGCTTGCGGGGAGGTGTCTGACTTGTCGGACGGAGGGGTAATCTCAGATGTTAAATCACTTCTCGAAGGTTTTAAGCCTCTCCCTCATCGTTGTGAACTCGCAGGAATTATTGACGGTGTTAAATACATTGACGACTCAAAAGGTACTAACGTCGCAGCTACTGTTACGGCCATGAAAAGCATTAAAGGACGTAAAATTATTATTCTCGGCGGTCAAGGTAAGGGCGAAGATTACACCGATCTTGCAAACGCTGTGAAATCTGAATGTGATTTTGCGGTCTTAATCGGCGAGGAAGCTCCGAAAATTCAAAAATCGTTAGAGACTGCGGGATTTGAAAATTTCAAAAACGTTTCAACTATGGAAGATGCTGTTAAAGTTTCTCACGACATGGCTAAATCAGGAATGGTTGTTTTGTTGTCTCCTGCCTGCACAAGCTGGGACATGTACAAAAGTTATAAAGCTCGCGGCGAACATTTCTGCAAAATCGTTAAAGAATGGAAATAATTATCCCCCTCATCTTAAACGGTTTCAGCATGGTTATGATTTCCTCCCTGTCATTGCGTAACAACATGATGAACGGAAATCCTTACGCTCAGCCGTTAAAACAGTTTCAATTTATCGGAATCGGCGTAATCCTTGCTATGATGATGATGACTTATTGCGAATCACGCAGAGAGGACAACGCTAAAAAGAAAAAACCGGGCAAAAATTTTTTAGACATAATTAGAGATAACAGCGGAAAATTATTTGCTTTCTCTTGGTTTCTCGTACTCTTAACTTTAATTCCCGGACTCGGCGTTAAGGTCGGAGGTGCAAGACGCTGGTTAAGTTTGCCGGGATTCCGTTTTCAGCCTCTCGAAGTTATTTTATTCACGCTTCCAATTTTCATGGCTGACAGATTGACGGACGAGTCATCGCTCCCAAAAGTTATGAATTTCAAATCATTTCTAAAACCTACATTAACAGTAATAATTATTGTCGGGACGTTTTTAATGGGTCAGCCGAATTTAGGGGGAACGATTCTTGTTGCTGCAATCTGTTTAACTATGCACGTTGAACGAAGGGGCTGGAAATATCCGTTAATAACTTTTTTAATCGCTGCAGTTTTAGCGGTGGGATTTATAAATTTT
The DNA here is from genome assembly GCA_017449135.1 of Synergistaceae bacterium. GTDB lineage: Bacteria > Synergistota > Synergistia > Synergistales > Aminobacteriaceae > JAFUXM01. Next base: position 20,394 of record JAFSKE010000051.1, read on the forward strand.
GCTCCGTATTTAATCGCAGAATACAGAATGCGCAGAGTTCGAGCCTTTTTAGACCCTTGGGAAGATCCAATGAACACAGGTTATCAAATTATTCAAGGTCTTGTTGCGTTCGCAAACGGTTCTTTAACAGGTGTCGGAATCGGAAAAGGTTTACAGCAGGAAAAATATCTGCCCGAAGCATCAACGGATTATATTTTCCCGGCTATAGGCGAGGAATTTGGGTTAATCGGTACAATGTCTCTGTTAATTCTTTATGCTTTATGGACGTGGAGGGTTTTTTACATTTACAAAAATGCTAAATCGCCATTCACAAAATCCCTCGCACTCGGTTTAGCTGCTTCGGTGATTTATCCGATGTTCGTTAATGCCGCAGGAGTCATGAAATTAATGCCCTTAACAGGAATCCCAATGCCTTTTGTCAGTGCAGGAGGTAGTTCGATGTTATTCATGTGGGCGAAAGTAGGTTTATTGATGTGTATCAAAATTGAAAGTGAAGAGTACAAAGATGATGACGAATAAAATTTTAATTTTTTCAGGCGGTACGGGCGGACACATAATTCCGGCGATAATGTTCGGAAAAAAATTACAATCCAAAAACAAAATTGTTAAATGGGTGTGCGGTTCTCGAAAACTTGAACGGGAAATTTATAATGCACTCGAAATTCAGCCGATGTTGTTATCGCTTTCGGGGTCGCCTTTAGGTTCAAAGTCAATCACGAAAATTTTTACACGCTTCGTTGACTTAATAAAATCGTTTTTCAAAACTTCAAAATATATTAAGGATTTCAAGCCTGACGAGATTTTTTTATTCGGGGGTTATATTTCCTTTGCACCGCTTTTAATTGCGAAACTGAAAAAAATTCCCGTAACTCTTCACGAACAAAACGCAGTCGCTGGCAAAGTTACAAAATTAGCGTCGAAGCTGGGAGCTAAAATTTTAACGGGCTGGCCGAATTGTGAAGGAATAAAAAATTTCGAGTATTTCGGTGTCCCTGTACGTGAACCTGAAAGAATTACTAAGTCCGAAGCATTAAAA
>JAFSKE010000052.1 GCA_017449135.1 Synergistaceae bacterium
TACGGTACAAAATTCGTCAGTTGTCGCCATTGACAGTATTTTAAGCTCCGACAACATAATCGAAATTACATTAAACGGTTCAGACGCAGAAATTAACGGAGAGAAAGTAACCGAATATGAATATGTATGGCACGCAGATCCTGAACACGAATCTGAATATTTCACCGAAGGAATCAACGGAGAAACTGAAATTGACGATTACAAAACCGAAAGTGCTTTTAACAATGACGATGTTTATATTGCACATGACATTCGTTATATGAACAGCGATTTGACTTTTATAGAAGGTCAGACAGCAGTTAAGGACGAAGATACAGAATACGTAGTTTATTATTCAGACGAAGTTATAAATTCTGTTGCAGAGAAATTATCTTCGGATTTTTCGGGGCCTTACATTTTCGCAACTCTCCCTATGGAAAACGGTTCAACGTTGGCTCAGACAAAATCAAAAATGACTCACGATTCTGCAACTGCCTATACAAATTCTGTGCTTCATATTTCAAAATCAGGAATTTACTCTTTAAGCGGAACATGGAACGGGCAAATCTCAATCGATTCAGACTCTGTCATAATTCTTGACGGCGTAACAGTTAAATGCACTGTAGCTCCGGCAATTTTGTTTAACGATAATTTAACCGAATACGGCGACGATGCCGAAAGCAGTGTCGCATCAACATATAAAACTCTCGGCGAGGATTTAATCGGAACTCTTATCGATAACAACTCTTCGCTCGTTATCATAGGCAGTAATTCAGAAAATAATATTACAGGTGCTAACGTCTACAGAATTTTGAAACCGACTCCGAAATCTTCAGCTACAAAAGTTGACGGAAAAGACATTAGCGATCAGAAAAAACTTTATAAAATGGACGGAGCTTTTTATTCGCATGTTTCGCTTGGAATTTCGGGAGAAGGCGACGGAAACGGAATTTTGAATGTAACATCGTCAACGCTTGAGGGACTCGGCTCTGAACTTCACATGACTGTTGACGGAGGAACGATTAACGTTACTGCTCCTGATGACGGAATAAATGTTAATGAAGATAATGTTTCGGTTTTCACAATGTTGAGCGGGAATCTGACAATCTCATCAACAAAGGGCGATGGAATTGACTCAAACGGTTATGTCGTAATTAACGGCGGAACTTTGAACATCACAGCAGGAAATTCATCGCAAAGTTCGGCAGGTGAAGCAGGAATTGACGCTGAGAAAGACATTTATATAGATTCTTCGGCAACCTATAACTGGACTTCAGCAACCGGAAGCAATAACGCCCCATTTTCCGGCAATAATGAAAACGAAAATAATACTCCTCCGACACCTCCTTCAGAATCCCAGAATCAGAGCAACAGCACTAACACGAATACTAATTCTAATACGACTACGACTACAACAACTACAAACACTGATTCAACAAATTATTATACGGACAACACGGGCAATACTTCAGGGACAACAGGAACGACAACGAATAATAATACTTATATTCCAAACATTGTTGCAAGTTCCGATTACACCGTTGATAATAATAATAATGTCAACGATAACTATAACTATCAGGATAATTATGACGTTGCTGCTTTAATTAACGCTCAAACAGCAACTTCAAGGGGTACAACAAAAATTCAAATGGCAACAGGCGTTGATTTCAGTATGCTCTCTGAAGATCAGCAATATTATCTGCCTCGAACTGTTCCGACTTCGGGAAATGTTTTCACGCTTGAAAGAAAAGTTAATGAATTTTCCGCAATAGTAATAGGACGTTAAAGAATGCCGCAAAAATTACCTCACAATCACGACAAAAATATTCAAACTATACTCGAAAAAATGCCTGAGGACGAAAAATTTTCTCAGGCTGCTTCGATTTTTCAACAGTTAGGAGACGGGACACGCTTAAAAATTTTCTGGCTCTTATGTCATAGCAAAGAATGCGTCTCTGATATTGCAGCGGCTATCGGAATGAGTAAAGCTGTTGTCTCTCATCATCTCCAATTATTGCGAAAATCAAATCTTGTTAAAGGTACTCGTGTCGGACAGGAAATTCATTATTCTTTGAGCAGCACCCACGAGGCCGATTTACTTCATAAAACGCTTGCACTAATTTTTGAAATAACATGCCCTTCAGAATTAATTGACAAATAAAATTTTTTCATTATCATGTCAAATATTCAAATGATTGTTTGATTATTTGAATATAAATTCATAAAGGGGAAAAATTACAATGGATTCTGAGCAGCGGAAAATTTTATTTCGCATAATTCTTTCAAGTTTAATTCTCATAGTCATAAATTTTGTTAATGTCTCCGGATTGTCAAAGCTGATTTTGTTTTTAATTCCGTATTTCATAATCGGCTATGACATTTTGCTTGAGGCTGTCGAAGGCATAAAGGAACGTGAAATCTTCGATGAAAATTTTTTGATGTCGATTGCTTCAATCGGTGCGTTGTGTTTAGCGTTTTTTTACAACGGAGATTACAACGAAGCCGTAGCAGTTTTGATTTTGTATCAGACTGGAGAATTTTTTTCCGATTATGCAGCCGATAAAAGCCGAAAAAATATTTTAGACTTAATGGACATAAGGCCGGATTATGCAAATGTTGAAGTCGAAGGGAAAATCACAAAATTTAATCCTGCCGAAATCGCAATCGGTACTGAAATCTTAATAAAGCCCGGCGAAAAAATCCCTCTTGACGGAATAATCGTTGAAGGAAATTCAAGTTTAGACATGAAAGCCTTAACCGGTGAAAGCCTGCCGAAAAGCGTAAATATCGATGATGAAGTTTTAAGCGGTTCAATAAATCTTTCGGGAGTCCTGAAAGTCAAAACAACTCGGAAATTTGCAGAATCGACAGCTTCAAAAATTCTTGATCTCGTCGAAAATTCTCAAAATCGAAAATCAAAATCCGAAAAATTTATTACAAAGTTCGCAAAAATTTACACTCCTTTTGTCTGTGTTTCGGCTTTGGCATTGGCAATCGTCCCGACGTTATTTTATGGGAATCTTTCAACTTGGCTATACAGGGCTTTAGTGTTCCTCGTTGTTAGTTGTCCCTGTGCATTGGTTATCAGCGTCCCTTTAAGTTTCTTTTCTGGAATCGGTGGTGCAGGTCGAAAAGGGATTTTGATAAAAGGCTCGAATTTCCTGGAAATCTTAGCTAATGCTTCAAGCGTGATTTTTGACAAAACAGGAACACTCACAAAAGGCGTTTTTGAAGTTGTTGCAGTTCACCCCGAATTGAGAGACGAAAACGAAATTTTACACTTGGCAGCACATGTCGAAAAATTTTCTTCACACCCCATTGCAGACGCTTTAAGGAAGGCTTACGAATCCGAAAATGACGATTGCAAAGTTGAAAATGTCGAAGAGTTTGCAGGTTACGGAGTTAAAGCACTCGTCAACGGCGAGAGAGTTTGTTTAGGCAGTGAAAAATTCATGGACAGCCTCAAAATTTCTTGGAAGCCCTGCACAAAAACAAAATCAGGAACGGTTATTCATGTCGCAATTAATGAAAGCTACGCAGGACACATAATAATTTCTGACGTTGTAAAAAATAATTCACGTGAGGCCGTTCAAAAATTAAAATCTCTGGGAATTACACGAATTTTAATGTTGACGGGAGACTCTGAAACTTCAGCTAAAGATGTCGCAGATAAACTGGAAATTAACGAATATCATTTCGGATTACTGCCTGATGATAAAGCCCGTTTTGTGTCTGACCTCAATAAATGTATTTTTGTCGGAGACGGAATCAATGACGCTCCCGTACTTTCAAGGGCAGACGCAGGAATCGCAATGGGAGCTTTAGGTTCTGACGCAGCAATCGAAGCAGCCGACATAGTTTTAATGGACGATGACCCGCTAAAAGTTTACGAAGCCATAAAAATTTCCAGAAAAACAATGAAAATCGTAAAACAAAATATTTATTTCTCAATCGGAATTAAAGTTTTATGCCTGAGTCTTGGTGCATTGGGATTTGCTGATTTATGGCTTGCTGTGTTTGCAGATGTCGGCGTTATGATTTTGGCGGTGTTGAATGCAATTCGGGCGATGTTTTGAGTATAATATCTTAAAAGATAACTTGAAAAGGAGTTTATAAATTTTGAGCGTAAATTTTGAAAGCGTTTTGAATTTTATTCGTTCAAAGGACAAAAACATAAATTTCAAATTAAATTCTCAAGACGATTTGAAAACCGAAATTTCCGACGTAATCTCCGACAGCAGAGAAGTAAAAAGCGGAACTTTATTCTGCTGCATTAAAGGCGAAAAATCTGACGGGCACGAATACGCAAAAATTGCTGAAAATTCGGGTGCTTGTGCATTTTTGTGCGAACGTGAAATCGATTCAAATCTTCCTCAAATTGTCGTCAAAAACGTCAGAGAATTTTTAGGCGAAGTTTCTGCGTTAGTTTACGGAAATCCCAGCGATAAATTATTAATGGTCGGAGTAACCGGAACTAACGGAAAGACAACCACGACTTACATAACCCGAAGTATTTTACAGGCTTCAGGGATTCGAGTCGGATTGCTTGGAACGATTATTGAGAGCGACGGAATAATTGACAAAGACGCTGACAGAACTACCCCCGAAAGCAGCATAGTTCAGAGACAGTTAGCTTCAATGGTGAAAAATAACTGCAAGGCTTGTGTCATGGAAACTTCATCGCACGGTTTATATTTCGGAAGAATTAAAGGTGCTTTGTATGATGTCCCTGTGTTCACGAATTTATATCCTGAGCATTTAGATTTTCACGTTACTATGGAAAATTATTTCGAGGCTAAAAAATTATTATTCACGAATTACACAAAACCGAATTTCATCGGGGCTGTTAATTCCGATGATCCATACGGAAAAAGACTGCTCGATGAATTTACAAAAAATCTTCGGGGCTTCGGCTTAAAGAACGTCATAAAATCCAACACTACATTAAACGGAACTGAACTTGTAATTCACAATGAAGGTTTCAGCGATGTAATTCTCCATAGTCCTCTTGTCGGCGATTTCAATATCATGAATACTCTTTGTGCAGTTACGGCAATGAGGGGACGTGTTGATGACGATGCAATCATCGAAGGCGTTAAAAATGTTCCGCAGGTTCCCGGCAGACTTGAAAGAATTGACCTGCCTAACGGTGCATGTGTTTTTGTCGATTTCGCACACACACCTTCAGCGTTGAAAAGTGTATTACGCGTGATTCGCAAACTTTCAGGGAACGACCGCAAAATTATTTCAGTTTTCGGACACGGCGGGGGACGTTATCAGCAAAACAGACCGGAACTTGCAAAATCGGCATCAGAATTTGCAGACGAAATCATAATCACTTCCGACAATGCAAGAGACGAAGATCCCATGAAAATTGCTGAAGCCATTGCATCAGGTGCAACGATCCCGAATAAAATTATTCTCGACAGAGCCGAAGCAGTAAATTACGGATTAAATAATTTGAAGAGCGGCGACATCTTGGTGATAACGGGTAAAGGCCCTGAAAAATTCATAACGATAAAGGATAAAAAAATTCCTTTCAACGATTCCGAAGCAGTTAAAAATTGGAGAGATTCAAAATGAATATGAAATTAAAAGATTTATTTGCGTTGATTAATGTAAAAGTTCCGGAAGAATTTGCAGACATGGAATTTCCTTCACATCTTGCAACTGACAGCAGAGACGTTATAAACGGCGGTGCATTCGTTGCTCTTGAAGGTGAAAAGACTGACGGCCACAAATATATTCCTCAGGCAATCGAAAACGGAGCAAAATTGTTAATCGTGAAAAACGGCAAGAAACCTGACACATCAATTCCCGTAATCGAACTTGAAAATCCGGAAAGAGATTTAGCGGAACTTGCATCACTGAAATTAAAATTTCATGCTGAACAGGAAGAACAGAAATTAAACGAAGTCATCGCCATTACAGGAAGCGTCGGGAAAACTACAACAAGGGCTGCCCTCGAATTGGTTTTGGGCGAGAAATTCAAAATTCATGCTCCCGTCAGAAGTTTTAATACTTTAATCGGCTGTACTTCTACGATTTTAGCAATGCCTCTTGAAACCGAAATTTTAATCTTGGAATTTGGAGCTAACAAGCCCGGCGAAATTCGTGAACTTACGGAATATTTCAATCCCACGATGTCAATTTTAACAAGCGTTGCACCTGTTCACCTTGAAGGTTTCGGAGATGTCGAAGGAGTTTTGCGTGAGAAAATCGAAATCACTCATTCACCGTTAATGACAAGCATAATTTTCAACAATGACAACGAATATTTAAGCGATGCCTTCAGATATGTTGTTAAATCAATGGGAGTCGGAGAAAATAAAGATTCCGATTTTGTAATCAGTCATGACACATCGGAATATTCATTGCCTTCATTATCGTTTGTAATTGCTCACAGACCCACACAGGAGATCGCAAGATTTACGGCAAACATCTGGGGAAAACATAACGCCCTTCCTCTTTCGCTTGCTGCAGCAACAGGCCATGAACTCGGAATGACTTTGCAGGAATGTTCGGAACGTCTCGAAAATTTCCAAGCCCTGCCCGGTCGCGGACGTGTAATTATGATTGACGAAAATAAATTTGTTGTTGACGATTCATATAATGCTAATCCTGCGTCAATGTCGGCATCACTCAAAACGTTTTCAAAAATTCATATTTCAGGAAAAGTTGCAGTTTTGGGAGAGATGAGAGAACTTGGCGAAAACTCCGTGCAGTTCCACAAAGATTTAGAGCCCTTATTTGAAGATGTTGACACTGTAATATTAACGGGAAAAATCTGGCGTGAAGCATTCGGAAATAAAACCTCTCTGTCATCTTGCGATGACATCTCCCCTTGTGAAGGGGAGACTCTTTGCCCAAAGCCGTCCCTCGTAATGGAAGGGGAACCGCTTACGATGGAAGGGTTACATCAACCAAAATTCATTTTCACTGACACATGGCAGGAAAGTTTAGAGGCCTTGAAGAAAATTGATTCATGGAACGGAATTTTGATTAAAGGTTCTCACAGCGTAGGACTTGAAAATATCGTAAACGAATTAACAGGAGAGAAATAAAACGTGAAAAGAAAATTTTTGCTTGTATTTGTCTGCCTTTTATGTTCGTGTTCCGCTTTTGCAAACGTTGAATATAAAAGCGATGTTCCTCCGATTTTAGTTCAGGGAGCAATGATTGTTGAGACGGATTTTTTGATCTCAAGCCTTGAATCTCCCGTTTCATACAAAATCAGAGAATGGGATTTCACGGCAGGAAAAATTGACGGCTATCCTGTCGTAATTTCAAAAACTGAATCAGGAGTGATTAATGCGACGGCTGCAACAATACTCGGAATTGAAAATTTCAAACCCGTTGCTGTAATCAATCAGGGAACAGCGGGCGGACATGATCCCAAACTTCACACGGGAGATATTGTCCTTTCGGAAAAAACTTTTAGCGGAAGCTCATGGAGATCAGGTTATAAAGCTGAAGGCGAAGGCGTTGACTATAAAAACATTGAGATGCTGTCAAAAGATTTTTATTATGACGGCGAAAAAAGAGAACGAGAAAATGAGGACGGTATTTATCTTTATTCCGATAAAAATCTGATTGCCATTGCTGAATCACTGAAAGATTCTTACACCGAAGGCAAAGTTATAAAAGGCGTAATTCTGACTGCTGATTCTTGGGAGTCTCAAGTTGACAGGATTTTATTTCTGCATGAAAAATTCGGTTCATCATGTGAAGAAATGGAAAATTATGCGGCTGCTTCAATATGTCAGGATTACGACATTCCGTTTTTAGGGATTAGGATTCTCTCAAACACAGCTTTACATCAAGAAAACTTTAAGCCTGAAACCGGATTGACATGTCAAAAGTTTGTTCTTGAATTTTTAAGGGAATACATAAAAACGATAAAATGACAAAATTTTTCACGGCAATTATATTTTTCGCATTGAGTTTGATTTTGCAGTATATCTGGATAAAAATTCAGCGCAAAATTCATTTAACGCAACAGCAAAAATCATACGGAGTTAATATCGAAGTCGAAATTAAAGAAAAAACTCCTTCAATGGGCGGAGTGATTTTTATAATTTTGGCATTCTTGGCACTGATTAAAAATTTTTCGGTGAACTCGTTAATATTTTGGAGCCTGCCGATTTTGAGCGGTTTAATAGGATTTTTCGATGACTGGATAAAATTCACGACTCACACAAGCGAGGGTTTCAAAAGTCTTTCAAAATTGAGATTGCAGTTAATAATTTGTTTTGCGTGGGTGCTGATAATTTATTTCACGGGGAATTTAGGATTATTTCCGGGAATTTTTGATAACTTCAACATTTTTATAATTTCAATTCCAGTAACGTTTTTGATGACGGCAGGAATAATTAACTCCGTGAATATCACTGACGGATTAGACGGACTGGCGGGAGGAAGTTTTTTAATTTCGATTTCGGCCATGATGTTATTAATTCCGATTAACGATTTCAACTCCGAAATTTTGATTGAGTTATTTTTCATGACGGCGGGATTTTTATTTTTCAACATGAGACCCGCAAAAACTTTCATGGGAGATACGGGCTCACATTTTTTAGGCGGAGCATTGGCTGCATTATGTGTAATGAACGCAAGGACGCTCGCAATAATTCCGACGGGATTTATATTTATAATCGAGATGCTGAGCTCATTAATTCAGATTTTCACGATTAGAAAGCTGAATAAAAAAATATTTTTAATGGCACCTTTACATCATCATTATCAATTAAAGGGATTTGACGAAACCGCCGTAACGATTAGATTTTGGCTTGTTCATGCGGTCGGAGCGGTAATGATTGCGTTGATGTTGAGATAACCTCTCTGTCGATAAATCGACATCTCCCCTTAGAAAGGGGAGACTCGTTGTTCCTTGCACACTGCCTCTCCGCTTGCGGGGAGGTGGCTCACGAAGTGAGACGGAAGGGTGAAACGGCGGGGTAAAGTTTAATAATGCAATTTTTTCCCTTCACGTAATCTATTGACATCGTTGACAAATTGTCTGCGTTTCTGATCTTCATCAAATTGTCTGCCCCATAAATCCCACTGTTGCTGAAAACGTTGCTCATCTGCAAGAAATTTTATTGCTTTCTCATTGCCGTTTTCCGCAGCTTTTCTGTACCAGTGCATTGCAAGATCCTTGTCTTCAGCACCATACAGATAAATAGCAGCGAGTTCTCCTTGAGCATCTGCATCTCCGGATTGAGCTTTTTGTTTTAATTCTTTAACTTTTGACGGGACACCGTAGTAAATGTTTTTGAAAGGTTGTTTATATTCTTCAAGTCGTTTCTTGTTTTCTTTACGTATGCGTTCTTCCTTTTCTCGACGTTCTTGCTCTTTACCACTGACAACAGCCCACCAAAAAAGACCTCCAATTAACAAAATTGCAATGATACCGCCCATTAAAATACCTCCTAAATCAAATTTTACACGACAACTCTAATCCCCCCCCTCGAATTTATGATATAATGAACAACATAAGACAAAGGAGGCAAATTATTTGCCGTGCTTTGAAAAATTTTTCGTTAATATAAATTATAGCACAAAATCCTTTGTCTTTTTTGTTTTTGATTTTTAATGAGATAACCTCTCTGTCAACAAGTTGACATCTCCCCTTAGCAAGGGGAGACAGAAAGGTGCGTTTTATACCTGATGATTTATGTATTCAACTGCTTCACTAATCGGAATATTAACCTGTGTTCCGTCCGATAAATTTTTAACGCTCACGGAATTTTTAGCTATTTCCTCTGAACCTATTATGCAGGCAAAATTACATGATCCGGCATTTTTCATTTGTGCTTTGAAACTTTTTCCCGAAATATCGCACTCGGCTGAAATTTTATTTTTTCGCAGTTCATACGTTAAACTCTGTGCGGCTCCCTTAGCTTCGTTATCCAATGCAGCAACGTAAACGTCAGTTTTTGGAACTTCACCGAATGAACAGTTTTGCTGTTCCATTACAAGCATAATTCTGTCTATCCCGCACGCAAAACCGACTCCGGGAATTTTGTTTCCTCCTATTGCTGTCGATAAATTATCGTAACGTCCTCCGCCTGCTACGGCATTTTGCGCTCCTAAATCTCCCGATAAAATTTCGTACGCCGTTTTTGTGTAATAGTCCAATCCCCTTACAAGTCTTTTGTTGAGTTTGTATGTGAAATTTAATCTCTCAAGACCCTTTTTGACTTCCTCGAAATGTTCACGGCATTCATCGCAAAGTGAATCGTAAATATCAGGTGCTCCGTCAGCAACTTTTGAACATGCTTCTTTCTTACAGTCTAAAATTCTTAACGGATTTCGATCAAGTCTCGTTAAACATGTTTCGCATAATTCATTTTTATGAGCGTCGAAATAATTTAACAGTTTTTCTCTGTAAATCGGCCTGCACTTTTCACAGCCTACTGAATTAATTACAACTTCAAGATTCTTTAATCCCAAACGTCTGAAAATTTCAATCGACAATGAAATTATTTCAACGTCTGCAAAAGGATTTTGAACTCCGAGACACTCTGCATCAATTTGATAAAATTGTCTGTAACGTCCCTTTTGAGGTCTTTCGTATCTGAACATCGGCCCCCAGTTCCATAATTTTGCAATCGAGTTTTGAACGCACAAATTATTCTCAATCGCTGAACGCATTACTCCGGCTGTTGCTTCAGGTCTTAATGTTATGCTTCGTTCGCCCCTGTCAATGAATGTATACATCTCTTTTTCGACTATGTCAGTCGTTTCTCCGACTCCACGTGAAAATAATTCAGTGTGTTCAAATATCGGCAGGTGGATTTCACGAAATCCAAAGTCTTTCATCGTTTCCGAAGCCGTATTGATAATGTAATTCCATTTCCAAGACTCGCCCGGTAAAATATCTCGTGTCCCTCTCGGTGCTGTTATTGCCATAAAAATCACTCCTGTTAAAATTTGTGTATAATGTATAAGATTATAAATCATTAAAAATTTTTAAGCAGGTGAGATTGATTTGTCTGATATTTTATTTACTCAAAGAAAGAGATTTGGTGATGTTCTTAGAGATTACGATTTAATATCACAGGAACAACTCGACAACGCATTAAGAATCCAGAAAAATTCAGATAAAAAACTTGGCGAAATTTTAGTTTCCATTAACGCATTAACCCCTACACAGGTTGCGGAAGCTCTTGCGGTTCAGCTTGGCTTGCAGTTTGTTTCACTCGACAGGTACCAAGCTCAGCCCGAAGCAGTGAAATTAATTCCCCGAAATGTCGCCGAAAGATTAAACGTCGTTCCTTTACAAATTGACAGCGAAAATAATTTAGTCGTTTCAATGGCAGATCCATTGGATTTACCTGCTCAGGACGAAATAAAATTATTGACCGGCCATGAAATCCGTGTAGCTTCATCAGGGCAGGACGATATAACGAAAAATTTACACAGAATTTATGATTACTCCCTAAACCTTGAAGGAGCTTTGACGGGTACAAATGCAACGGCTGAAGCATATACGCCCCTTGCTGCAACGACTGCACAGGTCAGCCCTGACGATGCACCTTTAATCGAACTTGTAAATAATATGATTCAAGATGCTGTCCGTGAAAACGCTTCAGATATTCACATTGAATCTTATGAACAGATGAGCCGAATCAGATTTCGTGTTGACGGAGTTTTATACATTCATTTTGAATATCCAGCAGTTTTGCACCCGTCTGTAGTATCAAGAATTAAAATTATTTCGGGCATGGACATTTCGGAAAAAAGAAAGCCTCAGGACGGACGAATTTTAACTGTTATTGACAACAAACACATAGATTTGCGAGTCTCTTCACTTCCGACTATGAGCGGAGAAAAAATTGTTATGAGAGTTCTTGACCGAGACACAGCACAAGCTGAAGTTGAGGATTTAGGTTTTGACGATGACGATTTGCAATACATAAATCAGTTCTGTAACATGCCTTGGGGAATTTTGCTTGCAACAGGCCCTACAGGTTCCGGAAAATCCACGACACTTTACGCAATGTTAAAACGAATCAGCAATCCCGACATCAATATTATTACCGTTGAAGACCCAGTCGAATTTTATATTCCAGGAATCAATCAGGTAAATGTTAATGAGAAAGCAGGCTTGACATTTGATTCTGCTTTGCGCTCAATTTTGCGACAAGACCCTGACAAAATTATGATCGGAGAGATTCGAGACACAAGCACCGCACAAATTGCAATTCGTTCGGCATTAACAGGGCATTTTGTTTTATCGACATTGCACACAAATGACGCTCCCAGTGCTGCAACAAGAATGGTAGATATGGGAGTTCAACCGTTTTTGCTGTCGGCTTCGCTGTCGGGAATAATTGCTCAAAGGCTCGTGAGATGTTTATGTCCTCATTGTAAAGAAGAATACGAACTTGACGAAGTAACTTGCGAAAAAATTAATGTTCCTGCGGGGACTCATGCTTTCAGACCTGTAGGCTGTCCGAATTGCAGAAAAGGTTACAGGGGACGAAGAGGAATTTATGAAATCATGGTTATGAATGACGAACTCAGAGAAATGATTTTGAAGGGTGCCGACAACATCGAATTAAGAGAAGCAGCAGTTAAGCAGGGAATGAAGACTCTTCGACAGGCAGGAATAAACGCAGCTTTACAAGGTTACACATCGCTTGAGGAAATTTTAACGACAACGTTATAAAAAATATGCCTCATTTAATCGCAATCGAATATTCAGAAGCTCAAAGACGGCAGTTAAACGATAAAATTCAGGAATTTGATAAAAAAGGCTGGCCGTTAAATGCGAAATACGATGCTCAAAATTTCGGGACATGGCAAAAATTATTTGAGAACGCCATAACTCCCGGATTATTTTCCGAGCGTGAATTAATTGTTGTCGAAAATTCTGAAACTCTCGGCGAATTTCCCGAAACATTAGCAAATTTTATTGAAGATGATAAAGCCGACTGCATAATAATTCTGATTTTCAACTCCGACACAAAAAACTTAAACTTCGTCAAAAATTCAATTACTATAATAAAACCCGAAGCACAAATCCCCCCATGGAAACGCAGGGAATGGCTTATAAATTTGTCCCGTGAAAAGAAATTCAAACTTTCAAATGATGCTGCACAATTATTGGCAGACACAATAGAATCTCAAGAGGAATTGAGAGGCGAAATTGAAAAACTTGCTTTATATTCCGAAATCAAAAATAACGAAATCAAAATTAATGACATTGAAAATTTATGCTTTGACGAAGGCGGACGGGCTTTAATAAATTTTCTTGACGGAATCTGCGAGAATAACGTTATAAAAGTTTCGAGAGCGTTAAAATATTTGCGAAAACAGCCGATGCTTCAAATTTTGACGGGAATTACAAACAGATTGAGGCCGGCGTTAATAATTTCAACATTCGGGAATAAATATCTTAATGACGCATTAAAAGCTGTCGGAGTGAATTTGACAAAAAAATATGCCCTCGAAAAATCTCAATCAGCATTAAAAAATTTCGGAGCTGAAAAAATTAAAACTTTCATGATGAAGTCTGCACGTCTTTCGTATCTTGAAAAAACAAATAACGCTGAAGGCTGGCAGGGATTTGAATTTATAATATGGGAATTAATGCAAAAAGTTTAGTATAATATTCGCAAAATTAAAATCGAATGGAGGTGAGAAAAAATGCAGGTAACGTCCATGCTGTCGGCAGGATATTTGGAACCTATGCAGCAGATAGAAAAAGTTCATAACGTCAAAAAAATAACCGAAGAAGATCAGTCTAAAGCTCAAAAAGAACAGGAAATTTTAGCCGAAGAACAGTCATTAAAGGCCAAACTCGGAAATAATGCACAAGTTCACACGGTTTATCATTATTCTGTAGGGACTGACGGGAGACGTTATATAGTTGGTGCTTCTGTTACCATGAAAGGCAGCGAAGAAGATCTTAATCGTGTAAGCGGAGGAATTCCTCAGGAAGATTTACAGAGCCGAAAACAGGAAGCTCAAGAATCTTTGAAAAAAGATGTCAGAGAGAACGAAAAAACTCAAAACATAATCAAATCCGAAGCCGAAAAACGAAAAGTCAAACAACAACAGAACAAATCCGAAATCAAAAAAGACGAGGCCGCAAAAGAACTTGAAAATATTCAGCGTGAAGTTATTTCTCATGAGAATGCTCACAAAGCTGCTGCGGGGGAACTCGGTGGAGCAATAAGCTATTCATACACCGAAGGCCCTGACGGAAAAAGTTATATCACGGGCGGAGAAGTCCCGATTAAGTTAAAAGAAGGAGACACCCCCGAAGAGACTTTGAGGAATATGCAAAAAGTTCAAAGGGCTGCAAATGCTCCGGCGGAACCTTCAGGACAAGATCGACAGGTTGCTGCGAAGGCTGCGGCATTGGCTTCAAAAGCAAGAGCTGAAATTATAAATTCAAATTCCGAAAGTGTAACCGAAGTTGCAAGAGGCACACCGATAATTAATTCGATAAGCCGTGAAGATGAAATTTATGACTTCAGTAAAGACGGTGCAAATTCTGTTTTAGCATCAGTCAAGGAGTTTGAACTTCAAAATTTAATGCCTGCTGCTTAACAACGAAAATGAAAAATTTAATTTTATCTGACAAATAAAATCCCTCTGAAAAACTCGCGCAATTTCAGGGGGATTTTTGATTGTATTTTCAAATGTCAAAAATTCTTGCCATAAAAAAACAGTAAGGTGTGTTATAATTATTTTGAAGATTAAAGTTTTAACACATGGCGATATAACTCGCCCAGCTTACTGTATGTTGTTTATTATATCATAAGGTGAATTAAGTTTGTCATGTGTGTATTTTTTTATTTTTTAACGGTTGAAATTCATAATAATTCAGGAGGTTTTTTATTCTATGAACAGGAAATTTTTGTTCGCTTTATTATTTGTGTTTTTGTTTGTTTCGTCAGCAATGGCGACTCCGTATTTGTGGACTGCACATTATTCCGTTGCTTATTTGAAAAATGGGAAAACGGATTATTCAGACGCAAAATTTTCTCACATTTGGCTGGACGTTACGGATTCTGAGACAACAGCGACTCAGACTCATGTGGATTTGACGGGAACTTTTACTTTGTCAGGCGGTAATTATTCGTACGTTGATAAGTCGTTGCTTCAAAAAGTTTCGGGAACTTCGCAAAATTTTAACTTGGTTTCTGATATGTCAGTCGGCAGTAATCTTGTTTACGCTCTCAACAATTCAGATGAAAATTACGTGAGATTCATTCCTGATCCCGAAAAAAATTTGGCCGGAGTAACAGCAACTTGGAAATTTCCTTCAATGACATCGTTAAACGGTCAAGGTACAATTCCGACGTTAAAGACAACTGAAGAACAGTTAAATGATTGCGTTCCTTACGTTGAATTTGTAACTGAAGGTTCAAAAGTTACGGGCTTGAAATGGCGAATGGTAAAATCGTCCGACGTTTCGCAGGCTGTTTCTGAAGATGTCAAAATCGGATTCATAATTAGCAGAGTTTGGAAAAAAGGTTACGACAATATTTATTCAGGAAAACAGGTTATATTTTTAGCCGGGAATAATATTGAAGGCACTGACAGTTTCAACACTTCCGTAGACTCTTCTGATATTTGGGGAATCAGAGTCGGAGTTAATATTTACGATGACGGCAACACAATATCAAATCGCAGTTACAGGTGGGATTTCATAACTTCCAGCGAACCTAATTTATCGCTTTGGAGCAATCACATTTCAACAGCTTCACTCGTTGACGGAAAATCTGATTATTCAGATGCGAAATTCAGATCATTGACATTTAATCCGAGAGACACCGAAAGATATGCCGAATCAAAATATTTTGTTGACTCGGGCAGATTAAATATTTCGGGAGGCGGTTACACTGTCATAAATGACGCAAGCAATGACGTTGTCGAAACTGTTAATAATGGCACTGACAAAGCATTCAAGTTATTAATGGTGAGTAATGTAAATCTTAATGAAGATAACATTGAGTATGAAACAGTTGACGATAAGGGAGAGCATATTGTTTTCGGCGGAGGTGCTGAGAAAGGCTTAAACGGAAAAACAATAACATGGACATTCCCCGAAAATCTGAAAATGAGCGGTTCTGCTGTAATTCCGAATTTCAAATCCACGAGCGAGCAGCTTGCTCAAGGTGTGCCGTTTATTGAGCTTGTTAGTTCTGACGGGAAAATAACTTCAATCAAATACAAAATTGTGAAAGCCTCTGACACTTCAACATCAATCACTCCGTCATACAAAACTGATTTCAGATTTTATGTTGATAGGACTTCTGGCGGATATTATTATTCAAAATGGCAGGAAAACAAAAGCAGCGGAGAATGGGCGTTATCAACTCCTCAATCGTTAGACGTTTTAAGGCGTGTCAGAGTTCGTATTCGTACTTATGAAAACGAAAATAATCCCTGTGTCTATCAATGGAATTTTATTCCGACATCTTCAACATCACAAACACAAGAGACGACTGACAACAATAACATTTCTTCATCGGGCAGCGGCTGTGAATTAGGAATTGGGATTTTAAGTTTGGCAGTTCTGGCAGGATTTTTTATTTCAAAACGCTAAAAAAATTTTCCCCCGTCAGCACACAAACACTGAAGGGGGAAATTAATTTTATTTTGCGAAACTCTGTATTACAACAACAGCTATCGGAACAACCGTTGCTATTATCCCGAAAATTGAGAACCAAAGATTTTGCGTTTGACGAATATCATCAATACGTTTATCAAGGTCTAAAATTGCAATCGTAAGCGAGTCAGTCGTGTGTTCAAGTTTTTCACTTAAAACATCAATTCTGCCGTTTACTTCGATTATCATTGTCTTGTATTCGGCTAAATTTTTTTCCAGTATCATCTGGAATTTCTCAAATTTTTCGTCCGTCAGTTTTTTGTCGGCTTCGATTTTGTCTTTAATACTTTGAATTTGTGTGTCAAATAATTCGCGTGTTACAAATTCACTTGCTGTTAATTCGGCCATGTAATAAAACCTCCTTCACTTACATAATCATAACATCACAAACGCAATCACAAAAATTATTCCCACCGTGAACATCATTAAACCGTATGCAAGGCTTGAAGGCAATAAATGTCCCAGCGATTCAAATTCCGTGTCGTCATGATAAAATCCGAAATCAGTATCTTCGGGAGGCCGAATAAATTTCACTTTCGATATGTTTGACAGCATTAACGTTACTGGGCCTGCGGTGATTAAATCTAAAACTTTCACGAATAACGCTCCGATAAACGGCAAAATCACTCCGATTACGGGTCTGAAGAAATAATTTTCGAGATTTAATTTTTCCGGCCATAAATCTAAATATTCACCGTCTTTAATCAACATGTAACGAATGAAAAACAAATACACTATTATTCCGATTGAAATTGAAATAAATGAACCTTCAAGATTTTCAAACGTAAAATAATTTATGATGTGATGATGTTCGGGAGCATTCATAAAACCTGACGCAAAAACGCTGATTTTGTCGCCTATGTCATAAGGGTAAAATCCGATTAAAGGCAATATCAACGCTGAAACTGTCAATAAAATTTTATTCGGCCATGAAAGATAAGATCCCTTTGTCTCAATGTTAGATTTTGCAACAAATAATGCCATGAATAATTTAATCACGTATGCAGTTGTTAAGCCTCCCGAAATTAAGAAAAGCCATTCGCAAATCTCAAACATTAAAATTTCAGATTGAAGGCTCATGAATGAAAGCGAATTTTTTCCCATGTGTATATATTCAACAATGCTTTCGTGAATTAAAGTTTTTCCAAGATAACCATTCCATAACGGAGCCCCCATTAAACCTAATCCGCCCATTATGAACGCAAACATCAAAGTTTTTTTACCTCGTCCGAAGCCTTTAATGTCATTGAGATTTAATTTGTGAGTGTTCATAAAGACAACGCCTGCACACAAGAATAAAACTAATTTTATTAACGAATGCCCGATCATGTATAAAATCGTTCCTCGAACTGCGAGATCGTTTTCAATTCCTAAAAAACACTGCATCGAAATTCCCGTTAAAATAAATCCTAACTGAGACATTGACGAACACGCTAAAGTCCTTTTTAAGTTAATCGAGAAAACCGCTAAAACTGCTCCGAGAACCATTGTAATAATTGCTAAAATCAAAAGCATAAATCCCCATAACGAATCATGAAGAAAAACATTTGCACTCAAAACTAAAATTCCAAATAATCCCGATTTCGTTAAAAGTCCCGATAATAATGCGCTTGAAGGTGCAGGAGCCGCCGTGTGTGCCGTAGGAAGCCAGATGTGCGAGGGGAAAATTGCAGCCTTTGCAGCAAATCCTACGAAAATTAAAAATCCCGGAATGTAAAGAGAATTTTTTATTTCAGGATTTAATTTTGAAAGTGAATTTATATCGAGAGTTCCGGTTTTTGCGAAAAACAAAATCAATCCCGTTAAAGTCGCAAGGCCTCCGATTATCGCAATCGCTAAATATGTTTGAGCTGCTCTCTGTGCTTCGGGGGTTTCCTCCTGAACGACCATAATGTACGAAAATAATGACATCATCTCGAAAAATATAAATGTAGTGAATAAATCCGCTGACAAAAACACGCCCATTATTGCCCCTAAAGTCATTAAGACATAAAGATAATAACGGTTACGGTTTCGGTGATGTCGTAAATAATCACGCGAGAAAATTGTCGTTACAGCCCACATAAACGAAATTATTACGGAATAAACATATCTGAAGCCGTCAAGCGAAAATTTTAATCCCAGTCCGCAGACTCCGTCAGTGAAAAATTCAGTGCCTAAAGATTTTCGGGAACATAAAATTACAGCAAGTTCAACAACACAAACGAAATCAGCAAAATAATCACGTGCAAGCCTGCTGAATTTCCCGGTGAAAAATGATAAAAGCCCTCCAATCATAGGCCATACAATTAAAAATAATAATATCGAATTTCCTTTCATGATTTACACTCCATTAAAAATTTTGAAACTCTTAACGACAGTAACGTGATAAAAATGACAATTACTACAAAAGAAAATCCCCACCCCATGTAAGTTTTAACATTGTCAACACGTTTTTCAAGGGAATTGAGGCGTGAATCAATAACTTCTATTTTTGTTTCGAGTTTGTCAATTCGCTTCAAAATTTCTGCGTTTCCAAGTTTTATTTCTGCCATTAAAGCCCTTTGATCTGCTTCGTAAACATCTTTGCGGACAAATTCATTTGTATTAATATCATTGCTCAACATTTTTTAACCTACCTGCTTTCCGAAAAAATTTGAATGTGATTTTATAATTATAATTTATTTATCGATATAAAAGGAGTGTGAAATTTTATGACAAAAATTAACAACAAAAACCGTGAAATTTTTGAAACATGGCCGATCCCTAAAGCCCTTTTTGAATTAGCTTTGCCGATGATTTTCGGACAGTTGATTATTTTAATTTACAACTTGGCTGACACGTTTTTTATCGGACGAACTAATAATCCCTTAATGGTTGCGGGTGTTTCGTTATTATTGCCGGTGTTTAATATTTCGATTACTTTCGCAAATTTATTCGGAATTGGCGGGGGCACTTTAATTTCCCGTTTAATGGGTGCTGGAAAAGATGACGAAGCCTTAACAGTAAGTTCATTTTGTTTTTACATGGCGATAATTTCAGCAGGGATTTTTTCGCTCTTAATGTATTTTTTCATGGAAAATATTTTGAGGATTTTAGGGGCGAGCGATGACACTTTGATTTTTGCTGAACATTATACATTTTGCGTTATAGTTCTCGGAGCTGTTCCGACAATTTTATCAATGACGTTATCAAATTTCCTGCGAAGTGTAGGTTATGCTAAAAAAGCAGGGTTCGGAATTTCAATGGGAGGAATCATAAATATATTTTTAGATCCCTTATTCATGTTCGTAATTCTCCCGAAAGGTTATGAAGTTTTAGGTGCCGGAATTGCGACAATGCTTTCAAACGTGATAATCTGTTCATACTTTTTAATCACTATTCATAAACTCAAAAATTCAAGCGTCCTTTCACTTTCGATTAAAAATTTCCTGCCTTCAAAGCAAAATGTTTATTCAGTTTTCAATGTCGGAGTCCCCGCAGCAGTGGCCGTAACTTTATTCGACATAACATATATCATAATCGACAAATTAGCTTCAGGATATGGCGATATACCTTTAGCAGCCGTCGGAATCGTTTTGAAAGCCGAGAGACTGCCGTTAAATGTCGGAATTGGATTATGTCAGGGAATGATGCCTCTTGCAGCATATAATTATTCGTCGGGAAATTTTAAGAGAATGCGTGAAGTTTTGCATTTTTCACGTTTTGTAGGAATTATATTCGGATTTTTGAGCGTCGCAATATATGAAATTTTTGCTCCCGATATAATGAGAATTTTTATCGGAGATTCTAAGACAGTCGAACTCGGAACTAACTTTTTACGTGCAAGAACTCTCGCAACTCCGTTTATGTTTATGTGCTTCCATTTAGTGAATTTCTTTCAGGCTGTAGGATACGGCGGAAGGGCTTTAATGTTGGGCTCGGCACGCTGGATTGTGTTTAATATTCCTATGCTGTTTATATTTGAATATTTCTTCGGAATGTATGGAATCGTTTGGACGCAGGTTGCAGCTGATATTTTAATGGTGATCGTGTCATTGGTTGTGTACAAAAAATTTGAGGCCGAAATCAACGAAGCTCTCTAATTGAGAGCCTCCATATATAATTCGGGAAGTTGTGAAATGTAAAAATCCCTTGTGTTCTCATATAAATATTTTCGTGTTACTGTTTTCGTTAAACCTGCTATTTGTGAGGCGTTATATGCTCCGATGACTAAAATTGCAAGTCCTGCTATGCCGAGAAAAAATCTTGCCTTACGAACGCTGTGAGGACTGAAAATTTTTAATATGAATGCTCTAATCGCAAAAATCACAAAACCTAATACAAACCAATTAATTGCACGGAGAGGATTCGACAATTTCTGTTTTAATTCAGGCCATACACTTTCAATAAAATCTCTCTCGGCTTCATTCTTTATCTGAATATGATTTTCAGGAAGTCTGTGTTCAAATTTCTGCAAAAATTCCTCGTATTCGTCATTAAATTCTGCAAACATATCTTTTTGAATCTTTTCGATTATATTGTCTTTGTTAAAACCGAGTTGAAAGCTGAGATTGCTTATGCCTTCGGATTTTGCGTTTTTAGAAAAAGACTGTTCGATTATCTTCAATAATTTATAATTCAAATTATCTCTGTCCCAGTCTGTTTTATAGAGATACATAAAATCTGATTTTGTACCTGCAAATACCGATGATGTCATGAAACACATTAAAACAAAAACTAAACTTAATATTTTCAAATTCTTCTTCATAATATAAACTCCTTTTTATCAAAAATTATTTTCCTGTAACCTTTCGCACATTTAATTTCGGATTAAAGCAACAATTCTTTAACCCATACATAAATTATCCCTCACCTTAACGGAGAGGCTGAATTAAATTAAATTAATTAATTCAGGGAATCCTTGTACAAAGTGGGAAGTTCAACGGTATAAAAATTTTTTGTCCTTTCATAAATCAGTTTCCGTGTCATTGATCCCGTCAATGCTACAGAGCGTGAGGCATTATATACCCCGAAAAGCAATAACGCAATTCCTGCGACGGCAAAAATAATTCTGATACTTTGTGCTAATCTTTTAGTTTTCCCAAGTAATGACATTAAAGTTCTCGCTAAAAATCCACGACACAAAAAAATAACTGTTCCTGCTATAAGCAAGTACAAAGCATAAAAAGGATTTAACAGGTTAGGTTTTATATCCTGCAAAGTGTTGTCAAGAAATTTTTTCTCGGCAGCGTTTCTAATTTCAACATGATTTTCAGGCAGCCTCTTCTTTATGAAATTCAAAAGCCTGTCGTATCTCCTTCCAAAGTCTAAAACTACACCTCTTTGGATCATGTTAATTAAACTATGTCTGTTAAATTCGAGTCTCAACCCCGCAGACGTAAAACTCATTCCGTCAGTCTGTTCCGAAAAAATTTTCTCAGTTATCTCAAATAATCTGTAATCAAAATTCGCTCTCTCCCAAGCCGTTTTATAAAGATACAAAAAATCCGATTTTGATTCGGCGAACGCTCTTTGGGAGGGGAGCAAGGCTACACACAATGTTAAAATTAATATTGTAAAACGAATAAATCTCAAACTAAATACTTCTCCTAATTAATGGCCTCTTTGTACAAATTCGGAAGTTCAAAGGCGTAAAAATCTCTCGTGCTTTCATACATTAATTTTCGAGTCATTGATCTTGTCATTGCCGCAACCTGTGAGGCCTGATATATTCCGAAACTTAATATCGACAGTCCCGCAATAAAAAACATTATTTTCGTAAAAACTGCCGTACTTCTCGACACTCTCAAAACTTCACGTATTTTAACAGCAAAAAATCTCCGCCCCAACAACAAAACTGCTCCGAGAATCAGCCATATTATAGGGTAAAAAGGATTTAAGAGTTTCGGTTTCAGGGAAGTCCAAATATCTTTAACAAAATTTTTTTCGGCTTCATTTCTGATTTCAACGTGATTTTTCGGCAGTCTGTTTTTCATGTTTATTAAAAGTTCAGCGTATTGAGAGTCAAAACTTTTGAATATTTCCTCCTGCAACTTTTCGACGATATTATTTCTGTTGAGAGCAATTTGAAACCCTACAGCCCTTAAATTCATCTCATTTGTATTATCGTAAAAAGTATCTTCTGTCGTTTTGAAAAGTTTGTAACTTAAATTATCCCTGTCCCACGCAGTTTTATACAAGTAAACAAAATCCGATTTTGAACTTGCGAATGTCGGACAAGCCATAATGCAGAATAAAAACGTAATTAAAAACAAAAATCTTATCTTCATAATTTTCAACCTTTACGTAAATAATATTTTCATTTCACGGTTTATTAGTATATCACAGACAATTTTGCTTGCAACAAAACTAATCAGGTGTTATTCTTGCAAAAAAATTTATTATTTTTAATACGAAAGAAGGCATTATATTAAGTTGATTATAAATGAATTAATTAAATCAAAAGGACTCGACGGAAAAAAAGTTATCGCAGCAAAAATTAACGGTGAATTAATGGATCTTTCACGAGATGTAAATTCTGATGTAAACATCGAAGCTGTAACTGTCGATTCACCTGAAGGACTCGAAATTTTACGACACAGCACGGCACATTTAATGGCACAGGCAATTTTGAGATTATATCCTGGTTCACATTTCGGAGTAGGCCCAGCGATTAAAGACGGATTTTATTACGATGTCGATGTTGCAGGAAACATAACCGAAGCTGATTTGCCTAAAATCGAATCTGAAATGCGAAAAATCTCCGGAGCCGGCGAAAAAGTTTTCCGTGAAGATATGACGAAGGACGAAGCATTGAAATTTTTTGCTGATGATCCATACAAGACTGAATTAATTTCAGAGATTGACGCTCCTACGGTTTCAGTTTACAAACAAGGAGAGTATGCAGACCTTTGCAGAGGCCCTCACGTTCCTGACGCATCAAAGATTCATAACTTCAAACTTCTTTCAGTTGCGGGAGCTTATTGGCGAGGCAGTGAGAAAAACAAAATGCTCACGAGAATTTACGGCACGGCTTTTGCGACACCTGACGAACTTAAAAATTACATCAAACGAATCGAAGAGGCAAAATTAAGAGATCACAGAAAACTTGGAAAAGATTTAGACCTCTTCAGCCTTCACGAAGAAGGGCCGGGATTCCCGTTCTTCCACCCTAAGGGAATGGCAATAATGAACACGTTAATTGAATTTTGGAGACGTGAACATATCAGACGGGGTTACACTGAAATTAAAACGCCTCAAATTATGGATCGTGATTTATGGATTCGTTCGGGACATTGGGATCACTATCGTGAAAACATGTACTTCACCGAAATTGACGAAAAACCCTACGCCATTAAACCAATGAACTGCCCGGGAAGCATTTTAGTTTTCAAGACTCAATTAAGAAGTTACAGAGATTTGCCGATGAGACTTGCGGAACTGGGATTGGTTCACAGACATGAACGCAGCGGAGTTTTGCACGGTTTAATGAGGGTTAGATGTTTCACGCAGGACGACTCGCATACATACATTGAATTTTCGCAGATTAAAGACGAAGTTACAAGGATTATGGAGCTTGACAAATACGTTTACACAGAAGTATTTGATTTCAAATATTCCGTTGAACTTTCGACACGCCCCGAAGACTCAATGGGAACTGATGAGCAATGGGAGCAGGCTGAAAATGCTTTGAAAGATGCACTTGAAAGCACAGGAACGCCATACACAATTAATCCCGGCGACGGAGCATTTTACGGGCCTAAAATTGATTTTCACCTCGAAGACTGTTTGGGCAGAACATGGCAGTGCGGAACGATTCAACTTGACTTCCAGATGCCCGGACGCTTTGATGTTTCATATATCGGAGAGGACGGAGCAGAACACACACCGGTTTTGATTCACAGAGTTGTTTTCGGAAGCATTGAAAGATTCATGGGAATTTTAATCGAACATTACGCCGGAGCATTCCCTTATTGGCTCGCACCGGTACAAATTAAGATTATCCCGATTTCGGACGCTCACAAAGATTATGCCGAAAAACTAAGAAATAAATTTATTGAGTTGAATTTGAGATCTGAAATTGATTTAAGAAGCGAAAAACTCGGAAAGAAAATCCGTGATGCTCAATTACAAAAAGTTCCGTATATGCTCGTTGTAGGAGACAAGGAACAGGAAAATAATTCTGTCGGAGTCCGTGAACGTTCAAAGGGCGATTTAGGCTCAATGAGTCTTGATGAATTTTTGAAATTGCTGTCGGAGGAATTTAATCCGATTAAGTAAATTGACATCTCCCCAAAAGCTAAATACTTGAGGGGAGATTTTTTTTACCTCAACACCTGATAAACATCTTCGCTGATTTTAATATCGAAAAATTCAGGCTCCGTTACTGCGATAGTTTCGAGATTATCAAACGGCGTGAATTTACCGTGAATTATTCCTGCAAGTTCGGGCGTTGAATCATTTTCAACATCGTAAACCATTCCCGCGTTTTCCGTGAATAAAATTAAATATGGTTCGTGATCCTTTTTAATTTTCAAAAACACAAACGCAATTTCATTTGAATTATTAATGTCTCTTAAAGTTCCGTCGTCTGTCCATTCTTCGACAAAATAATCAACGTATTGCGACATTTTATTTTCTGAATCGCCGAAAACTTTTGCATTTGAAATTATTTCTCGTCTCAATGGAACAGGCGGTGTGTTGTTTGACATGTAATTTGAATATTCTTTCGGGTCGGCTGACATTGCGGATTTAACATATTCTTTTACAACGTCGGATTCGCTTTGTGATAATTCGTTCAAAACCTGATTCCCGTATCGCCCTAAATTAAATCTCGTGTAAATGTAATCGAACTCTTCGGGCTGAATTTCTCCCGATTGCAATCTGTGCATCTGATTAAACGCTGCAAGTCTGTAAGGATCTAAAATCGGTGAGTTCATTGCCGTGATTAAAATTATCATGAAAATTATTGACGCTGAATTTACTTTCCCGATTGATGACGGCCATTTCCTTAAAAGCACAGCACCTGCATAACCGATTCCCCAAAATCCCATTACGATTACAAAGAAAAACGCCTGCACCCTGTCAGTTGAAAGTCCGTACTGTGCAACTCTCAACCCTAACGAATAAAGGCATAATCCAAAATATACAGGCAAGCACAACAATGAAACTCTCGCAAATAAATCAATAATTCTTGTCCTGAATGCTACTTTATTTCCGTCGAGCCATGCTGCATTTGTCAAAATTATTGTCCCAAACTGCAACAACAGCATTAACGTACTCGCTTGGCCGGTGCTCCATAAAGTTTGCAATCCTGAATACGGCAGACACAAAATAAATATTAATGACAGCAGCGAAAAAAACGGTAGCAGCCAGCCTAACACTGACAAAATCCAACGCCCTAACGAATCAATTCCGGGATGTTTGATTGCAACTGATGTCGAAATTGCTATTGTTACGCTTGTTAATGGAACTGATATAATCGGATTAAAAATTATGTAAGGCACGCTATCAAGTCCGACAATGTCAAATAATAATCCCGCCGTTACAAGTAACCCCCAAAATACTGCTATTACGATTGAAGCCTGAAATAACATGAATAAATTTCTGCAAAACTGGAAAAATATTTCACTGTACGGAAATTTCCAGCTCCAAGCCGCTATCCTGCACTGAAAAAACGGAATTATTAAAAATACGGCCATGCTGACACGGATTAATTCGGATTTTTGAGAAGGTACGTAATAAAAATTTCCCGACGCTGGATACAACGACCATAATCTGTAAAGCCAGAATATTAATAATACTCCCGTGAGGCCGGCGAGAAAATTAAATAATCTTCGTCCCCAATGTTCCTGCGACAGCCAGAATACAAACGGAACTAAAAAAATCACGTTCAACGGCATACATGACAAAATTCCGTTAGGGATTATTACGTAAATTCCTAACAAAAGCCCCTGAATTAATGCCGAGATTATTACCCAGATATAACGCTTTTTATCGATGCTGTTCATAATTTTATTTTTACTTATTTATTTCGTGTATGTGTATTTCAATCCGTCTTTCATTTCCTTTGGAAGTGTTCTTGTCGATAAAACCGCACTGCCTTTTTTAAGTTCGACTTTGTGAAGTGAAAGAGGCAGCGGGAATTTTCTCAAGTCCACTAAAGGTTGGATTCTCGTTAATGCCTTTCTTGTAACGTAATCGGGAACATCAAGTTTATTTACTTTTGCTACTGGATTATCAAGCCATAATTCTTTCCCTTTTACGATTTTTAATTTGCTGTCAATGTCGATTCTGATGTCGAGAATATTATATTTGTAATATCCGCTTCCGCTTAAACCTGAAGGATTTATTTTCATTGACAGGTCGTGCCATTCATCTCTTCCCTCTCCGAAAGTTTTATCCTCGATTGACTTGTTTATGTCCCGTTCAAAAATTGTCCCGGTCGCTAAAACTGAAATCGCATCTTTGCATTCGACATTTCCTTTTTTCCATTCCGAAGGCTCATTAAACTGAACACCGCGCATTCTGACGACGAGAGAATCTAATCTCAACTTATCAATTACAACTCCCTGAAGATTCATGTAAATGTCGTTAAATAATCCCGTTTCGTCAGGCTTACCTGAAATTACGAGCAATGCTTTCTCAGGGCGAAATCTTTTCACGTAGAAATTCAGCAGATCATTAACTTCATCGGCAAAACACGAACTTGAGAATAAAAACGTCAGAATTAAAGCGAAAACTATAAACTTCAATTTCCCTTTCATTTGAAAAAATCATCTCCGTTAATTTTTTTTAATCGTGTAATATATTATAAACGTTATGATGAAAAATTTTTTATGGAAAGTGATTTTATTTTTATGTCAGACATCTGCACTCAAATAATAAACTCCCTCGATATTGCTGACATCATCGGAGAAAAAGTAAAATTAAGAAAGACAAACAGGGGTTTTATGGGATTATGTCCTTTCCATTCCGAAAAAACTCCTTCGTTTCACGTATTTTCAGACACGCAGACATATTATTGTTTTGGCTGTCATGAAGCAGGGAATATTTTTTCGTTCGTCATGAAAACTGAAGGATTAAATTTCCGTGAGGCTCTTGAATTATTGGCGGCTCGTGCTGGAATAAAATTGCAGAATTACGAAGGAACTTCAAAAACTAAAACTCCGAATGAGATTCTTGAATTTACGGCAAAATTTTTCACGTCAAATTTAGTCGGGAGTCAGGGAAATGCTGCAAGGGCTTACATGAAACGCAGGAATCTTAATCAGAACGACATCACAAAATTCTCTCTCGGCTACAGCTTAAATTCATGGGATTCTCTCGTTAATTTTTTGAGTCGTGCAGGGATTGACGGGAAAAAAATTTTTGAACTTGGACTTTCATTGCAGGGCAGACACGGATTTTATGACAGGTTTAGAGGGCGTTTAATGTTTCCGATTAAAGACATAACTGGAAAAATTATTGCTTTTGGGGGCAGACTGATCGACGGTGAAGGAGCAAAATATATTAACTCGCCTGAAAGCGAAATTTATTCAAAGCGAAAAAATTTATATTTGCTCAACGATGCAAGAAAATCAATCCGTGAAAAGAAACGTGTGATTTTAGTTGAAGGTTACATGGACGCAATCAGACTCCATAAAGCCGGCTTCACTGAATCAGTAGCATCGCTTGGGACAAGTTTAACATCTGAACAGGCGGAATTATTAGCGAGATTTTCGGACGTGTGCTATATCTGTTACGATTCTGACGAAGCAGGACAAAACGCTGCACTAAAAGGAATGTACATTCTTGCTGAAAACGGACTCGATGTCAGAGTTGTTGCAATCCCGGACGGAAAAGACCCCGACGAATTTTTAACTTCAAACCCTCCGGAGAAATTTGAAGATGTATTGAGAGATTCAAAACCTTTAATCCTTCGACACATCGAAGCACTAAAGCCAATGCTCTCGAATCTTTCGACACGAAGAAAAGCATTAAATGAATTATTCGATGGCCTTTCTAAATTACCGCCCGAAAACATAGAACCTTACAAGGCCGAATTAAGTTATGTAACTCATATTCCGCCGAGTGAATTAAACGTAATGATTCTAAACGGTTTCGGAAACGCTAAAAATTCAGATTACGTCCAATTAAGACACGAAACAAAATCAGAATTTGAAAATAAAATCGATTATGACATTTTAGAAAAGGGATTTTGTGCAATGCTTTATCATTATCCTGAATGCAGATTGAAAATAAAACCCGAAGAAATTTATAAAATTCTGAAAAACCCTGTAGCTCAGGAAACGGCGTTAGCATTGTTAATCGAAAATTTCGAGAACGTTCAAGCATTATGGATTTCAACGGAAGACACACAAAAATTCGCTCTGATTGCTCAAGGTGAAAAATTTTGTCAGGAATTAGGCAATATTAACGTAAATCAAAAATGGGAAAAAATTTATAACGGCCTTAAAACAAATTTAATAATTCAACGTAATAAAGAACTTCGGGAAAAACTGCTGAATAACACAATTACTCCCGAAGAACTTGCAGAGCTGTCTAAATTGATGAACGTAAATATGTAACTTTATATTTTGATTTCACGATTGATTTTTCGAGATTTTTCGTTGCAAAAATTTCTATATTCCCTTCAACGTTCTGCCTGATAAAAATTACTCCGACAGATTCAGGAATGTTTTTGAGAATTTCAAGCGACCTTTCAAAACCTGCTGCCATAAAACCTGTTGCCAATCCGTCAGCTAAACTTCCGTCAGGAGTTACAACACTGACTGATAATAAATCGTTAGTAATTGACTCTCCTGTTTTAACGTCAAAGAAATGAGAATATTTTTTCCCATTCACGATTTTATAACGTTCGTAGCCTCCAGAAGTTATAACGGCAGTATCATTAACGCTGACAACTGCTGCAATTTCGTAAGGTGTCGAAGGATCTCTGATTCCGATATTCCAATTTGAACCGTCAACTTTTTTCCCTACAGTCTGAACATTTCCGCCTAAATCAATTAACGCTGATTTAACGCCGGAACTTTTTAGGAAGTCGGAAAGTTTTTTGCTTGCATAACCTTTAGCAATTCCCGATAAATCTAAAACACAGCCTTTATGCTTCAAAAAAATATTATTCTCATGAATTTCAAGATTTTTAATGTCGCTGAGTTTTACGGCTTCGTCAAGGCTTTCGGGAGTCGGGATTTTGTTGTCGGCGGTGTTGATTTTCCATAATTTTGTAACGGCACCAATTAAGGGATTAAAAATTCCGTTTGTGATTTCGTAAACTTTTATAGAATCGTTAATGAGCTCTGCGACTTCGGGAGAGGCTCTGAAAACTTTTTCGCCGGCAAGAGAATTAATTTTTGCAATTTCGGATTTCTCATCATACATTGAGAATAATTTGTCGAATTTCGTTAAAAGTCCGTAACAGTCATCTAAAATATTTTCGTTGTCAGAGTAAACGCTTATCCTGATAAACGTATCCATGACAAAACCATCTTTTGAATTTAATTTCGCCTCAGAAGTCTTAAAACATAAAATTAAAATTAATAATAACGAGAATGTGAAAAAAATTTTGCGTTTCATAATATTCGCTGCTACTAAAAAGTGTTATTTTGTGTAACTTACACTTTTAGATTTTTCCTCGTTCTTCCTGTCCCTTTTTGCTGTTGCTACTCAGGTCGGTTTGACAGTCCGGAGGCTTCACTTCCCGCATAGCCTGCGGTAGATTTTGTTAGACTATTTTATATTTTTGGCAGTCTCTTAAATTTATTGAGGCATTATAATCCCTGTCGATTACTTGTCCGCATTTTTCACATTCATAAATACGGTTGCTTAATTTCAAATCTTTTTTCTGGTGTCCGCATTTACTGCATTTTTTTGAACTTGCATAAAATCTGTTTGCTATTCTCAATTCTATTCCATGAATTTTGCATTTCTTTTCGAGTTGCGAGCGAAAATACCCAAACTCACATTCCGAAATTGCTTTTGATAAATGCCTGTTCTTTATCATGCCTTTTACGTTCAAGTCTTCTATCGTAATATATTCAGGGCTTGCAGTTACTATCTCTTTCACAGTTTTATTTATGTAATCTCGTCGTTTATCTGCAAGTTTTTTATACGCCTTTTGTAATTTCAGCCTCTGTTTGTCTAAATTTGAACGTTTTTCTTTTTTAGTCGCAGTTTCCTCCTTTCGTTGTTTTAATTTTTCAAGTTTGCGTGAAAATTTACGCCCTTCACGCTTCAGTCTTCTTTTCAATTTTTCTGTTTTCTCTGTCTTATTTATATTCAAATAATTTTTTCCATTAGAAACAACAGCAAAACTTTTTATTCCTAAATCAATCCCAACTCCTTCAGTTTTCACAGAACTTACAGAATTTTTATTACTTACCCGAAAAACGAATGAAGCATAATAATGCCCTGCTTTTTTCGTTATTGTTACGTTTACAGCCCTATTATTGTTAGGTACATAACCGTATTCTTTGAAACGTACCCAGCCTAACGTCGGAATTTTTCCTTTATGTCGCTTTACTTCTAAATCTTTTTCATTATTGTGAGGCAAATACATACTCACAGGACGACCGTTACGACGCTTAAAACGTGGAAAACAGGATTTTCCTTTCATAAAATCTTTGTAAGCTGTATCTGCGTTCATTATGGCTTTCTTCACAGCTTTTGATGATACTTCCCAAATCCATAATTTATCCGGATTTTTAGTGCGAAATTCATTATTAAGCCATTTTGAAAATTCGTAACCGTTCATGTATTTTCGTGATTGATTTTTATAATTATTACTATTTACACTTATAAATAAATTATAGACATACCGACAAATTCCCATAGTACGTTCGATTTGCTGTTTTTGAGAAGCATTTGGTTTTAATTCTACTTTATAAGCTCTGTGAT
This sequence comes from Synergistaceae bacterium, assembly GCA_017449135.1. GTDB lineage: Bacteria > Synergistota > Synergistia > Synergistales > Aminobacteriaceae > JAFUXM01. The sequence goes on from JAFSKE010000052.1 coordinate 31,475, forward strand.
GTGTCATTTCTTCAAAGCCGTAATTTTCTCTCCTTTTATGCTATTATACATGAAAATATAATTCACCCTCTTAAAGTTAAAAGTACAGGAATTTTCTTGCAGAGTTATAAAATTTTATTCATGAAGGGATTTTGAAACAAAATGGAATATTACATCGGTGTTGACATTGGCGGAACGAATCTAAAAGCTGGCATTGTAAATTCGTACGGCGAAATAATCGGAGAGGCTGACATTCCGACCGGAGCAGAGAGACCGCAGGAAATTGTTTTACAGGATATTTTCAAAGTTGTAAGGGAAGCGATAAAAAATTCAGGTGTAAATCAAAACGACATCAAAGCTGCCGGACTTGGATCGCCTGGAATGATTGACTCGAAAAACGGGATCGTGATTCGCAATTATAATCTCGGCTGGAAAGATTTTGAGATTGCAAAATTAATGAGCAAAGAATTTAATATCCCCGTAACTCTCGAAAATGATGCGGACGCTGCTGCATTAGGCGAAGTAATTTCTGGAAGTGCAAAAGGTGCTGACAGTGCGATGATTATCACATTGGGAACGGGAGTAGGCTCCGGCTTCGTAATCAACGAAAAAATTTTCAGAGGCTGCGAATGGGGACACATGGTAATCGTTAAAGACGGCAAAAAATGCACGTGCGGACGAAACGGCTGTTTTGAAAGTTACTGTTCTGCAACAGGATTAATAAACATGACGAAGGAAAAAATTTCCGAATTTCCAAACGGAATTTTAGCTGAAACTGCAAAATCTGAAGGCAAAATAACGGGGCGGACAGTTTTTGATGCGGCGGACAAGGGAGACGAAAACGCAAAAATTTTAATCGATGAGTATCTGAATTATTTAGCCTGCGGACTCGTGAATCTGATTAACGGACTTCAGCCCGAAGTTGTCAGTATCGGCGGAGGAATTGCGAAACAGGGCGAAAAACTTTTGTCTCCGTTGCGTGAAAAAGTCAAAGCTGAAGTTTTCGGAGGAATTAAAATGCCGAAAATCGTAACTTGTACACTTGGATATAAAGCCGGATTAATAGGTGCTGCAATGGCGGCGAGAAATTTGTAGTAATAGCCTCTCTGTCTCTTGCGAGAATCTCCCCTTAGAAGGGAGACTCTCGAAAAGGCGGAGGGGTGATTATAAGTTTATTTTTTACTAATCATAATAAAATACGTCGAACCTTCACGCTCAATCATTAAGACGATTGAATCATCACTTCCGACAGCTTTTTTGAGATCAGAATATTCTTTGACTTCTTGGCCGTTGACTTCGATTAATAAATCTCCCGGTCTGACTTCTCCGTCAAAAACTGCTTTTGAATCTCTGTCAAGTTCCGTTATAACAAGTCCTTCACTGTTCGAGTCAATTTTATATTTTCTTCTCAATGAGTCCGTGATCTTTGAAACTCTCGAAATTCCGAAATCTTTTAATGCCTCGCTGCCGTCTGACTTGTCAGAATCGGATTCAGAATTTGTGTTTGCTTCGGGTCTTCCGTCAATCGAATTTGCACGTTCTCCGAGTTTGACATTAAAAGTTAATTTTTTGCCTTTACGAATGACAACTAATTTTGCAGTAGTATTCGGTGCAAGTGTTCTGACTTTCTGGACAAATGAGTTTGCGTCTTTAACTTTTTCGCCGTTGATTTCAATTACGACATCGCCGCGTTTAAGTCCTGCCTTTTCCGCAGGGTCGCCCTTGAACACGTCATTAATCATTGCTCCGTTAGTTCCTTCGACTTTGTAAACCTTAGCCATCTGTTCGTTAATATCTCTAATTGAAACTCCCAGCCAGCCTCTTTTAACTCTTCCGAAAGAAACTAAATCACCCATAATTTCCTTCGCCTTATTAACGGGAATTGCAAATCCCAAACCTTGAGCATAAGGAACGATTGCAGTGTTAATTCCTATAACTTTTCCGTCCATGTCAAGCAAAGGCCCTCCGGAGTTTCCGGGATTGATTGCTGCGTCAGTCTGGAGAAAATCATCGAAATTTACATCTTGAGCGTGAATGCTTCGATTCTTTGCACTGATTACGCCGGCCGTGATTGAATGTTCAAAGCCGTAAGGATTTCCGATTGCAACGACCCATTCGCCGACTTCTACAGCATCAGAATCGCCGAGTTCAAGAACGGGCAATGTCTCATCAGGATCAATTTTAATAACAGCTAAATCGTATGTAGGATCGCTGCCTTTGATTGTTGCGGGATAAGTTTTTTTGTCGCCGTTTGAAAGTAAAACCGAAACTGTGATTTTGTCAACGTTATCAACGACATGATTATTTGTTAAAATCAGGCCTTCCTTTGAAACTATAAATCCTGAACCTCTGCCCTTCATAGGAACTGAACGTGTAAATTCCTTGAATGAATCGCCGAAAAACCTTTTGAAAATCGGATCGTCATCAAACGGGAAAGGACTGAATGAACGTTTTTCGATTTTTTCGACATCGATATTAACAACTGCCGGTGAAGCATTTTTAACGATAGGAATAATCGGGTTCTCGCTGTTTCTGAATGCAGCAGACGAAATTCCCGACATGGTGAACACTAATACAAGCACGAGAATTAATGCTGAAATTTTTTTTGTCATAGTTAATAAACTACCTCCATAAAATTTTTTTTTAGTTTTACATGGGAGGGTATTTTAATCGCTCAGTCGATTTTATTCATGATTGATTTTACTTATATTGACTATAAGATTTTAACTGATTTTAATCTGCGTAAACCATACAGGAGCCATAAAATTTCAAACGGTAAAGCCCACAACAAAACTGAATAACCTTCGTAATGATTAAATCCCTCGATAAAAGTTTTTCCGTCTCTTACGGGAATAATTACAAACCTCATAACCGTAAATAAAATTAAAGACAACGGAGCTAATATCGAATGAGATTTTGAAATGTCGTGAGAACGTGAAATTAATTTTTCGATACACAATAAAATTAAAATGCTTACGAAGGCGAAAACTGAATAATAAATTTGCACAGGGTGTCTCGTTATTCCGATTTCGTCATTAGGAAAATGAACGGCCAAACAAAAATCCGAAATTTCTCCGACACAGCAGCCATTCATAAAACAGCCCCAGCGTCCCACAGCTATTGCCAGCAAAGCACAGACCGATGCAGCTTCGGCAAGTTTAAGGAACGAAATTTTTTTTCGCTTCAACAGACATAATAACATCGCAGAAATTAAAGCTCCCGAAACAGCCCCGATTTCGTGAATCCCTCCTGCATTGAGATTTTTAATTATTAAAATTGGATCGGCGGAATAAATTTTCCAGTTTTCGATATATTCGGGCATTCTTGCTCCTAAAAGCATAAACAAAAACGAAACCGACATAACATTTCTGGCTTCGTTTTCGTCAATATCATAAATCTTTAAGCGTTTCAGTACCCAAATTATTGCAAATGAAAGTGCAGTAAACCAAATTACGCTGTAAGTATCAATTCTGAATCCGAAAATATGAAAAAGTGTAGGATACATTTATTTTATTAACGGAATCAAAAATCCTTCTGCGACTTCGTCAGACATTGCCTTGCCTTCAAGAATTTCCAAAAGTTTTAACGCAAAGAAAGGAGTTATTGCAGGGCCTTTAGCTGTTGTGATATTTCCGTCAGTCTCGACAATATTTTTTCCGATTTTAGCACCGGTTAAATATTTTTCGAGTCCGGGATAACAAACTGCTGTTTTACCTGCGAGAATACCTGCTTTTCCGAGAGCTGCAGGAGCTGCACAGATTGCCGCAATTAATTTTCCTTCAGCGTGATATTTCTTCAAAAGTTCTTGAAGTCCCTCATGTTCTTTAATTTCGAGAGTTCCGCCCGGCAAAACGAGCATGTCAAATTTTTCATCTTTAACGCTTTCAAACATTGAATCTGCTTTGACATGAATTTTATTTTTGCTGATAACTTCCTGACGAGGCATTAATGATGCTGTTGTAACGACAACTCCGCCGCGTCTCAAAATATCTACGGTTGTTAATGCTTCAGTCTCTTCAAAACCGTCAATTAAAAAAACTGCTGCTGTTTTCATGAAAAAGAATCCTCCATAAAAATTTTTTTTGATTTTAGCACAAATTAAGAAGTTTTATAAAAGTATCCTGACCGTCAAGGCATGTGTCGATTAAGTAGCCTTTGACGTGATTCCATTCTGAAAGGCCACGATAGTAATAAAATTTTTTAGAGTCTTCGATTATGAAGGGAATAATATTATTTTTCAAACATTCTTTTAACGCTATTAAACGTCCGACCCTTCCGTTACCGTCTTGGAATGGGTGTATACGTTCAAATTCGACATGAAATTCTATGATGTCATTAATAACAATATTTTTTTTCGCATTATATTTTGTCAGTAACGATTTAATTTTCTTTGCGACATCTTCGGGCTTGGCGGTCTCATTTCCTCCGACAGTGTTAAGAAATTTTTTGTAATCCCCGACAACAAACCATGAAAGAGTCGAATCTTTCGTGTCATGTTTCAAAATATAATGAAGATGTTTAATTAATTTTTCGGTGAGTTTATTTTCGGCGTTGTCAATAACATAATCAATCGCTCTGAAATGATGTATTGTTTCGAGAATGTCATCAATTAAAATTCCGTTTTCCGAAATTATTGTGTTAGTCTCAAAAATAAATCTCGTCTGCTCTTCGGTTAAATTACTTCCTTCGATTCTGTTTGAGTTATAAGTCATTCGGATTTGTAATTCATGATAAAGTCCGCCCGAAAGTTTTATCGATTTTTCCTCTCGAAGCCTCTGCAAAATATTCATGATTTTCGTTTAGGATTTTTCGGGAACCAGCCTTTTTCGACTCTTTTAGTCTGTTCCTTCAATTCACGAATGCACCATAACAAAACAAAACTTAAAATTCCAAATATCCCCGATAAAGTATGATTTTGAATTATTAACGATAAAAACGCACTTATTATTCCTAAGATCAAAAACAAAGGCCAGATTTTTTCTGTGAAATAATATTCGCTTTTTACGACTATCGGGTGAAAGATTCCTGTTATAATAAACGCAAAAATTCCGATAATGATTCCTGAGAAATTCAAAATTTTTATTCGCACCTCCGAGATGAGTTTTGCCACTACATTTGCCACTACAAAAAAGTTAATTTTATTCAGTTATTGCAAATTTTTATAAAGATGTTTTCAAAAACAGAATCAAAATTTTTTAGTCGGCTTTTTCAACATCAAAAATAAATAATGTCCCAAGCTCCCAAACAAAAACATTATTGCAACATAATCAAGTATAAAATACATAAAAGGCTCTTCGTAATCAAAGAACACAAATAAAATATTCATGCTCATGTAATCCCAAAAATTTCGCTTAATAAATGCGTATGCCCCGTAAATCATAATTATTATTGCGATTATGTGAGGAATAATTTTGCTTTCGATTTTCATTTTCTTGAACATCATCGCACTGAAAATATGCCAATTCAATCCTGCGTGAAAACTCATTAAAATAAATCCCCAATATGATGCCGTAACATGACAAATTCTCGAAAATGACATTAACGAATCCGTTTCGGGAGTTTCGACAAGCCTTGACATATACATTCCTGCGAATGTTAATAAAACCATGTCGATTATTAACGCAAAATTTATCGATGTCAAAATTATTCTCGTTAAATTATAACGGCCTTTGAATAAAGTTTTAAGCCACCAGCGATTTAACCATAAATGAAAGAAAAACAAAATCACTAAACTAATTCCTAAAAATTCATGAATTAATGAGCCGTATTCGTAACCGTCAAAATTTATTATTTCGGAAAGTGCTACGCCGATTAATTCATATGACATCGTCAGTAATAAAATTACCGTCATTAAAATATCTATTATTGGTCTCAACATTTTTGTATTAAAAAAATACCCCCGTCATGTTTCGATCGGGGGCAGAATGAATTTTATTATTTCAATTTGAAATCGTAATGCTTTGAATAATCTTCCTGAATGTTCAAACGGAGTGTTTTGTTAGCAAAGTCGTAAACTGATGTGTGCCATGTATGCCAGAAATTATTGGGCTGAATGTTTCTGTCGTGCAGCTTGTAAGTATCAAAACCGTATTGCATGGCTGCTTTGAAATCCATAGGAGTGTTTGCGATTGTCAAATTTCCTTCTGTATACTCCGTGTACCAGAAGGGATTTGTATCAGCTTCATACGCTTGTGTATATTTAACACGTTCCATTAAGTGAGCCATTCCTTCAGCAGATTTTCCGCCCTCTTCGTAATGTTCTCTGAGTATTGCGTAACGTTCAACTCCGCAGGCATGAGGCGTAAGGATTGGGAAGTTCTCATAAATTTTTCCCGCTACTTTCTGCCCTGTCTCTGCTATATGCTTTGCGTAAAGAGTCTTGGGAGCGTAGTTGACATAAAAATTTGTCATGATGTTGTCCGTGTCGTTTCTTGCGACAAGCTCACCGTCAATACATTCGATGATGTAAGTCTCCTTCTCGTCAGAAAGCATCCAGTGAAGATTCCACCATGTGCCATAACCGCCATAA